>CAKZZK010000128.1 GCA_937885235.1 uncultured Treponema sp.
CCCCCCCTCATCTTTTGTCAAGTAGTTTTTTGTATAAACCTTCGGAATTTAGGGTACAGCAAAGCGTCAGTACCGTATGGAAAAACACGGCTCCTGCTTTTCCAGTGGCAGTTCTTTTTTTTCTATGCCGTCGATGTGTATGAATGTGCTGGAGCAAAGCCGCTCTATAAGCCGCGAGATGGTGGCTGCCGCTCCCTGAGCTTCCATGAGCACGGAGCCGTCCCAGTCATTGTATACCCAGCCCGTCAGCCCCAGAGAGGAAGCAAGATGATATGCCGTATAGCGGAAGCCCACCCCCTGCACCATGCCGGTAAAACGAAAGCGGAGCCGCTTTTTTTCTTCCATAAATATAGACTAATCCTTGATCCAGCCGCGGGAGACAGCCCGCTCGATATTCGCTTCCACCCACTGATAGACCCGCGGCATAAAGTCCTTTACCACAGCCATGCGTTTTTCAACAGCAGCGCGGCAGGTAACGCCTTCCACCCAGGTAAAGCCATCGGTGAGCGTGTTATTCAGGAAGGGCTGTATGCGGTCCATGCAAGAGGCATACTTTGCATCGGCAGTCTCCATTGCATCGAATTCTTCCCAAAGGGCGCGGATTGCGGCTCCCTGCTCCTGCGGCAGCTGGCTGAACAGCTTGTCCGCAGCAAGGCGCTCGCGTTCTGCCTTGTCTTCGTTAGCCTTTGCGTCATAGGCAAAGGTATCGCCCGCATATATCTCTACGAGGTCATGCACCACGCACATCTGCACGGCGCGGCCTATATCCGCTTTTTCCTTCGCATACTCGGCAAAGAGCATCGCCATCACCGCGATGTGCCATGAATGCTCCGCATCGTTTTCCCTGCGGCTCCGGTCAAGGAGCATCGTGCGGCGCAGGACTGCCGTCATCTTGTCTATTTCCGCCGTGAACAAGAGCTGTTTGTCAAGGCGGTCATTGCCGCTTGCTAGAAAATCATCCATAACACACAGTATTCCAGACAAGCTTTTCTTTGTCAATGAGGACGGCTTGACCTGCGAACAACTTTTCCGTATAGTGGAAAACGGTAGAAAAATGCATATAACGTTAGAGAATTTGCGGAAAACGTATAAAACGACAGACGGCAACAGCATAGAGGCGGTGCGAGGCACATCGCTCAGTATTCCTGAAAATACCGTCTTTGGCATCATAGGCAAAAGCGGGGCGGGAAAATCCTCGCTCGTCAGGCTTGTAAGCCTGCTTGAAGCTCCCGACGCGGGGGCGGTGTACTACAACGACAGGCGCGTGGACAACCTTTCCAAAAAAGAGCTGGTTGCCGAACGGCGAAAAATAGGCATGATATTCCAGAACTTCAACCTCTTTTCCTCCCGCACGGCAGGACGGAACGTGGCATATCCGCTTGAAATCAGCGGCATGGCACGGGAAGCAGTAAAAAGCCGTGTGGCAGAGATGCTTTCGCTCGTGGGGCTTGCCAACCGCGAAGACGCTCCCATCAGCACGCTTTCCGGCGGACAAAAGCAGCGCGTCGCTATTGCCCGCGCCCTTGCCGCCAAGCCGGACATCCTCTTCTGCGACGAGGCGACAAGCGCGCTTGACCCCCAGACCACGCACGCCATCCTTGACTTAATCCGCGAGATACAGGCAAAGATGAACCTCACCGTGGTGATGATAACCCACCAGATGGAAGTGGTGCGCGATGCCTGCGAGCAGGTGGCAGTCATCGACGGTGGCAAAGTGGTTGAACAGGGACAGGTAAAGGACATCTTCGCGCACCCCAAAAGCGAGGTGACGAAGGACTTCCTCTCGCACATCACATCAAACACGCAGGAAGAGCTCCGCTGGTCTCCTGACGGCGGCAAGTACATCCTGCACTTTACGGGCGACAGCCCCAACCGTCCCATTCTGAGCGAGCTCTGCCGCCATGCGGACGTGGTTTTCAACATCCGCGCGGCAGGCATACAGCATCTGCCAGAGCACGACATTGGCACAATGATTGCCGATTTTTCCGGCAGTCCCGAAGAAATCAAAAAAGCCGTCGCCTATCTTGAAGGAGCGGGCGTTACCGTGGAGGAAAGCAAATGATGGACAAAGTTCTGCTTGTGGGCGAGGCATCGCTCCAGACGCTTTCAATGGTGTTTTTTTCTACTATATTTTCCCTTGTACTGGGCTTTCCGCTCGGGGTCCTGCTCTGCGTCACAAAGCGGGGAGGCATTGCCCCCAAACCGTTGCTCAACCAGGTGCTCAGCCGCATAGTTGACATTCTGCGCTCCTTCCCCTTCATCATCCTCATGATTGTGCTCTTTCCGCTTTCCCGCATCATCGTGGGAACGAGCATAGGCACAACAGCCACCATCGTGCCGCTCTCCATTGCGGCAGCCCCCTTCGTGGCACGCATCATAGAATCATCTCTGAACGAGGTGAATCCGGAACTGATACAGGCGGCAAAGGCGATGGGTTCCACCACCATGCAGATAATCGTCAAAGTGCTTGTGCCAGAAGCGCTTCCCTCCCTTGTGGACGGCATTACGCTCACCATCATCAATCTCATCGGCTATTCGGCAATGGCGGGCGCGGTGGGCGGAGGAGGACTGGGAGACCTTGCCATCCGTTACGGCTACCAGCGTTTCCGCACCGACATCATGGCGGCGGCAATCGTAATCATCCTCCTGCTCGTGGTGCTCATCCAGTTCTTTGGCTCAAAGATAAGCAGCCACCTGCAAAGCAGAAGGTGACGGCAGGCAAAAAATTGTAAAAATCATATTGACAATGTAGGGAATAAACGGTATAAAACATACAATATTACTAGGGAAATGACTTTCCCACTCTGCGCTATGCAGAGAAGGAGCATGACTTATGAAAAAAATACTTTCCGTTCTGTTCGCCATTGCTGCCATCAACGCAGCGGCAGGAGCAAAAGCAAAAAAAAGCACCCTGAAGGTAGGCGCTACGCCTGAGCCCCACGCGGAGATCCTCAAGCTCATCAAGAGCGACCTCAAGAAGCAGGGAATCACCTTGAAGATTGTGGAATTCACCGATTACGTAACGCCCAACAAGGCTCTCGAAGACGGTCAGATTGACGCAAACTACTTCCAGCATCTGCCCTACCTCGAGTCCTTCAACGAGGAGCAGCGCACCCACCTTGCAAGCGCCGCGGGCATACACATTGAGCCAATCGCGCTCTATTCAAAGAAATTCACCGAGCTTGGCGGCATTTCCGACGGTGCAAAGATAGGCATTCCGAACGATCCCACAAACGAGGGACGCGCCCTCCTGCTTTTGCAGTCTGCGGGCTTCATCACGCTCAAAGATGGCGCAGGACTCACCGCCACACCGCTTGACATCGTTTCTAACCCGCGCAACCTGCGCTTTACTGAGGTGGAGGCAGCCTCCCTGCCGCGCATCCTGCAGGACGTAGATGCAGCCGTCATCAACGGCAACTATGCTATTCCCGCTGGTCTGAACGCTTCAACTGACGGGCTCTTTGTAGAGGGCGCTGATTCCCCCTACGTGAACGTCATCGCCGTGAAGGAAGGCAACGAGAACGATGAGCGCATCCAAGTCCTTGTTGAGGCGCTCAAGAGCCAGAAGGTAAAGGACTGGATTCAGAAGAAGTATCCGAACGGAGACGTCATCGCGGTATTCTAATAAAAATCAGGACAGTTTTTCCTCTCCTTGCAATATGCAGTCCTCCCGTGACGAGCGGGAGGATTTTTTATTGAAAAAATATGCCGTTTTGTTTCAGTTTTGTCACTCCTCCCCAATATAATAAGTATGGAGGAATTCTCATGATAAAATGCAGATTGTGTTTCTTGCTGACGGCTTTTGCCATGGCACCAATCTTCTTATGCTGCTGCCAAAGGGCGCAAGCGGGCAAGGTAAGGCTCAGCGTTGCGGAGTGGAACGTGCAGACCTTCTTCGATGCCCGCAAAGATGGAACGGAGTACGCGGAATTTACAAAAAGCAAATACTGGGGCGAAGATGCGTACACGGCACGGCTCAGGCGGCTCTCTGCCGCGCTAAAAAAGCTCGATGCAGAAGTAGTCGTACTGGAGGAAATAGAAAGCGAAAAAGTCCTCTATGACTTGGCAAACTTTCTGGCAGGGGACTGGAATTTCAGCAGGCATTATGTTTACGGCTGCTTTTCAAAGCTGCCGGGAAGCGCCATTGGCTGCGCGGTGCTTTCCCGTTATCCGCTGGAAAATCTCAGAGCGCACGCACTGGAACTGCGCGGGGAAGCCCCTATGCCAAAGATGCGCCCCCTTATGTGTGTGGACATCTGCAAAAAAGGCAGGCGGCTGACGCTGCTCGTAAACCATTGGAAGAGCAAAAGCGGAGGAGGCGGCGAACAGTGGCGGCTCTGGCAGGAAAAAGTGCTTGCCGTGCACTTAGAAACAGCAGCTCGGTCAGGCGCCGCGCTTGCCTGCGGGGATTTCAATAAAGACATAGGCGAGTTTCGCCGCGAAAACGAAGGGACTGTTTTGCTGCACGGGCTCTGGACAGACAAAGACATAAGCGTCCGCAGTCCTTGGTATGGCAGCGACGGCAGCTTGGTGGAACCGGGGAGCTACTGCTTCCACGGCGAATGGTCGCGCATCGATGGCTTCTTTTCCGCGGGAGACATAGCCATCACTTCGTTTGCACCCCAGATGCAGGGAGAGTGGTGCAATGCCCAGACCCACGAACCCTACCGCTACCAGATTTGGAATGGCTCAGGCTTTAGCGACCACCTGCCCCTGCGATGCACCGTCAGCTTTTAATAGCTATAGATTGCGTAAATAGAAGTCTTGTTATAGGCTGCCATTTTCACCAGAGACTCAAAGATGGCTTCATCGCTTGAAAGATCCAAGGAAATGTCCGACCCAAACTTGCCGGTATTAAAGGAAAGGAAACAGAGCCTGTTTGAGCCTCGTGAAATCGCAGTCCTGATTTTCTGGCAGTAGCCATAATAATCCTTTACTGCCTGCAAATCGGACAGTGCAGGCGTCTTGCCGCTGTAGGAAAATACACTGGTTCCCTCATAGCCGGGCATGGCAGACTTGAGGGCAAGTTCTGCCAGCTGGGCAGAAGTCTCATTCGGGCAGTTGTCATACATAAAGATGGTGGTCTGATCTTCCTGCCCCCCCTCCAGCGGCAGCACATTCAAGGGATCTGTCTTCTTCGTGCTTGTGCAGGCAATGCACATTACCAAGCACGCAATGGCAAACAGGATTGTGCCCCGCAGGTAATTCTTGCTCATGGAGTCCTCCTTTATTCTATTATCGAGCCGGTTTCAAAAGTCTATTAAGGAAATCTGAAACATAGGTCTCGTTTTCCCAAGCCCTTTGAAACCGGCGGAGCTCCAAAAGCACAGAGGAAACTTACTGGACGCGCCCCATCTGGGACACCTTTTCAAGGCGGGCAAGGGCTTTCTGGTTTGCCTCTTCCGCAGCCTTGCTCAGCTTTTCAGTGACCGTGTTGATATTGTTTACCATATATACAGGCTGCTGGGTGGCATCAAGGCAGTCGCGCCACAGAGAGCTTTCGGGGTCAACAGTGTTGCGCTTAAGCGTCGCCATAGTGATGGGGATATGCACATACTTGTCATGCACAAGGCCGATGACAATCTTGGTCTTGCCCGCCATAGCCGCATGAACGGCGTTGTTGCCAAGCCGCTCGCAGTAAATGGAATCATTTGCCGTAGTAACGGATGCGCGAACCTCGTAGCTGGGGTCTATGTATTTGAGGTTGATGTGTATCTTCTTGTTGGCGAAATACTCAATAATCTGGTCGCGCAGATAGGTGCCGATATCCGCAAGCTTCTTGTTGCCGGAAGCATCTGTCTGGTTCGTGGTAGTGAGCAGCTCCTGCCCCGCCCCCTCGGCAACGACGATGACCGCGTGGTGGCGCCGTGCCAGACGCTGTTCAAGATGAGCAAGGAAGCCGTTGGGACCGTCCATGTCAAAGGGCACTTCGGGGATAAGGCAGAAGTTCGCCTCGTGGCTTGCAATGGCGGCAGACGTGGCAATAAAGCCAGACTCGCGTCCCATCAGCTTTATGAGACCAATACCGTTTATCTGGGAATGGGCTTCCATGTGGCAGGAATTGATGGCGCTTGTCGCTTTCTGGACAGCGGTCTCAAAGCCAAATGAGCGGTCGATGAATTCAAGGTCATTGTCCACCGTCTTTGGAATGCCGACCACGGCAATCTTAAGGCCGCGGCGGGTAATCTCATTGCCAATGTCGAGTGCGCCACGCTGGGTTCCGTCACCGCCGATAATAAACATAACGTTGATGTTGAGCCTTTCGATTGAATCCACAATGTCGGACACACGGTCTCCGCCGCCGCGAGAGGTACCAAGGAAGGAGCCGCCTATCTTATGGATGGTATCCACATTGTCTGGATTGAGTTCCACCGTATCATAGCCCTGCTCGGTGAAAAAGCCCTTGTAGCCAAAGCGCACACCGCGGATGCGGCGCACGCCGTAACGGTTCCACAGGCAGCGGACCACTGCGCGGATAACGTCGTTCAAACCGGGGCAGAGGCCGCCGCAGGTACAGATACCGGCGGTGACATGGGCGGGGTTGAAGTAGATGTATTCCCTCGGACCAGCCTTTTCCATGAGGTTGGTAACATCGTTCGCATCCCCCTTGTCATCGGCGAATACGTTCACCAGATTGCGGACGAACGTCGTATTTTTTACGTACAACGCACGGAACTTACCGTGCTCGCGGGAAAGCTCAATCGGAGACGGAACCTTGCATTCCCCCAAATTTTCAACTGTGAAATCGTATTTCATTGTGCTCATTAAGAACCCCTCGATAGAATTATAAATTCTAGGATAAAGGGAAACATCAAAAAAAGCAAGATACTATCTGCACAATTCCGCCATTTCATGATAAAATTAAAAATCCATTTTTAACTTCATACATAAGTCCTGTAAAGTCAATAAAAAAGCCCTACTCTCTCGCGGAGCTATTATTCGTAAGGGAATTTGTCGCAAGAATTCGAAAGCGACTTTGTCGTATAT
>CAKZZK010000129.1 GCA_937885235.1 uncultured Treponema sp.
TAATTCGCCACCACGTCTGCGGAAATATCATCCCCCGCATAATAGGTGATGGCGGGCACGCGGGCATTCACCTCAAAGCGCAAGCGCTCAAAGAACTGCACCTGTATGCTGCAGCTGCGCGTCACTTCATCGCTTCTGCCGGGAACCTTGCGCTTGTAGGCAATGCGGTATTCGCCCGGCTCTATATCTTCCGGCAGGGTGAACTTGCCCCAGAAGGAACCGTTCGCCGTGGTGCTGCCCTTTGTCTCGTAGTATTTTTTGGGCCGCCATGTGCCATCGTTGAGTTCAAGCGTATACGAGCCCTTGTACGGCTCATATTCACCAGAGGCAAGATTTCTGTCTATGCCGCGGAAGGTGACGGTCTCGCCGGGTTTATACAGCCCGCGGTCAGTAAAGATAAACGTTACCATATCGACATCTTCAGCATCGCGCGGGGTGCCGGTATCATACACGCCGGAACGCCAGAGGTTGTGCGAGCTGGGGCTGAAAATCACCCGATCATCGGCAGTCTTTGCTTCAATGAATATGGAATCCCTGTAGGTCAGCGAATGGATGACTCCCTTGGGGAATTCCACGACGGCAAAGCCCTCCGCATTCGTCCTGCCCTTGCCGAGCTGGCGGTGGGAGCCTGTCACTATATCTGCGGCAGAGTAACGGGAGCCGGTGTCCACCGCGTAGACGGCAACGTCGGCGTTTGCCACGGGGCGTCCATTTTTCAAGCTGGAAACAAGTATGGCGGCGCGGTTGTAGCCATAGCGCATGGTAACGCCGAGGTCTGTGACCTGCACGGTCTGCGAGTTATCATGACGGCTGGTCTTTACAACCTTTTGCTCCGTGCTCCAGTCCATCTCCTTGTACTGGTACGTTATGCCCGCGTCAAAGCCCACCGTGCCGTGGTACTCCCCGCCCACATCATCAAGGAAGGGCGCAAGGTCTACCGCTTCGATTATCTTCATATTCTGGGGAATCTCTGCGGGATCCAGATTGAAAGTCTGAGAGGCTTTTGTAGATTTCTTTCCCCGCGCGTCCGCCACAGAGCTGACGGTGTACTGGGAACCCGACTTGACATTCTGGTGTTCGAAGACCAGTTTTGGCGCAAACTGCGCCTCAAGGATATTCAGACCGCTGTTTTTGAAATAGGCAAAGCTCCTCGCATCGGGCACTTCCACGCGGTAGGAGGCCGCAGTGCCAAGCCTGCGCCCGTATTTATCCGCAATGTCCCCGTCGAGCGAAAGGCTGTAAGTGGAGCCAAAGTTCACGGGCAAGCCGTATACGATGAGCTGCCTCCCGTTTACCGCCACGTTGTCCTTCGTGATGGCATAGCCCAGATCGTTCGTGATATGGCGGGCAAGTTCCGCAGCCCCCTCTTGGTCAAGCATGGTGCTGAACCTAAAGACCACGGGGTTTGAATAGGCACCGGATGTGTAATAGGGATCGCTGTCAAACTCCTCCACGGTAAAGGGATGCAGCGTATGGAAAGACTGAGAGCTGGTCTCTGCCGTCGGATAGCAGTCATCGTCAGCCATCGCTCCCTCGGACAGGATTACGTCTATCGGCTTGTTTTCCTCTGGCGCAGAGGCAAGCGAAAGGCGTATGGAGGCGGGGGATTCCTGCGCCGCGGTAAACTGCCAGCCAGAGCCGTCCTCGCTGCCAACGCTCAGCCCCTTTGCCACGACGGCGGCATTCACGGGAAAGTTGAAGTTCACGAGTATGTCCTTAGCCGCGTCCATCGGCACATTGTCGCTGTCTATGTAGTTTCCCGCCTTCACTTCGCCGTAACCGGGAACGATGGACGTGATGCGAAGGTTTTCCGGATGGAAGGAGTATTCCAGCTCTCCTTCGATGGTATTGCCGCTTACGGACTTTGCCCCCTCATTCACCTTGAGCGTGTACACTTTCTGGGGAACGATGGCTTCGCTGCAGTCAAAGCTCAAAAGGCTTGTGCCGTACCAGCGGAACACGCCTTTTACCGGCGGCGTAATAGTCACAAAGTCAGATTTATCTGATGGCTCTCCCAATTTCTTGAGCGCCACCACAGGTTCAGAAAACTGTATCTGGAATGACGGATAGCGCACCGCCGCAGGCAGTTCTTCCTGAGGAGACACAGAAATCACCTCAAAGCGCCCCGATGGCGAGGACGAGGCAGCAGAGCTTTGAACTTCCTCCTTCGTGCTGCTGTTTGAATGGCAGCCCGCGAGCAGTGCCAATAAAATGGTATTTAATAGAAGATAACGATAAAAATGCTTCATCATGCGACAGCTTCCTTATACATAGATTGAACTTGCTTTAAGCATAGTAAAACGACGGGAGGCTGTCAAGATATATAGAGCGGTTGCCATTTTTGTCATTTCTTGCTATTGTCTGACTTACAAAGAATTATGGGTATGATAAACAAGAAATACAGACTTTTTTATGCAGTGCATATCGCTGTTGTTTTGCTCGCCAGCCTCTTTATTTTTTACGGACTGAAGGGAAGCATCCAAGAAAGGCTGGAATCTCTCCAAAGTTTTTCAAGTCATACCATAAAGCTGCTAGTGGAAACGGGTGTCTTTTTGCTTTTCGGCACTTTCTTTGCGCTTCTCAGCTTTAGATTCCTCAATGTCATTCCTGCCAGGAAACCAGAAAGCAAAAACACATCCCAAAATGCCCTGCTTGTGCTTGCATGGCTATTTTACTTTATAGCGCTCACCCTTTTGGTATTAAAAAGGTGGGCAGACAAGCGTTTCCCCATGGAGCAGCCGGAAATTGTCTATTTCACTTTATCCCATCTTCAGGGGGGGGGGGTAGAAATCAGCATATTCTTTGAATCAGGAAAAATCGCAGTTATCTGCCTGTTTGTGGCACTTATTTTCTTTCTCGGCATTTTCATATACGAGAAAAAGACGCAGCGCTATTTCCTGCAAACAAAAATCAGCAGACTTACAAGCGTGAACCGCCTGTACCTCATTTTTGCAGTGATCATTCTCTGTGTTTCATGCATAGACGTGTATCGAGACCTGAATGGCAAAGACTATATCTCTGTCATACAAAAATACACCAAGCCTGCGGTTGACTCGGCGTTTTATCTGTCTGAGTACGTAACGCCAAAATATGAAAATATCGTCTTTCCTGAGAAAAAGAAGAATCTCATAATCATCCTTGTGGAATCGCTGGAAAGCTCGTTTTCAGACAAAGAAAACGGAGGATTGATGGACAAAAATCTAATTCCGCACCTTACGGCACTCGCCCGTGAAAATCTCAATTTTTCCAACACAGAAAAAATAGGAGGTGGCTCGGATTTATCAGGAACAGGATGGACTATTGCCGGCATGACAGGTAAATTTGCAGGACTACCGTACAATCTTCTGGGGGACGAAAACCACGACTGCACCTACTTTCTCCCGAATGCCGTTACACTGACTGATATTTTAGCTGAAAACGATTACAGGCAGCTTTTTATCTTTGGCAGCGACAAGCATTTTGCCGGACGAGATGCCCTTTTAGAAACTCACGGGAATGTAGAAATTCACGACACAGAATGGTACAAAGAAAACAAAATGCTTCCCAAGAATTATTCTGTCTTCTGGGGATTTGAAGACAAAAAGCTCTTTGATTTTGCAAAATATGAGCTTGAAAATCTGTCTCAGGAAAGCAAGCCATTTATGTTTGGACTGCTTACCGTTGACACGCACATGCCGACAGGTTACCAGTGTGAAATATGTCCAAGTTCTGAAGATATGCCCTTAAAGAACACTATTTTATGTACAGACTTCCAAGTTTCATCGTTCATTGAGTGGTGCAAAAAGCAAGCCTGGTATGCTGACACTGTGATTGCCATAATGGGCGACCACCTTTTTATGGCAACAGAAGATACAAGTCCCTTTAGCGACAATTCATACCTTACTGCACATAGCCTGAAAACCGACCTCAGCGGCATGGAAAGCAATCCCCGCCGCTGGCTCGATATTTTTATAAATCCCGTTCCACAGGAAGACTCTTCTCTGACAAAGAACAGGAAATTCTCCTCGTTCGATATGTTCCCGACGATTCTTGCTGCACTTGGCTGTAAAATCGCAGGAAACAAACTTGGTTTTGGGGTAAACTTATTCAGTGAAGAGAAAAGCTTATGTGAAAGGTATTCAGAAGAATATATAAATTCAGAAATAATGGCGAGGAACCGCCAATATGAAAGTATGGAATTTATTTCGGAGGAATGATGAATAAGAAGAGTAAAACGTTTTTGTTCTTGGGGCAGTTTTTTCTATTTTGCTGTGGGCTTTTGATTTTTACAGACTTTGCCTATACAAACCTGCGGAAAAAGGGCTTATGTTACAAAATATACAGAAAGACAAGGAATTATATCGAGCTGAAAAGCGGCTACCGTTCTTTAAAAGCAGCAGAACCGTTAAAGCCAGAGGAAACATCACAGTGGTATGCTTCAAAGCCGTTCATCGCACATGCATGCGGCGGCATTGATGGGATTCCCTATACCAATTCTTACGATGCGCTGACCGCTAATTACAATAAAGGCCACCGTGTTTTTGAAGCTGACATTTCGCTTACAAATGATGGACATGCTGTACTCGTGCATGATTGGGAGGACTTTCTGTCCACAGCAAACATACATGGGGGGGGGGGATAGTATTTCGCTTAATCAATTTTTACATGCAGTCCTCTACAATAAATATAAGCCGCTCAGCCTTGAAGAACTCATAGACTTTATGAAAAGCCATGATGATATGTATGTCGTAACCGACAAACTCTTTACAGATGCCAAACCTGAGAAAATCATCCAGCAGATTATAAGCTTTTCTGAAAGCAAAGACGCTGTTCTGGATCGCTTTATAATTCAAGTCTATGACGAGAAAAATTTCTTTCTCATAGACGCTCTGCATCACTTCAAGAACTATATCTACACAACTTATTGCGAAAACGAAGAACGGATTTACAAGACAGCAGTATTCTGCATAAAGAACAATATTCCCGTAATTACAATGTGGCATGAAAGGGCCCAAAAAGCCGATATAACCTTGCTGACAGAAAAAGGGCTCCACATTTATACTCATACGGTGAATACACAAGAGGAATATGAGCAGGATAAGGATTTGGGCATAACAGGCGTGTACACCGACTTTTTGATTCCGAATAACACTAGATAATTTTTGTGCGAGGAGGATTCAGTCTCATTGGTCCTCGCGCAAAAATGCCTTGTACAGTGCCTCTGCCATCATCTTGCGGACAAACTCATATTTTTGCTTGTCCTTTTGCAAAACCTCTTTCCAAATATAGGACGTTACATAGTCTCCGTCCACGCTCTGCGAATTCCCTGCGCGGTAGCCCGCGTTAATGCACTTAATCCAGCCGCCTTCGGGAGAAATCAAAAATTGCTCTATGTCTGATTCAAACTGTTTTTCTGTGTCTGGCATTTATTTTACCTCTTCTTTATGCTACATAGACCTTTTATATTCACTGATTTGCTCCAAAAGATTTTCAATATGATGATTTATCATAAAATCAATGAATATTTGAGGATTGTCATTTTCCTGGCTTCCAGCAAGGCTTTTTATATATTCAGCCCTTTTCTCTTTCTTTACCACCGAGGGGAGAACGGTAAATTCTTTTTGAATCATGTTCATCAAAAGCCGGCTCATCCGTCCGTTGCCGTCTGCCCAAGGGTGAATACATACAAGGCGATAGTGCGATTCAAAACTTAACCGATATATCGCTTCTATATCGGTTTCTTTTATCGAATTTCGTTTTTCGTTAAGCCATGCACAGAATTCCTCCAGCCTTTGCGGAAGTTTTTGCCATGACATGTAGCTTTTTCCGCCCCGTCCGGCACTTACATTTAAAAGCCGCAGCGCTCCTTTTGCCGAAGAAAAACTGCCTGCAATCGTATTGTAATCTGAACCGGTGTTTTTCATAAGAATTGCAGAGAGAGAACACAAAACTTCAGTTGTAATGCGGGTATGCTTCGCTGCAAGCGCAAAAGCCTTTTCATAAGCGGCTTTTAAATCAAGGTTCATAAACTGCTCGGTAAGTTTTTTTGCAGGGCTTATGCCTTCATCAAACAAAAGCTGATTTTCAACTTCCGTAATCGTTGAGCCTTCTATGGCAGTAGAATGAGTGATAATTGAATACAGATAAAATTTTTCATAATCAAGCTGTTCTTTTATTCCAAGCTGATTGTATTCTTGCATGACTTGCAAAAGATTTTTCATTACACACTCCCATTTATATAGATAAATAAATCGTAATTTTATACACGTCTTTGCTGTTGAGATATTCGTTTATGACGACATAATCAACATTAGTATTGTTAGTGCCACTATTACCAGCACGTGTAACTAACGCAACACTCACATCAGCACCGCGCCGTTTCATCAATGCCTTGACGGAATTTGCCAAACCCGTATTCGGGTTATACACTTCTATATGGTCAAAATCAATGACATACCCCATGCCTTCCACCCAGCCAGGAACAATTCGGTCATAAATATCAGAGGCATCGCCGTCATGGTACGTAATGGTATCATACAGCCAGTAGTGCAGTTTCCTCCCAAGCACGAGGGCGTAGCCATCCTGCTCTCTATATGAGTCTGCGAAGGTGTGGTTTCTAGAAAATCCCCAGTCATCAGCTTTTGAGCCGTAAAAGCTTTTTCCATGCAGGGTGACAGTCTCTGTATATTCCCAGTAATACATCGGCGAATGGCTTTCCTGCGCGGAAGCAGCCGCAACGGCAGAAACAAGCAGCGCGGCAAGCAAAAACAACGTCTTTTTCATAAAACCTCCTTAAGATCGGCACACCGATACGGCTTTGCACTGAGATATTTTACCAATTTGATGACAAAAAGTTCACTATTCCCCATTATAACGCCGTAATGAACTTTAGACAATACTTAAGCTAAAAATACACAAAAGTCATCCTCCGGCACACTAAGGCAACAGCCTATAGGCAGTATAGCGCAGTGCCAAGCCAGCGTGGTCAACTAAAAGGGGACTTTTTTACAAACATTTTGCATAGCGCCGCATCCTCGCAATGCGCAGCGGCGTATAATGACAGCAAAAGCTGTCCAACAAAGCCTGCCAAGCTCAGTCTGGCAATAAGAGATGCTGCAACCCGTAAAAAGGCTTTGAGTTAGTTTAATGCAGAGGAATCAACGACGGCTTTCCAGTACAGCAGCCCCTTTCCCTCGCTGGAAAAGACAAGCGCGGTTTTATACATCTTTTTGCCGCTGACCGTAAATCGCTCTGCATAGCCGTTGGCGGAAATCTGCTCCAAAGCCTCTGCGGCAACCTGCTCAAAATCCCGTCCCTTGTCCATCTTCAGTTCAAAGATGAATACGCTGTCCTTCGTTGCCACAACGACATCGCTCCTGCCCGCCACGGACTGCAATTCAGAAACCACCCTCCAGCCCGTCATGCGGAACATCAGGTGCGTCACGGACTCATAGTAGTTCTCACACATATCTTTTTTTACGACCGTCGGCAGGTCTGCAATCGCGGCTTTGACAATGGAAAGGGCTTTGTCAATATCACCAGCTTCAAGTGCATCGCACAGATTGTCAATCGCAAGCCCCATGTCATCATCAGGAACGTTCACAAATTTTTTGAGCAATACATTCAAAAAACCTTCCTCAATCTCGCGGTTGGGGAAATCAAGCGTGTAAGTCCTTTTTGCTTTATCAAAATCCTTGATTGTCAGATAGCCGATCTGGTAAATCACGGGCAGCATATTTTTGCTGTCGGGATCATAATTCTTGAACTGGACCTCTTTTGCTTTGCGACCGTTGATTACCGTCGTCAAGACAAGCGGCTGATTCTGCAAGGTCTTCACAAGGAACGACGGTGTGCCACTCTCAAACCAGTACGAGCCGAAATCCTTGTATTTCAAGCATTTCAAGAGGCAGAACGGGTTGTAGACCCCCTCGGCATTATGCGTAAAATGATAGCCATCATACATCTGGGCAAGCTTCGCCTTTGCTTCGTCAACAGTCATTTCCTGTTCTTCTGCCAAAGCCTCAATTTCAGGAGAGAAGTATTTTTCAAGCTCACATTCTGAAATACCGCAAATCGAAGAATAATCTTTTGCAAGGCTGATGTCGTCCAACTGGTTCAGACCGCTGAAAATGTTCACATGGCTCACCTTTGTAATTCCCGTGATGAACAGAAAGCGGATGTATTTATCCAAATCTTTAAGCGGGCTGTAAAAACTGCGGAGTTCCTGCCGGTTCTGCTCTTCGTACTCGGTGTAAAGAGCATCCAAAATCGGCTTGTCGTATTCATCGATTAAGATGACCACTTGTTTGCCGGTCTGTTCATAAGCGCTTGTGATTATGTTATTTAATCGCGGGGCAGAACGGCGGTCAGCAACTTCAATATTGTAAACTCTTTCATATTTGGAAAGCATAAGGTTCATTGCCGATTTCAGGCTTTCCAAATCAGGATAATTGTCCGCACCAAAGCTGATTTTTAAAACAGGATATTCAGTCCAATCGTTTTCAAGCGATTCGAGTGCAAGTCCCGTAAACAGCTCCTTTTTGCCGAGAAAATAGGCTTCCATTGTGGAAAGAAGCAGGCTCTTTCCAAACCTGCGGGGGCGGCTTATAAAATAGGGCTTGCCCTCGCAGGCAAGTTTATACACAAAAGAGGTTTTATCCACATATATACAGCCCCGCTTGCGTAAATCTTCAAAATCCTGAATGCCAATCGGCAAAAGTCGTCTGTCCATAAGTTCATTATAGCACAGGCTTGCTGTTTTTGCTATCGTGGTACAGGGCATCGCCCATAGGCGCAGCGTGCGTTTATCCTAGCAGCCAGTCAAGCGCATACAGCTGTTTAATGCCGTTGTAGTCCGTCACGCTTTCGTCGTCCAGCGTGATGACGTATTTGGGATTGTGATCTTTTACCTCCTGCAGAGCCCGCAGCTCACGATTCCGAGTTTCCTCGTCGTGCATGGATTCGCAGACTTGATAGTATTCCGTCATTC
Source organism: uncultured Treponema sp. (assembly GCA_937885235.1). Lineage (GTDB taxonomy): Bacteria > Spirochaetota > Spirochaetia > Treponematales > Treponemataceae > Treponema_D. Next base: position 8,969 of record CAKZZK010000129.1, read on the forward strand.
CCTGCCGTTCAGCGATAAAATCGATTTCATACGTACCGACCTTGCCGATGTAGACCTTATAGCCCCGTCTGAGCAGTTCCAGATAGACGACATTTTCAAGGACAAATCCCCGATCAATGAATTTTGCCCCCAGAAGGAAACGCCTCAGCCCCATATCGCAAAGATAGTACTTTTCGCCACTTTTCAGGTACTGCCTGCCCTTGATGTCAAAGCGTGTAGTGCGATACAAGATAAAGCTTGAGCATAGCGCATCGAGATAGGATTCCACAGTATGAGTGGAAATCTTTCTGCCATCGCTCGTCATGGTATCCGCAATCTTTTTGACGGAACAAAGATTTCCTATGTTGTCTGCCATAAAGCGAATGATGCTTTCTAGCTGCGGAATGTCGGCAATTCCCCGCCGCGCCACGATATCTTTGAGCAGAACGGTGTTATAGATACCCGACAGATATTCGTTCACCAATCGAGAATCACTATGGAGCTGCAAGGTATAGGGGAAGGAGCTGAATTCAAGGTAATTGCGGTACAAGCGCGTCAAGCTGCGTTCGTCAGGAAATGCGCCCACATATTCCGCAAACGAGAGCGGCAACAGGTGAATTTCCACATAACGCCCCGAAAGCAATGTAGCAAGCTCACCGGAAAGCAGATAGGCATTGGAGCCCGTAATGTAGATATCGCAGGAAGGCTTAAGAAACAAGCTATCCACCGCCCGCTGGAACTGGGGAACAGACTGCACCTCATCCAAAAAGACATAGTTTTTGCAATCTTTTTGCAGCCGCGCCGTCACATAATCATGCAGTTTCTGCCATGTATCTATGAAAGAAAATGCCGCATCCTCAAAATTTATGGCGATGGTATTCTGCTCCGGTACGCCGTCCTGCAAAAGGCGCTCCCTGAATTGTTCCAGCAATGTGGACTTGCCACAGCGCCGTATTCCTGTGACAACCTTGATGATGTTCGTGTCCTTGAAGCTGAGCAGATGGTCAATGTCTCTGTTCCGTGCTATCATAATTAGCAGTATAGTGCTAATTTTTCTCAAAATCAATAAAAATTTGCATCGCACTGCTTTTTTTAATCACTAAAAATACAAAAGGTCGCCTTTTATTTGACCACTTGCCGCCACAGATACGCTATACTTGCAGTATGATGCAGCCGTTTGCAGGTCTAACTATGGTTCGCCTCGCGCAGCTGGGCAGCCATGCTGATAATCGCCTCCCGTTCATGCGCTGGCAGGGATTCCATATCCTCCATGAAACGGGCGTATTTGTGGCACAGGCGCAACTCTTCCGCATTTCCCTGCGCAGACTCCCCAGGTTCGGAGCCAGTCACGAGGTATTCCACGCTTACGCCGAGAATGCGGGCTATCTTCACGGCAGTGTCCGCAGAGGGCGAGCTGCCCAACCGGATTCCTTTGCCGATATTAGATGCCGCAAAGCCCGCCTGTTCCGCAAGCGACTTGTTCGTCATCCCCAGATATTCCAGTTCCACCACCACATTGTCCCAGAAAGCCATATCTTTATAGCATTGCCTTTTTCCCCCAGTTTTTCATGAAAATATAGCATAAAGTTCACTTTCACCTTACTATGAATAATAGTTAACATCCGTTTACTCCATCAGCCATAGCACTGCCGGGAATCTTTCCTTGACATGTCCACACCGCAGACATATACTTTTACCCAATAGAATTAAATAAACCAAAAGCGAGGCTTTTTATGAAAAAGGTGGTGACATTCGGAGAGCTTATGCTGCGCATTCAGCCGGCAGACTACTACCGCTTTGTGCAGGCAGAAACGATGACGACAACATTCGGCGGCGGAGAGGCAAACGTGGCGGTTTCCCTTGCGAATTACGGGCTTGACTCCTATTTTGTGAGCAAACTGCCTGCACACGAGATAGGTCAGGCGGCGGTCAATTCCCTGAGGCGTTACGGCGTGCACACTGACTACATCGTGCGGGGAGGCAGCAGGATTGGCATCTATTACAATGAGCGCGGGGCTTCCCAGCGGGCATCAAAGTGCATATATGACCGCGCGGGTTCCGCCATCCAGACAGCACGGCCAGAGGAATTTGACTGGAAGACCATTCTGAAAGATGCGCAGTGGTTCCACATAACAGGAATCACCCCTGCGCTCGGAGAAAATATGGTGCGGGCATGCCTTGAAGGAGCGCAGGCAGCCCATGCCGCGGGTGCCATCGTAAGCTGCGACCTGAACTATCGCGGCAAGCTGTGGACAAGGGAAGAAGCGCGGAAAGCGATGGAGCAGATCTGCCGCCACGTCGATGTCTGCATCTCCAACGAAGATGATGCTTCTGACGTCTTCGGCATAAAGGCATCCGGCACAGATACGACGAAGGGTACCTTAAGCGAAGAGGGCTACAAGAGCGTGGCACGGCAGCTGAAAGAGCGCTTTCCCAATTTCCAGAAGGTTGCCATCACCCTGCGCAGCTCCCTGAACGCAAACCGCAATGACTGGCAGGCACTGCTCTATGATGGCAGAGACTTCTGTTTTTCCAAGAAGTACGAGCTGTGGATTGTTGACCGCGTTGGCGGCGGGGACTCCTTTGCGGGCGGGCTCATCTATGCCCAGCTTGCGGGCATGGGCACACAGCAGAGCGTTGACTGGGCGGTAGCGGCAAGCGCGCTCAAGCACAGCGTCATCGGGGACTACAATATGGTGAGCGCAGATGAAGTGTCGAAGCTCGCGGGGGGCGATGGGTCGGGACGCATTCAGAGATAACTTGAACGGCGCTCCCACGAAAAAACGCTATTCATCGGGGCTTCGGTAGCCGTCTATGCCGTAGACTTCCAGCTGGGTGAGTGCGGGGAAGGGGGATGGATCGTCTGCCTTGACGAGTGAATGCAGCTTGATTGAAGAAACGACAACGTCGGGGAAAGTGTATATATGTGCATTTCCCCGCTTTTCAAATTCAAGCAGGATTGACCCCGGGCCATCATCGAAGGTAACAGTTGCCTCCTTCCACCAGGCATCGTGGGGGAAATCCGCCCGCAGGTAGACCACGACGGCACGGACAATCACAACGCGCCCGAAATCTATGTGCAGCTCCGCATTGGGGTCGCGGTTTATGCCCCAGCTTGTATACGGCCATTCACCGTGGAAGGTGTTCGCAATCAATCCGTCAATAGCGTTCCTCGCGGCAAAGACGGACTCCCCGCGCGTCTCCACATTTGCCCATGCATGGGGGAAAAGCGTCTTGTTCCCGTGGCAGTCATAGGGATTGATGGCAAGGTTCCGCAGCAGAGAAAGCTCTTCCTTTCGCGCGGCACGCACATGCATATAATGCCTTGTACCGGAAAAAGCCTTTGGATTATACGATGCTTTCTTTTCGCCAAAGGGAATGGGTAGCGTAAAGATTCCCCTAAGATGGCAGGTCACCTCCCCCATGCAGTCGTCAAGCATAAGCACTATGTCTGCTCTGTTTTCATCACAGGAAAGGCTGATTGCATCCCCCTCCTTGTATTCCCCATCGTAGACGACGTACAGCTCATCTTCAGCGGACTTCTCAAAAAGCACCTGCTGCTGGGCATCCAGCACTTTGATTGTAAATATCATATTTCACCTCTCATTGGATTTTTCTCTGTTTCTTAATCAAGACAGCATCACGACAAAAGAAACGTCAGCTCCCCGCCAAAGGAAACAAGCACCCGGTAGAGGGTGTCCGGCCACGCCCTGCGGAGCCTTTGATCCGTTATGGCAACGCTTTCCACGCGAATCGAGCCAAGCCTTGCGGCGTGCAGCTCTATCTTCCCGAGGCTTCCCGCCGCGATGATGCCATCTTGCAGGACTGGCTTTTCACAGAGCATAAGGGAAAGGACCGCCTCCCCCGCGTCTGCCCCCCGCTTGCGCAGCGTATCATGCAGCACCACGCCACTGTCACGCAGGCGCACTTCTCGGATATATGAAAGAAGCCCTGCCTGTGGCGGATAGGCATTCGCAATATCCATGCTGATGCCGTCGTCATAAATCTGCACGTCCGTAGCGCAATAGGCTGCCCCCGCCTCCTGCATGATGCCGTCAAACGTAGGCAGATTGTGCCACGCGCTCTGCATCGTCCAGATTTCATAGCGTTGCGGGGAAAAGGTCTGCTTCGTGTAGCTTTCCACGCCCACATCTATGATGAAAGGCTTGCCATCTTTATAGAGGATAAAGCTTCCCGTGTCGTTGTGGTTGTGGCTGT
>CAKZZK010000130.1 GCA_937885235.1 uncultured Treponema sp.
ACCGCTGACCTCATCGTTACCAACGATGTGCTCTACCGACTGAGCTACAAGAGCAGGTCACGCAATGTGTTTAGCAACTATAGCGGAATACATTCAAAATGTCAATAACAAAGAGGAGAATTTTTTCCGTCTTCGCCAAATTTTATGCCAAATCCGAGCGACAGCCCTGAGTAAGCACCGTATGCGGCGGCACAGACTGCGTAACCCAGGTGTTGCCCCCTATCGTGCTCCCCTCTCCTATGACGGTGCTGCCGCCCAAGATGGTGGCGTTTGCGTAAATCGTCACGTTGTCTTCTATAGTGGGATGCCTCTTTTTGTCCATCAGTTCTTTTTTGACGCTCAGCGCCCCCAGCGTTACGCCCTGATAAATCTTCACATTGTTGCCGATGACGCAGGTTTCCCCGATGACGACGCCTGTTCCGTGGTCAATGAAAAAGCTCTCGCCAATCTCAGCCCCCGGATTGATGTCTATGCCCGTGCGGCTGTGCGCGTACTCCGTCATAAGGCGGGGAATAACAGGCACGCCGTTCTTAAAGAGAAAATGAGCGACACGGTAGATAAAGACAGCTTTCAAGCCAGGGTATGAGACGGCAACCTCTTTCGTCGTCCGCGCCGCAGGGTCCCCGTTGTAGGCAGCCTGCACATCAAGTCCCACCTTGCGGCGGATTTCGGGAATTTCCTCCACGAGAGCCCTGCTCGTCTGCTCGGCAAGCTTAAAACAGTGGCTTGACTCCACGTTGTCGTCCTGCACCACATAGACGAGCGCTTTCTTAATTTCCCTCGTGAGCATGGCGATGATGCGGTACACCGCCTCCCCCGTCTCAAAGCGCAGGGTGGTCCGGTCCATCACCCGGGCAGCATTGGCGCCGGGAAAGATGAGCCCCTGTATATCAGTGAGGACATCAATGACATTTTTACGGCTGGGGAAATTGTTCGCTTCCTCCAGATTGATGCCGCCATACTTGTCATAAGATGCAAGTATCCTTTCGATAGATTCATCTATGGTCATAGTCATACCCCGATAATAGCAGAATTACAGACAAGTATCAACTTAAAGCCTAAAGCCGCCTCACGGAATCCCGCTCGATAAGCCTTGCCGGTATGCGCACGATATGCGGCGCGGGAATGCCGGCGATAAGGAAGAGCAAGGTCTCCGCCGCTATCTCTGCAATCTGCTTTTTGTCCTGCTGGAAGGTGGTGAGCCGCGGACGGCAGAACGAGGATATGCGGTCGTCGTCAAAGCCAATCAGCGAAATCTGCTTAGGCACAGCGATGTTGTGTTCCTCAGCATACTGGAGCACACCGAAAGCAAGCATATCGTCCGCGGCAAAAATCGCAGTAAAGTCATTTGTGCGCCGATAGAGCCGCGCAAAGGCATCGTAGCCGCTCTGAATGTCCCAGAGGGGACACTCCTCAAAGAGCACGTCGTTATAGCGGATATTATGCTTTTTCAAACAGCGCCTAAAGCCCTTGTAGCGCTCCAGAGCCGCCGCCGAAGTCTGGTTTATGGGCCCCGCGATGAAAGCAATCTTCGTGTGCCCGTGATTGACGAGGTATTCCGTCCCCGCATAGCCGCTTTCCTCGTTGTCAGTGAGCACCGTGCACACGCCCGGAATATAGTCGTTTGTGGAAATACAGGGAATGCCGGAAGCGGCAAGGCTTGCAAGGTGCAGGTTGTCTTCCAGATTCGGATTGATGATGGCAACCCCGTCCACACTCCTCAGTTTTGCGTGGTCAAGATAGTTTATCTCTGGATTTCTCGAAAGGAAAACAATGTCGTAGCCCGCCGCTTCAAGCTCGTCACGGAGCCAGTTCATCACTCCGCCGAAAAGGGGATGGTCGAAGCCCGCCCACATCTTGTTGTCTTCATAGACAACGCCGATAAGGTTTGACTTTTTGGTGGCAAGCGTCTTTGCCGCCATGTTGAATTCATACCCCATATCCTTGGCAACTTTCACAATCTTCTCACGGGTAGCAGGATTCAGCTTGCCCGTGCCGTTCAGCGCCTTGGAAATCGTGGGAGCAGAATACCCAGTAGTTCTCGCAATGTCATAAATGGTAACCATCTGCAACCCCAAAAACAGCAAGCCGGTCTCAAAAAGCACGGCAGCCACTGCCACCATGCTTTTCAACCGACACATAAAACCAAAACCTAGTTCCTGCCCGCGTTGTCCTCTTGCGTGTAGTCAAAATAAGCAAAATCCGCAGGCTTTTTGTAGAACTCGGTATCCACACAGAACATACCCACAAAGGCACCCGTAAAGCCCATGCCGCCGTACTCATCGGAAAGCCGCGATGCATCGCAGACGGGCCGCATCTGGTGGAAGCACTCGCCGTCCTCCGACCAGGAGAATACCGCCGTCCCGTAGTTTACCGACACGCGGAGCCACACAGGGGCCCCCTTTTTGAGCGGAATTTCAAGCCCCCGCTCCAAGTAGTTACCCGGCATGAGCGTGTTCAGCTGGAGCACCTTGCCCTTCTGCTCATGGTAAGTCACCTGCAGCAGGTACTGGGTTTCCTCGTCATAGCGGTAGACAAGCCCCGCATACTGCTGGAAATAATCAGGCTCAAACTCCATCTTTGTTTCCGCAGTAAAGACAAAGGACTCCTGCCTGCGAGCCAAGATTCCCTGCTCGTAGAAAGACCACGGCGACTGCCCGCCCTTTATGCGGAGCCAGCCGGGACGTTCCGTGATAGAACAGCGCTCCTCTCCCGCAGGCGTGCGCAAAGTCTTGAAATCCAGCAAGAAGGACTTGTCATTAAAGGTATAATGAACGTGCCCCTGGCCGGGAAAAGACTGCGGCGAAGCATCCGCAGGACGGGGAACATCCACAAACGCAGGAGGTACATTCTGCAATGTTCCGTCTGGCTGGACAACATACGGCCAATCATCCCGCCATACTATTTCCGCAAGGCCTGTCTCCCGACCAAGCACACAATCCTTTGAATGAGGCAGAGGGCGTCCACAGAGATAGACAAGGTAGGTCCGCGAACCGTCGACAGAACGGCACCAGCTTCCGTGCCCCGCCTTCTGCAAACGCAGCTCAGGATGATTGTAAGACGAAATGAGCGGATTGCACGGATGCACCTCGTAGGGCCCCTCAATATTTCTGGAACGCCCCACAGAGATGGCATGCTCATAGGACGTGCCGCCCTCTGCCGCCGCAATGTAATACCAGCCGTTACGCTTGTACAGGTGCGGCCCCTCCACAAGTCCAATATCCGTGCCGGTAAAAATCTTTTTGCGCTCACCCACGAGGGACTTCGTCTTGGGGTCATACTCCCGCATGACTATGCCCGAAAACTGTCTTGGTCCCTGCTCGCGGTAATCCCATTCCATATTGATGTACCAGTGCCTGCCGTCATCATCATGGAACATGGACGCATCAAAGCCTGACGCATTCAGGAACACCGGATCAGACCACGGCCCTTCTATGGACGGCGCAGTGGTAAGGAAGTTCGGCGTGTCCTTGCAGGTGCCAAAATCCCAGTTGCGCACATTCGTATAGATGAGCCAGAAGAGCCCGTCGGAATAGGAAAGACAGGGAGCCCAGATTCCGCAGGAAAACTTCTCGCCGTTCATATCGAGCAGGCGCTTTTCCGAAAGGGGAGAAGGCACCGCCGTCCAGTGAACCAAATCCTTGGAACGGCTCAGCTCCACGCCCGGATACCACTCAAATGTGGAATTCGCAATGTAATACTCCCCATCCGCCATGCAGATCGAAGGGTCTGCATGGAAGCCAGGCAGGATAGGATTAAAAACCCGCATCGTCTCTGACGTGATTTCTGCCATCTTGCTATTCCTTTACCGACCCCATCGTAAGGCCGCCGATGATGTTGCGCGACATAAAAGCGTAGAAGATGATTATCGGGATAAGCGAAACAGCAATACCGAGGTAAATTCCACCGTACTCCGTGCGGTAGATATCACCGCGCAACATCTGTACAAGCATAGGCAGGGTGTACTTGCGGGTGCTTGAAAGCAAGACAAAGGGCGTCATAAAATTGTTCCAGCTGGCAACAAAGGCAAAGATTGCCTGCGTGGCGATTGCCGGCTTGACGACAGGCAGGACTATGGTGTTGAAAGTCCTGAATTCACCAGCGCCGTCAATGCGGGAAGCCTCAACCAGTTCCAAAGAAAGGATAGAGTCAAGGTACTGCTTCATAAAGAGTACCGTTCCCGCAGAGGCTATTGACGGAATGATGAGCGGAATAAAGCTGTCCGTCAGGTGCAGACGCGCCATAAACTGGTAAAAACCGATGAACGAGAGCGAAGCGGGCAGCAGGATGAGCGTCATAATGAGGCTCTGAAGCACCTTGCGTCCCTTGAAGTGATAGACATGGATGCCGTAAGCGGTCAGCGCAGAGAAGTAGACGCAGAGCGTCGTTGAACACACGGAGATAAGCGCGCTGTTGAAAAAGCCCTGCCATATCTGGAAATTGCGGTTGGTAAGGGTGCGCCAGTTGTCAAGCGCATGGGTGCTTGGCAATATGGCAAGCCCCGCATTGATCTGCTCCGTGGTGCGGGTTGCATTTACCAGCATGACCCACACAGGCACAACTGCGATGAGTGCGAAAATCACCATCAGCACATAGATAATCGCCGTCTTGATGGCGAGAGAACTTCTGTAACCGGTCTGTATCTTAGTTTCGTTCATCATTTACCCCCTGTGAGATTTCGGCGTGCGTTCCTTTACTGCCTCGTTGATAAGGAAAGCAAGGATGACAGTGATAATAAACATACCGATAGATATTGCCGCCGCATACGAGTAATCATTGCGTCCCTGGAACGCCATATTGTACATATACACCGCGGTGGTGCGGATCTTGAAATCAGGCTCGCCGTGCATACCGGTGAGCAGGAAGGGAATATCGAACATCTGCATACCGCCAACCATAGAGGTGATAAGCAGGTAGAACATCACAGGACGGAGCAACGGCACGGTAATCTTCCAGGTACACTGCCAGTTGTTTGCGCCGTCAATAGTGGCAGACTCATAGAGCGAGGGGGAAATACTCGTGATGCCCGCCATGAGCAGGATGAGCGTCTGGCCGCACCACATCCACCACTGGATAAAGGATACGATGAGACGGGAAGCAGGAACGCTGCGGAAAAAGTTGAACGCTTCGCCCATACCGCAGACCTTCATAAGAAACTGGTTGACTGGACCGATCGGATAGCCGAAAAGGCTGCGGTACAAGATGGCAACTGAAGTTGCGGTCAACAGGTTCGGCATATAGAACAATGCGCGGAAAAGCCCCGTGCCGTGCAGGTTGAGCTTTACATCCGTCAGCAGGATGGCGAAGAGTAGCGCTATGCCCAGCTGGGGTGCAAAGTTGATGCCCCAGAGAATAAAGGTGTTTGCCACCGCACCCCAGAAGTATTTATCCTGTACAAGCTTGACGAAGTTGGCAAGTCCAATAAAATTAAAGTTCGCCTTTAGACCACGCAAATCACCAAAGCCCAAAAGGAAGGTATAGAGCGTCGGCCACAGATTGAAAATAAGGAAAATAACGACGAAAGGCAGACAGAACAGGTAGCCGTAACGGTTAATACGAGCCTGCGCGCTTGATTTTGAATTCAAAGTAGAACCCCCTAGAAAATATGAAGGTCAAAAAAAATGCAGTCCGAAATCTCTATTCAAGACTGCATTTTTTTCCAGACTATGCTAAAAGTATTTCTGCCTTAGTAGCCCAGCGTAGAGGCAACCTGAGACTTGAAGTCGTCAAGCGCCTGCTGCTTTGTCTTTTCACCGTTTGCATAAGCGGTTACAGACTCGTTGAAGAGGGCTTCAATCTGCTGGTCGGAACCCTGAACCAAGCTTCCGTCAATTCCCTTTGCCATCTCGCAGAACTCTGCATAGTGGTTCTGTCCGCCGAGGTACGGCTCAGAGAAGGTATCCTTGAGTGCATTCTGAACATTCAGGTTACCCACGGTGTCTCCAGACTTCTTTGCATACGCAGTGAGGAAGGTGTCATCGGTGGCAAGATATTTGATCATCTCTTTTGCTGCGGCAGGGTTCTTTGTTCCCTTCCATGCGCCAATCCAAGTACCGCCCCAGTAGTAGTTTGCAGGACCTGCGCACATAGCCCAGTCGCCAGAGGTATCAGGAGCATTCTGCTTGAGGGTATAGTGAAGCCCCCAAGTCGGCAGGAGGTAGCAGAAGACTTCGATAGGGTTCCCCTTCTCGTCTTTGAGGGTGCCGTTCATACCGGCAAACCAGCCTTCTGACCACTGCTGCACGCGGCCTTCCATATTCTCGTCATGGAGGAGCTTACACATATCCATATACTTGTCCATTGCGGGATCAATCACGAGCTTGTCGTTCACAACCCACGGATCCTTGCGTGCGCCCTTGTACGGCATAAACATATCGCCAGTGGAAGAAACGATGTCGCAGAGACCGTTTGACTTCTTCTTGAGCTCGCGGGCTGTTGCCACGAAGGTGTCGAGGTCTTTCACATACTTCTGAACTTCTTTCGGATCATCGGTGCCGAGGTACTTCTTTGCAAGGCTTCTTCTATAGAAGAGAGCACCCGGGCAGACCTGCCATGCCATACCGTATACATGGCCATCGGCAGAACCTATTTTCATCGGATAATCAGCCATCTTGCTCTTCACTTCTGCATACACATCATCAAGCGGCAAGAGCAGGCCGGATTCAATATACTTGCGGACAAATGCGTTTTCAAGAGCGAAAACATCGGGACATCCCTGACCTGCGGCAAGCACGGGATCAAGCTTGCTCGGGAACTGGTCGGTCGGAGTCATGGAATACTCTACTTCTACATCCGGATGGGCGGGCTTGTAGTAGTCATTGATCATTCCCTCCAGCTCATCGGTAAATGACCACACCACGAGCTTGTTGCTTCCACCTGCTTTAGCGGAAGAGCCACCTGAAGTTCCGCCCCCCCCCGTCGTTGTGGTTTCTTTCTTTCCGCACCCCATGAGTGCTACTGCTGACACGATTGCTGCTGCCGCCAACAAAACCTTCTTCATTTACTGATTCCTCCTGACTCTCTCCACTCGTAAAATATCAAGGCAACCGATTGCCTTACAGATATTATTATACCATAGGATGGAATCTTGTCAAGGAAAAATATAAATTTTTATTATAAATATATTATTCGTAAGGGAATTTGTCGCAAGAATTCGAAAGCGACTTTGTCGTAT
>CAKZZK010000131.1 GCA_937885235.1 uncultured Treponema sp.
AAACGCGAAGGATGCATTGAAAAAGTTATCAAAAATCTATAATGCGGAAGCCCTGATGGATTTGGTACTAATTGTCTTTTCGCTGTCTGTATGCTACACTCTCCTCTATGAACAATGCAAAGCAGAGAAATACATTCAGTGGTTCCATTGGCTTTGTGCTTGCGGCGGCGGGGAGCGCCGTGGGGCTGGGCAATATATGGCGTTTTCCTTACCTTGCGGCAAAAGACGGCGGCGGACTATTCCTTGTCATCTATCTGGTGCTTGCCGTTACCTTTGGCTTTACGCTTTTGACTACGGAAGTCGCTATCGGGCGCAAGACAAAGCAGAGTCCATTGACCGCGTATAAAAAACTGCACGAGGGCGGCGGATGGCTCGGCAGCATAGCCTGCATCATCCCCATGATGATTATGCCCTATTATTGCATCATCGGTGGCTGGGTGCTAAAATATGCCGTCACCTTCTTGACGGGGCACGGTCTTGAAGCGGCGGAAAGTTCCTTCTTTACCGGCTTTATCACCAGTCCTGTGGAGCCCATCGTCTACACAGCGATATTCCTGTTTGTCTCCTGCTTTGTCATCTACCGGGGCGTCACCAAGGGCATAGAGGCTTTTTCGCGTATGCTTATGCCCGTGCTTCTGCTGCTCGTGGTGGGAATAGCCGTGTTCGCGCTTACCATGCGCCACAGCGGGGATGATGGCACGGTGCGCACGGGAATGCAGGGGCTCAAAATATTCGCCGTTCCCGACATTTCGCAGCTTACGCCCAATACCTTCCTCGTCACCCTCATGGATGCCATGGGGCAGCTCTTTTACAGCCTGAGCGTGGCTATGGGCATTATGGTTGCCTATGGCTCCTACGTGAAGGACGATGAAAACCTTGTGAAATCCATCAACCGCATCGAGATATTTGATACCGCGGTTGCCATCCTTGCGGGAGTGATGATTATTCCCACCGTCTACGTGTTCATGGGGCGGGAGGGAATCGGTGCTTCAGGTCCCGGGCTGATGTTTGTGGCGATGCCCAAAGTCTTTGCGCAGATGGGAGCCGTCGGCAGGTGGATAGGCGTGCTCTTTTTTGTGATGGTGCTCTTTGCCGCCGTCACAAGCTCTGTTTCCATTCTGGAAGCGATAGTGTCGAGCTTTATGGACCACTTCCACATTTCCCGCCGCCGTTCCACGGTGATTGAGGGCATCATTGCGTTTGCGGTGGGCATAGTCATCTGCATGGGCTACAACGTGCTCTACTTTGAGCTGCGGCTCCCCAACGGTGTGTCGGCGCAGATATTGGATATCATGGATTATATCAGCAACCAGATACTCATGCCTGTCGTCGCAATAGGCACCTGTATCCTCATCGGGTGGATATTGAAGCCAGGCACCATCATCAGCGAGGCAACGAAGAACGGCGAGAAATTTGGGCGGAAGCGGCTTTATGTGTTCATGATACGCTATGCTTCGCCCGTACTCCTGCTTATCCTGTTCTTGAAGAGTCTCGGCTTGCTGAATCTCTGAGCGTCATCCATGCGGTTGCATTTGTTTCTTCTATAGTATATACTTGCACCATGAAGCGGCATCTTCTTTTGGCGCTCTGCTTGCATATCTTTCTTCTCTTTCCACTGGCTGCCAGCGATACTATGCACGTTTCTTACGGAAAAGTATCTATGAAGCTGCCGCCCGGCTGGCTGGTTCAGAGCGTGAGCGATGCCACCATCATGTTTGTCCTCTATTCGCCGGAAGAAATAAACGACCGCTTCCGTGAGCGCATCACCATTACGAGCGGCAGTGTGGACAAGGACACTAACAAAGCGTATATACGCGATGTAAAAGACAATTTCCTCTCATATTACGAGATGTACACCGTTCTGGAAGACGGCGGTTCGCACATGATGGTGACGGGCTGGCTGAACGGGCTTCATGTGAAGCAATATATTAAGTTCATTATCAGAAAGAAAATCTCGTACTGCATTACGGCAACAGCCCTGCCGGATACCTATGACTATTGGGAGCCGGTCTTTAAACGCATCATTGGCTCAATAAGCATTAAAAATTAAGAGCCGGCGTGTAACTTTGCGCCGGCAAGATAATTTATTTAATTAAGGAAAGGATGATGAATATGGATGAATCTTTTATTTCTGATTACAAAGAATTCCTTGCTTCCTGCAAGACTGAGCGGGAGTGCTGTGCGGCCATTGTGGAACTGGCAAAAAAACACGGCTTTGTGGATATTGCCTCTGTTTCCTCCCTCAAGGCGGGCGACAAGGTATACGTCAGCAAGTTTGGCAAGGCGGTCGCGCTTTTTGCTATCGGCAGCGAGGGCATTGAAAGCGGCATGAATATTCTGGGGGCGCATATTGATTCTCCCCGCTTGGATGTAAAGCAGAATCCGCTCTATGAAAAGGATTTTTTGGTATATCTGAACACGCATTACTACGGCGGCATCAAGAAGTATCAGTGGCTTACCATGCCTCTGGCTCTGCACGGCGTTGTCTGCAAGAAGGACGGCAGCACGGTGCAGGTGGTGATTGGCGAAAGCGAAGATGACCCCGTGTTCTGCATTTCCGACATCCTGCCACACCTCGCGCAGAAGCAGATGAAGGAAAGCGCCGCAGACTTTATCCCCGGCGAGAGCCTTGACCTTGTGTTCGGCAGTGAGCTGCCTCCTCAAAAAGGCGAGGAAAAAGATGGCAAGGACAAAGAAAAGCAGGAGAAGGACAAGGCAAAGCAGGCTATCCTTTCTCTGCTGAAAGAACGCTACGGCATAGAGGAGGCTGATTTTGGTTCTGCAGAGCTTGAGGTGGTTCCCGCTGGTCGTGCGCGTGATTTGGGGCTTGACCGCTCGCTTATTCTGGCTTATGGGCAGGATGACCGTTCCTGTGCCTACACTTCTGTGCGTGCCTTGGTGGAAGCTGCTCCTGCGGGACGAACGCTCTGCTGTCTCTGCGTGGACAAAGAGGAAATCGGCTCCGTGGGGGCAACGGGCATGGCATCCCATTTCTTTGAGAACGCTGTTGCTGAACTTGTGGCGCGTCTGGGGGCGTATTCGGAGCTTTCGCTGCGCCGCTGCCTGAACAATTCCAATATGCTTTCAAGCGATGTGAATGCTGCCTTTGACCCGCTCAATGGAGATCTCTATGACCACGATAACGCTTCCTTCCTTGGTGGCGGCATTGTGTTCAACAAATATACTGGTTCCCGCGGCAAATACAGTGCGAGCGATGCAAGCCCTGAGTTCATCGCCCGTCTCCGCGCGGTGCTTGATGACCACAAGGTCCGCTACCAGATGGCAGAGCTGGGGAAGGTCGATCAGGGCGGTGGCGGGACGATAGCCTATCTTGCGGCAAAGTATGGTATGTATGTACTTGACGCGGGGGTTGCCGTCCTGAGTATGCATGCGCCGTGGGAAATCACGGCAAAAGAGGATATTTGGCAGGCATATAACGCCTATGCTGCGTTCCTGTCACTGACGTGATGCGGGGAACCCGCAAGGAGTATTTTATGGGAAAGACCATGTTGAAGACTTTGGCTGTGGCGCTGCTTGGACTGCTTGTTGCATCTGCCGCTTTTGCCAAGACAAAGAAGGAAAGCGCGGGCATCTGGCTGCCCGCCTTTGCCAACGATGATGCGTATGTTTTTGCTAACGAGACTATCAAGAAAAATCCACGCAAGAGTGCGCAATTCATCAATCAGTCTGACGACAGCGGGCTGAGCTTTCGCCTCTATGTGTACAACAAGAAGACCGAGGAGTGGATGCTCTTCGGTACGGTGGCTATGCGAGGCTTTGGCGATACCCGCGAGATGGAAAAGATGAACAAGAAGATGAAGCTGTGGAGCTACCGCTACTACGCCATCCAGCCAATGAAGGGTACCCGTGCCGACTATGACTATGACTTGACCGTCAAGCACGGGAACCTCATCGTTACGGTATACGACAGGGATTACCGCTAGGCTGTTGCAAGCGAGGTGAAGAGCGAGACTTCTTTCGCATACATGGCTATGCCTTCCTGCCAGAAATCCTTGCGGGTAATGTCAAAACCCGCTTTCTGGCAGAGGGCTTCGCAGCTCATGCTGCCGGTGTCGGCAAGCAGGGTGCTGTAGGTTTTTGCGAAAGATGCGCCCTCTTTCCGCGAGCGTGCATATAAGCCTGCGGCAAAGAGCTGTCCGAAAGCGTAGGGGTAGTTGTAAAAGTCAAAGCCTGTGCTGTAATAGTGAGATTTGAGCGCCCACATATATTCGTGCCGTTCTTCGTTTAAACCGTTGCCGTAGCTTTTTTCCTGTGCCTCGCGCATGAGTCGGCAGAAGTCGTCGGCATTCAGCTCTCCTTTTGCGCGTGCTTCGAACACGCTGCGTTCAAAGTAGAAGCGGCAGAGTATGTCTACAAGGACTTGCGCCGCGTCCTGCAAGTCTAAATCCAGTATCTTTATCTTATCTTTCTCGTCAGCCTGTGCAAGCATATCCTGCTTGACGATTGTTTCCGCAAAGGTGCTCGCCGTTTCCGCAAGCGTCATGGGGTAGCTGAAGAAGCGAGGTGCCTTGCCTTTGAGGCAGGAGAAGTGATATGCGTGTCCCAGTTCGTGTGCAAGCGTGATGATGTCGCTGAATGTTCCCGTAAAGTTTGTGAGTATGCGGCTCTGGTGCCCCTTGGGAAAATCCTCGTCATAAGCGCCGCCCACTTTGCCGGGGCGTACCTCCGCATCTATCCAGCCTGAGTCAAAGGCGTGGGCTGCGAATGTTCCCATGTCCGGTGAGAAGGAATTATATTCCTTGATGATGTAATCCCGCGCTTCTGCGAATGTCCATTTTTTTTCAAGCAGTTCGTTATTGTTTGTACCGTCCTTGCTGTCCGCAATGGGGGCGAAGAGGTCGTAGAATGCAAGCCCCTTGTCTGTGCTTTCGCTTGCCGTCCTGCCTGTGGCGCGCAGAAGCTGTGCCTTTGCCTGAAAGTATTGCCGCCACATAGGCAGTGCTTCTTCCAGCGCGCCGATAAGGGCATCTATGGTCTTACGGCTCACTCTGGCTGTCGTCAGCGAACGGTCGAGTGCGTTTTCCCAGTGCCGCCTTTTGTTCAGCGTGATGGTTTCGCCTTTGAGGTTGTTGAGAGAGGCTGCGAGCGCTATGCGGTTTGCTTCCAGCAGCGCAAGCTCTTTCTTCCATGCATCCTTTCTCGCCTGGGCATCGGGGGAATACGCTTCGTTCCTGATTTCATTGAATGTCTTGCCGTTTTCATCGTGCAGGTTGCTGATAATCTGTTCCTGCAGCCGTCCCCATGCATCGCCTCCTGTCTGCTGGAGGTCTGCCGCAAGTTTTTCTTCCTGTGCGGACATCTGGTGCTTGGTTTCTTCTATGCATTCGTTCAGATGGTATCTGTATTCCTCGTACTGAGGGAAGCGGCGGTAAAATTCATCGAGGGAGGTCTGGTGCGCAAGCAGCATGGCGTTGAATTTCAGCCCCTGCTGCTGGGCGCGTATGGAAATCTTTTCAATGTGGCTCAGGTTGTTCATGTATGCGGGATTTGTCGTATCCGTGGAGTAGCTTGTGTAGGCGTAGGCAAACAGCGTTCCCATTTGTGAAAGCAGCTTGTCTTCTTCGTCCAGGAAGGAGGAGAGCCATTTTGCGAAGTCAAAGTTGCTGTTTGCTTCCCGCGTAAAACGGTCTGCGAGGTCGAGCAACTTGTCTATGGTGTCCATGCCGGCGGTGTAGTCCGCCAGCGCCTGTCTATATTCGGGCGTGTCAAGTCCGGGAAAGATGGAATCCAAGTTCCATCTGGGTATGGTGTTGTTCATAGTTCTACTATAACGAATGAGGGGAAATTGGTCAAATTCTGCTGTGCCCCTCCACCGCTGATGGACTTATACGTTGAAGCGTTCTTCCACGCTTGCTATTGCTTTGTGCAGTTCGCTGATCATAGTGTGTGCAAAGAATTGCGGGTTTATAGCTTCTGTGTTGTCCTGAACGGCAAAGAATTCTGAAACGGGGACATTGAAGAACGTTGCGAACTTTGCCAGCGTTTCCGGCGACACCCATTTCTTGCAATTTTCTATATCATTGATGAACGTCATCGCCATATTGAGCTCGTTGGCAAATTTCAGCTGGGACAGCCCTCGCTGTTTCCTAAGTCGTTTTAGGTTGTCTGAAAGCAGACGCCTTACTTCACTTTCTTCCATAACACGCTAATCTAATAGAGGATAAAAATATTATGCTTTTGGCTTGACATCAACGCAAAGCTCTAGTAGAATTAAATTGTATTCCGCTAATGGCGGATTTGCATACCGCAATGTAAAAAAGTCCAACTCTTAAGCTATTTACGGAGGATTTAATGAGACGAAAACTGCTATGTGCAATCATTGCAGGTGCTTTGCTTTGCTCCCTTGCCACAGCAAAAAGCGACAAGAAGAGCAAAAAACAGCAAAAGAAAGAAGAAAAAGCGAGGGCTGCTGCGGAAGCTCAGGCCAAGGCAGAGGCGGAAGCATTGGCACAGGCACAAGCCGAAGTGCCGGAACTGAGCTTAAAGCGCAAGGTTGCCATCTACCGCTTTTCAAATGAATCAAAGTATGCGAAAGGTGCGTTCTATGACAGCGCGAAAGACCCTATAAGCAAACAGGCGGTTGACAGCCTTTCCGCAAAGTTGGCGCAGACAGGAAAATTTATTATCCTTGAACGTCTGGATATAAAATCAGCAGACAAAGAAGTAGCCAATTTTTATGACGATGAGGAGATGGCATCAGTGGACCGGCTTTCCGCTGACTACATCATCATTGGTTCCGTCACAAGTTACGGGCGAAAGGAAACCGGCAAGGCGAATCCCGTTACCAAACGAAAAACGCAGACTGTGGAGGTGGGGCTTTCCCTTCGCCTTATGGATGCAAAGACAGGGCAGGTAATTTACGGCGAGCAGGCGGAAGGCTCTGCGGAGACTGAGACAAAGACTACCCTCGGCTTTGGGGGACAGGCGGGCTATGATGAAACGCTTACGGATAAAGCCCTTGACGCTGCCCTTTCGCAGATGGTTGAAAATATCACCAATAAGTGCATGGACAATCCGTGGAAGTCAAGTCTTCATTTTGACCCTGACTCTGGAGATTACTTCATGGAAGGCGGAAAAGGGCAGAACATAAAGGAAGGGAATGTCTTCGCTGTCTTGAAGAAGGGACGGAAAGTGAAGAATTCCCAGACTGGAAAGACCGTGGAAATGCCGGGCAAACAGGTTGGAACAGTCACTGTGACATGGGTGCAGGATACAGGACAACCAGAAGACCAGATGTCTTTGGTATCCATCGACGGAGATATTCCGGAAGAGCTGGAAAGCTATGAAGACTATATCATACAGGAGATTCGGAAATGACAGAAACTTTGCGGAAATGCTTTGCGGCGTGTTTGGTGGCAGCCTTATGCTTCCTGCTGTTTTCCTGCGGAAGCGTCCAGACGACGAAGAGCGGAAAGCCAGATACTGCCAAAATTGAGATTGTCGGCGATATGGACACCTATTCCAGAACGGTGTACGTAAGCGTTGATGGGGAAAAGTCTTTTTATGCCGACGTGAATGACATAGACAAGAACAAGCACAAGTATCAATATGCGATACCTGCTGGTTCTCACGAAATTACCATAACACAGAATGGTGTCGTCGTAGTATCAAAGAATATATATGCCTCCGTTGGCGAGGTAAAAGTTGTGGAGCTGCCATGAAAAAGATAAAGAACTTGGGCGCTGCAGCATCAGCTTTTCTGCTGGTGTGTATGTTGGCATCCTGCCTGTCTGCCAAAAATGCAGACAAGGGTGGTCCGTATAACTGGGATGAATATTCAACCGTGACGTATGATTACGTGAGGAACAAGGATGATGAGTCCCGCAAGAAAATGACGGAATCTTACAAGAAGATTATGGAAAATCAGGATGGGGAAGCCGGCATCGGGCAGGTTCCTCCGGGAATTTACGCAGACTATGGCTATATGCTTGTCGATGAGGGCAATGAAGAAGAAGGCTTGATTTACTTGAAAAAAGAGGTGGAGCTGTATCCCATGTCAGAGCCGTTTTTGAGCAAAATCATAGCAAGGATTGAAGAGAATAATCCGGGAGGAACAGATGATGAAGACTATGAAGAAGAATAAATTCCTTATGCTTGCAGTTCTTTTTACCTGTGTGGCTGCAGCGTCTTCCTTTGCGCAGACGAAAGCTCAGGCATATCCCGAGATGTTTGGCGATGACGCCGGTTCCACGATTTTAATCATGCCGCCCATAAACCTTACGGATAATGTGGAGGCAAAGGAATACTTCTATTACACAATGAACACGGAGCTCAGCTCAAAAGGTTGGTATGTATATCCGCCAATCCTTGCCTTGCGGACATTGCAGGAGGAAAGCGCGAACGATTCGGAGCTCTTCGTTGAAGATGACATATCTAAGTTCGGCGAGATTTTCGGAGCAGACTACCTTATGTTTACGACGATAAACACGTGGTCTAAATCTTCGCTTGCAAAGACGATACAGGTGATTGCAGATTACAATTTGCGTTCAACAAAGACAGGGAGGACAGTGTTCAGCCGCCGGTGCAGCTACACGTACAGCCTTGATGATGTTGACTCTGCGGCATCAAGCCTTTCAAATATGAATACGGGCATTGCTGTCTTGGATTTGATTGGTTCCATAACGGCTTTGGGTGTCATGGCAGGCACGACTGTTGCAACCGCAAAGACCGGAACTATGGATGTCGCCCGCTACTGCAACCTTTACGCTTTCTCGGATCTTCCTTTTGGTCCGCTTCATGGCCAGCAAGGTGAGGATGCAGAATACGAGGCT
>CAKZZK010000132.1 GCA_937885235.1 uncultured Treponema sp.
ATTTTTGGTTCCCGATGGGTACAAGGGGAGAATACGGTCTTTAATCAGCGTTTCCTTAAAATGTTAATACCCGCAGATGATCGGGAAAAAGCCATGGCCCAGTTCTATCTGGTGAATTATGAGCAGTACACAGAGGCTGCGAATCAGTTCTTCACGGATAATCCGGGGACGCTCACAGAGGAAAACGCTATATGGGCGGCCGAGCACTATGTCGAACTACACAGGGATGAGCTTCTAAAAAGATTTTTACAATCACCGACGGAGGAATAGATGTGGTACGCGCTCTTTCCAATTTATGATGACTCGTCCATATACATGGACAAATCATTATACCCAAAATACTACTGCCAGAATAAAAAATGCCAGCGGATGCTGCGGGACTTCGGGGGCGAGTGGCAGGGGTACCCCGTCCTGAAACACGGCTGCATAGTCCTGTCGTCAATGAATATGTACCTTGCGACGGACTCATTCGTCGCCCTGCTGCATAAAAACGGGTGCAATGACTTCCAGGTACGGAAAGTAAAAGAGGATATGAACATCCTTGATATAACGGCAACCTGCGAGCTACGGGAAGAATCGATAGATGACTTCAAGCGTTGCCCGCAGTGCGGGACCCCCCTGTCGATTACCTTCAGCCGGGGCTTTGATTGGAAAAGGAGAGAGCTGAGGATATTAAAAAGCGTGGACGATGGGGCCGCCCTGCTGTGCCGCTCCCGTTATCCTTGCAGTGATAGCGGACGTGCAATGTACCTGCTGTTTGCACGGGATGATTTGGCAAAGGTATTGAGGAAAACGAAATGTTTTGATATGCTTGAATGCGTAGATGTAGAAGGAAATTCATCAGAAACGGTATTGCACAAAATTTGATAAAATGATATAAAACAAGTAAATCAGAGGCAAGTCCTGCCTCTGATTTGGTAGGTCTTTGACAAGGAGGATTAGCCGCTTCCAGCCTCGGTTTGTACGGGTACTGCGCCAACAACCCGGTTAATTATAAAGATCCCGATGGAAGAGAGTTAATTTGGTGGGTAAAATTTTTTCAATGCGGATGGAATGACAACGCCCCACAAACAATGGCGGGCTACCATAACTGGATGGACACTGCTTCTCTTATGTTATTTGACATTCAACATGCAGAAGTAGACATGGGAGAGTATACTATCCGATTTTGGAAAGGAGATTATGGTACTATTATGAGATACCTAGCGAGTAGTTTCACTCCGACTTTTGCGCTGTCTCTTTTTATAGGAATGGCAGGAGGAGAGACGGGGGCATATAACAATGACGGACATGGACTCGGAAATAATGGCGGCTCATTGATGTCATGGGATGAATTAAGTTCTCTTGGAATTATAAATGTCCGATTGAACGTAAAAAATCAAGGCGGAATAAGTATTGCATCAGTTGAAGGGAAGAGGGCATGGCCGAATGTGTATCATATGCTAAACCATTCTAAGAAGTGGAATCTTTATACAGAAACAATATACTCCTTTAACAATGAAAAACAGGCGGAATCCTTTGCCAATAAATTTATTGAACAGAAGAATAAAACAGAATATGACACCCAATTAAATGTTACTCAAAATGGAAAAGACGTAATAATTATATGGGGAGGGGCGGGAATATGAAGAATAGCCCCCAAAAAATCATTTTGATTGCTGGCCTGATGATAGTAATTTCCATTATTGTAATTCTCACACCAAGGATCGGTGGCCTTGTTTCGGAAAAAATGATTACCCATAACTTGTCAGAAATCAGGAACTTTTATTATGGCGATGTTCCAAAGAGAAGGCGGGGACTCGTCGGTTTCGGGGATCAAATACAGCACGAGGCGCTTTTTGGTCCAAAAGGGAGGCAAAATGATGTGGAGGATTATCTTAACGCCGGATATGATCCAAACTACTGCTTAAAGTTCAATGATGGCTGGCAATACAGGAATCCCTTGATGCTCTTTAACTCAAGCTTCATAAATTTAACGTATAATAATACCCAAAAAGAAGCTGTAGAACCCGATGTTGTTGTTTTTGACCTGCTTGTTGCAAATGGTGCGGATGTGAACAAGTATCCGTATGTCTGGGCAAGCGTCTATTTGCATGACAATAAAAAGATTGAGGTTTTTAAAAAAGATTATCCCAACGATCCTCGTAGGGTCGAAGCACTCATCGCCTGCTATATTTCCGATGCGAACCGCGTGCTGAGGATGTTCTTAGAGGCTGGATCGGATGTAAACCGAAAAGGGCATAAAAAGCCGTTTGATAAAAAATACTGTACAAAAATCAGCGAATTACAAATACAGAAACTGTTTGATTCCGACGAGGCGACGACTCCTATTTATGAGGCAATAAAGAAAGGAATGCTGTGGGAAAGCCAAGTCGATTTGCTTCTTGAATATGGCGCGGAAATGGACGAGTCCTGCCTTGAAGCCGCGAGGCTGAGTGACGATGAGGCGATGATTCGGAAGATAACTGGGCTCCTGTACAGAGGCAATGGGATTTGAACGACTGTTGCGCAAACTCTAATGCTTATTTCCCAGAAGGGATGTCATACCCGTACAAACAGGAGTTTACCCCGCCCAATCCCCAAAATCCCGTACCCGTGCAAACAAGGATTTGCACGGGTAGGAGGGGTAAAATTCCCTTTTCTCTTAATAACATATTTAAAAAATTACTATTTTCACACCCACCATACAGCTTATTTACAATATAATTTAATCAAAAAGGAAGGGAATTTGATGCTTTTCCGAACATACTTGATAATACCTTGAAACGATAACATTTTCCGCTCCATTCTCCGAAAAGTGAAATATATTTTATTTTTGCTCGGAGGTCCGTATGAAAGATTTGATTATTTTGGAAGTGAAAAACAGGATGGCGGACACTATCCTGCCGGAGCAGATGGCGGTGCTGGAGAAGGTTCTTGACGAGGTTTTCTGGAGCAAGGACATCGTGGACAGCGAGGAGAAGCCGGCCGCAAAGGAGACACCAAAGGAAGAGAGCGAAAGGCTGATGGAGGCGTTCCTCGAGGCGAAGCGCATAGAGGGCTGCTCGGCAAGGACGCTGCAGTTCTACCGATCCACGATCGGCACGTTCCTCTCGGGGCAGCGCAGGAGTGTGCGCCTTGCGACCACGGAGGGCATACGGAGCTATAGTAAACGAATTAAAAACATTGCATATATAATGAAATCATGCTATAGTCAAATCGGGTGATAACATGAAGGAAAGAAAATTTCAAAAGACAAAAGAAGAGCTGATAGCCGACTGTCAGGAGATAATGCACAGAAATAAGGTAAACACACGATTCTTGAAAAGGGTGATAGCAGTAAACATGTACCTGAACGGCATGATACAGAAAGAGGTCTGCAATGTCAACGGCATTTCGCATGTAGCTTTCTCTAAATGGCTGGATATCGTAGAGGACCAAGGGATTGAAGGACTTAAGGACAAAAAGCACGAGGGGCGGAAGCCACGGCTCACGGAAGCACAGCTTGCAGAAGTCAGGGCAGCAGTCGGGAAAGCCCCCTCGGAAAACGGATACAACGTGTGGGACGGTCCTTCACTGTCAGACTTCATACAAAAGAAGTTCGGAGTATTCCTGTGCGTAAGGAGATGCCAGTACATGATGCATGAGATGGGATTCTCCCTGATAAGACCGCAGACATTCCCAGGCCTCGGAGAGCAGAACGACAAGGAAAGGGAAGATTTCAAAAAAAAATCTTGAGAATCTTCGGGCGGACAGGAACATGGAGATTTTCTATCAGGATGAGGTTCATTTTTTTGCGGAATCGACAGTCACACGGGGCTGGTATCCGGAAGGGAGCGAACCAAAAGTGAAATCCTGCGTATTCCCCTGATTTGAATCCGATTGAGCAGGTCTGGAGAATCACAAGGCGCGAGAAAACTCACAACCATTTCTGGGCGACAATCGAGGCACTTGTAACCGTCCTTGATGCATGGTTTTCTAAATTTGCAAGGGAAAACAAAAAGCTTGCCAGACTATGCTCTTTCAAAATTAATTTTGTTTAGTTCGTTTACTATAGATTTAAAACAAATTCCGTGCCTGATGCGATTGCCATTACGGCAAAAGAACGAGAGTCTGTTTCACTTGATAAAAACATGATAATTATTGCTGATTCATCTGAATACTATTATGCACTAGACTTAAACAGAAAGAGGAGCGATGGAAATGTTCCTGTGATAGAATTGCTACCACAAAAAAAGCCGAAGGACTGTGCTGTCGTGAGCGATTCATTCGGCGAATTCCTTTTTTATAGAACGTCACGAATACAGATGTGAGGACAATATGCGTGACGTGCTCTGGGGCTTCTACGGAAACCTGAAAAGCGAAGACCAATACATCCGCTTCATTTTTATCACGGGCGTTACCCGATTTGACAAAGTAAGCATCTTCTCCGACTTGAACAATTTAAATGACATAGTATACAAGAACAACGGCCGTAAAATCGTCAGGGGGTGTGAACTACTCCAGCACAGAACGAAAGCTTACCGAGTGGATTATCGTCTAGCATAAGGGTTTTTAGTCAAATCACGAATTGACAAATCTGGATTTGACTGATATAGTGTATGTATGCATGAATTCATTGGACGAAAAGCGGAGCTGGCGTTCTTGCAGGAAAGGTACGAGGCCAAGGGCGGACAGCTGGTCGTCATATATGGCCGCCGCCGCATCGGAAAGACGGAAACAATTACGCAGTTCTGCCGCAGCAAGGCACAGGCTTCTGTTTTCTTTACCTGCACTCAGACCGATGACAGGAGTCAGCTGCGGAATTTCAGCCAGAAGCTGCTTTCGTTCAATCTGCCGCAAAGCAGGTACATTGCGGAGTTTTCAAACTGGGATCAGGCTTTTCTTGCAATCAAAGACATTCCCCGTGGCGAACAGAAGAAACGGATTGTCGTCATCGATGAATTTCCGTATATGGCGCGGGAAAATGCAGGAATTCCGTCAATCCTTCAAAAACTGTGGGACACCGAGCTTAAAAAGGAAGACATAATGCTTATTCTCTGCGGAAGTTCCATGAGCTACATTGAAAAAGAAATCCTTTCTGAAAAGAATGCCCTTTATGGACGCGCGACGGGAATCTACAAAATGTCCCCCATGGGCTATATGGATTCCATACAGTTTTTCTCGAAATGGAACGCCTACGACAAGATGGCGGCCCATGCAATCCTTGGAGGCATACCGTACTATCTGAGCCAGTTTGATGAAGAGAAAAGTTTGAAGGAAAACATCTGCGCCAGCATCTTGCGGCGGGGCACCATTCTTTATTCGGAGCCTGAGTTTTTGATGCGGCAGGAACTTCGCGAGCCGACCACCTACAACACGATTATCCATGCCATAGCGAGCGGAAAAAGCGCGTTCAATGAGATTCAGCAGTCCACCCTTATTGAAAAAGGAAAACTTTCCGTCTATTTGAAGAACCTCATCGAGCTTGGCATTGTGGGCAGGGAATTCCCTGTATTTAGTTCTGAACAGGAAAGGCAGAATGCCCAGCGGGGAGTATACAGGCTGAAAGACCTGTTTTTCCGCTTTTGGTACAGATTTGTTTTCCCCAACTACTCTTCGCTTGAATTCGGAGACTGGGAAAATGTGTATGACGGCATTGTTGCGCCGCGCATGAATGAGTTTGTTTCCTTTTCCTTTGAAGATGTATGCATTGAATGGCTGCGCCTGCAAAACAAGAATCGCTCGCTCCCGTTTGTGTTCACGAAGATAGGGCGGTGGTGGGATAAGGGCGTGGAGCTGGACATCGTAGCAGCGAATGAAGATAAGTCAAAAATCATCAGCGCGGAATGCAAATTCCATAACAGCCCCGTGAATGACGCTGACCTTGAAAAACACGTACATAAAAACTTGTCGGCGTTACGCAGGAAGGAAGGTGCGGATATCCTCTTCTGGTACTTTTCATGGAGCGGCTACACGAGGGAAGCTACGGCATTTGCAGAACGGAACGGTATGCGCCTTATAGACGGGAGTGAATTGCTGTGAACTGCCGCCTGCCGTCCGCAAAGCAGGTATATCATCTCAAGCCTTAAGGAAAAGGCAAAGCGGGAAAAAAGCGGAAAAAAATAAAAAAAGTGGATTGAGGTACGTATTTACTCACGTAAAATTCTAGCCCAAATATTGACGGCTACTCATGTAAAAACCTAACGCTCCTTGGAAATTATCTTCATGGACGGGAAGAAATAGTTTACGAGCTTGTTATAGACTTCGTAGAGCTCCGCCATGACATTCCGGGCATCCTCGCCCTCGAGCCTGTAATAGCCCGCGATTCTGCGCACCACGCTGTCATTCTTCCTGTACGGGCATCTCCTCGTGAACTTGATGTGATTCTCGGCGCACCAGCCGAGCAGCTGCTTGTTCTTGAACTTGCTTCCGTTGTCGCTGTCCAGTCCCTTCTTCACATCATTAACGACTTCCTTCACCCAGCGCTGGACCTTGTTCAAAAGCGCACGGTTCTCAGTCCAGCCGGAATGCACGGTCGTTAGCGTGAGCGTGGAGATGTATTCGCATGCCGTGCTTATGCCGCAGTTCGCCACGGTATCTTGCGATCTCGCTTTTGAGCATCCTGTCGATAAAGGCAACGAGCCGCTTGGCGCAGAGGTTCATCGAGAAATTCCAGAGCCGTATGATTTCCTTCCGGATGTCCTCGCTGTAGACTTTCCTGAACTCGCGCTTTTTGCAATCCGGCCGTTCCCGTTTGCCGTTTCATCCGTCAACTTCTGCCGTGTCTTCATGTCTAACCCCATTTTTGCCTCCACAGAGGCTTCTATTTTGATTTAGACAATATGTAGTGCCTGCAAGTTTGCAAAAACGAGGATTTAGCATCATAA
>CAKZZK010000133.1 GCA_937885235.1 uncultured Treponema sp.
CGTAGATTTTAAGACGGTAGCCCTGAGCCTTCACATCGTCGCTCACCGCCTTCAATGCCTCTGCTGCCTCTTTTGTGAGGAGCGCGACAGGCTTTTCGTAGCCGTCAATGCGGTCGCCCACAAAGTTGTAGGTGGAATAGTAGCGGATTTCAAGAATCGCGTCTGGCACGGCTTCTGCAAGATGGACAAAGCCCTCTGGCGCGGATTCTTTTTGTGCGCCCGCATATTCTTCAAGCACAAGCCCTGAGTCCATTATTTTCTGCGCGATTTCCGCGCTTCCCACATAGCGGATGTGCCACGGCTCATAGGAATAGCCCGTGATGTCCTCCTTGCCTTTGAGCAGGCGCAGGATAAAGCCGTGCTTAGGAAGCTCCTTGTGAATCTCTGCGAAAAGCTCGGGAAGTTGCATCATGTCCTCGTTCTCCCATTTCCACTCGCCGTCTACTTTCGGCACTATGTCTATCGCAAGTCCCGTGTGATGCTCGCTCGTGCCAGGCTCGGCGACGGTGTTCTTTGCGTACTCTGCGCCGTATTTTTCGGTGAAGTCGCGCATAATCTGCTCCTGATACTCCACGCTGCGGTAGGCGGAGTCGATTCCGATTTCAATTCCCTGCTTTGCAAGCGCGGCTTTTAGCGAAAGGTATGCCTCGTAGGTAGCCTTTTCCACCTCGGCGGTCTCATCGTCATACACGGTGTCCACAGTCACAAGGTCAAGGCTCCTGGCGTAGTCCCCGCTGACGGGGTGCGTTTTGTTCACAAGCACAAGGTAATCGGGCAGGAGGGCTGCCGCGCCTTTTCCCGCCTTTGTGCTTGCGCAGCCGGCGGCAAGCATTGCCATCGCCACAGCCGTAACCGTGGCAAAAAGTGTCTTTTTCATTTGCTTCATAAAAATACTCCCATGATATTTATTGTTTTGCCGATCCTATGAATCGTTTCAAAAACTCATCCAGCGGGTACAAGCCGCTATCCCCGCACGAGCCTCCGCACTCCCTTTACCTTGGAGAGCAGCAGCGTCGTTCCTACAGAAAACGAACATACAATGGCATACACCAGCAGCATATACAGAAGCGGATTCCGCTCGTCAAAGCTCCTGTACGGCAAGAACGCGATGCACAGGTCAAGGAAAACGACGTGCGTGATGTATACCCCGAACGAGGCGCGGGAAAGTGTCTGTATGATTCCGCTTTTTGTCGTCTTCCCTGCAAAAACGGAATTCAGCAAAACGAACAGCGCAGAACCGTAGGCAAGTGCAGGGAACGTGTTCATCTCGACCATATACTCGCGAATCTCCGGTATGCCTGCAATCTTGAACTGAACGGAAAGGATTATGCAGACAAGGGCGAGCAGTCCTGCAAGAAGCAGCGCGACCCGTTTTTTCCCTGAGGGCGGAAAGACAGCAAGATACCAGCCTAAAAGCATATACGGCAGGTAGCCTGTGGCATATTCAAGATGGAACTTTGCAATAAAGCCTGAAAGTGTGAAAGGCTCATTCCTGAAAAAGACTGCCAAAGTCTGGTTCACAAACTGGGCAAACAGGGCGACAATGATGAAGCCGAGTATATACTGCCTGTTTTCCGCTTTTACGAAAAGCCGGAGCAGCGGAACGGCAAGATAGCAGCCAATCAGCATGAACAGATACCACAGATGCGGGAAGCGTCCTTTCAGGGTAAGCATATAGGCAAGAAACAGCGAGCTGTCTATTGCCTCGCCCCGTATGCACGGAAGCAGGAAAGTACGCCACGAGGCGTAAAACACAAGCCAGAAAAGCAGCAGCAGTGCGATGGACAGAAGCGACTTTTTATAGAACACGGACGCACAAAAGTTTTTTCTCTCGTCTAAAAGCAATGCCCCCGAAAGCATAAGGAACATGGGCGTTCCCGCGCGGGAAAGTCCGTTCAGAATGTTTCCGAACAGGAAAGAGGAATGTGCCGTTTCAGAACCAAAATAGGTGACGACATACGCCGAGACATGCACCATCACGACCATCGCAATGGCAGTGAGCCTGATTACATCAAAAGACAGTTTTCTTTCACCGTTCATATATGATTTTCCCCCTTTGCCGCTTTCCCCGCCGCAATCTTAAAGACGAGCGGGAACAGCGCGATGTACTCCGCCACGCTGTCCGTCACCCGTTGAAGAAGAGGTGTACAAGAGTCTTTTAATTTCTTTTCCAATAAATAGTCATCCATCTTCCTGCACCCCCTTAATCAAGATACACTAAGATATTATTGCTGTTGAATGCATTGAAGTAACGGAACTCCTTTGCCATCTTCCCCACCATCCGAATGCCTATGTTTTCTTCGGGATTGTCCCCGCTATGCGCAGCATAGCAGGCAGTGGGGTCAAATTTTTCACAGAAATCCCTAAGACTCAGGCAGATGCGGTTCCCGCTCACAAAGAGCCGGTAATCCACATTGACATGCCTCCTTCCTTGCGGCTTCCCGTGCGAGAGGATGTTTCCCGCCAGCTCTTCCACAAACAGCCCCATGTATTTCGCCTTCTTTTCGCCAGAGCCGTGTGCCATGCAGAATTCCTCCGCATGACGGCTTTCCCTCACCACATCCTCCGCCGTGGAAATGCTTGCGTACAGATTGTCCGACGGTGCGCCGCCGAACCCCTCCGGCAACAGCATATAGTCGTCCCATTTCCTGGGAATTCTGCGGCAGCGGAAGCACAGAGCGCCAAAGAGGAGCAGCACAAGAATCAGCTTGCCCACAGCGATAGAAGCCATAATTCCCTTTGACCCCCACAAAAGCCCCATCACAAACGCGGTTCCCACCGGAATAAACAGGCGGTCGCCAAAATTCATAACGTTGACCAGCCTTTGATTCTTGATGCCCTGCAGATAGTTCTGAAAGACTACGGAAACCGTATCAAGAACAAAACCGAGCGCCATACACCGGATGCTGAACACGGAAAGCGAAAGAACCGCCGGGTCTCCCGTATACAGACGGGCAAGGGCAGGAGCTGCCGCGAAAGCCACTAGCGAGACCCCTCCCGATATGATTACTGACAGCCTCATGCAATAGGCAAACAACTTTGTCAGTCCTGAGCGGTCATCGGCACCGTAATACACGCCGGTCATGGTAATCATTGTTTTTCCGATGCCAAGCCCAATGCAAAACAGCATCGTATTCAGGTCATTCTGAATTCCGCGTGCTGCCACGGCAGCGGTTGTCAGCGCCACGGCCAGGTTTATCCGGTTGACGAGCAAATCCCGCAGCGTGGTGGCTGCCTTAAGGACAAAGGTAGGAGAACCTGCCTTGAAAAGCTCTGGCAGAATCTTCGGGCTGAATGTCCGCAGGGACAGGTGAAAATAGCAGTTTTTATTCAAAAAATGCGTGAGCAAAAACAAAAGCTGCAAATAGAAGGCGGCTGCGCTGGCGGTCCCCATGCCGAATGTCCCTCCGTGAAAAACAAAGACGTTCAGCAAATCGCCTGCCACATCCACAGCGCAGAGCAAAAAGGCGGAAAGCGTAAAGAGCCGCTTGCCGTTGTCCATGACAATCATCGGGCCGATGACCAGAATCACCAGCATGGCGGGAATTCCTGTCATGTACCCCCGTAGATAGCTCGTCATGTGAGGATACAGATCCGGCTGCTTCCCTACCGAAACGCCGCAAATCAGGAGCAGTTCCCGGGGGAACGTCGTGCAGGCAAAAAGCAGCAAGCCGGAGACAATCAGGGCAAAAAGTACCGAAAGAGAAAAGACGGCGTTCGCCTCGTCTTTCCTGCCGCCTCCCACCAGAGAGGAGCAGACGACCTGCTCCCCGGTAGAAATGAAGCCACCGAACAGCAGCACCAGACCGGTAAAGGGGCCAAGCAACGATACTCCGGAATACGCATCCGCCCCTAGCGTACGGATGGTGATAATCCCGTCAATCATCGTGGCTGCATACCCTGCGATTTGAGTAAAAATCATGGCGACTGCCGCACCAAAAAACATCGCCGGAATAATGTCCCCTGCATCTTTGCGGCTACGAACAGCAAGCATGGCAAACATCCTTCGCCGTCATATACATAAGGTACGAACCCGTGCCAGAAGTTCGTCCAGATTCCGTATGGTATGCTCAAGCCGCACCGGGAACAGCCCGTTTTCCTTGTGGCTCGATGTCGTAAGGATGTACAGAAAGCGGATATATGCCACCACCCGTATCTTGTCCTCAATATCCTTCAACGCAGCCCGGTCTTTGCCGTTAAAATAATATTCCAACGCCGTGCGCCATATATAGTCCGCAACCTCCCCGCTTATGCCGAGGAACTTCTCGGTGTTGTCTGCTTCGTCCTCGCGGAACGCCACGTATGCAACGTACAGCCCCTGCAGGTCAAAAAGGGGCAGCCCGGCGCTGAGCGTGTCCATGTCTATGAGGGTCGGCTCGCCGTCGAGGAGCATGACGTTTTTCATCTGGAAGTCCCCGTGGACGGCATTGCGCACTTCAGGAAGCTCCTCCAAAAGCGCGCGGAGTCTTGCGCACCGTCCGTCCCCTACATATTCTGCGATGGCGGCAAGCTGCTTCAAGAAGGTCTGCTTTGCGGAGGGAAGCTCGCCGCTCTGTATGACAGTTCCATGCACGAGTTTCAAAAAATCTACGTATCTTTTTACGATCTCAAACTTCCCACATGAAAAACTCCAGGTGAGCCTTGTAAAATATAGGGGGAAC
>CAKZZK010000134.1 GCA_937885235.1 uncultured Treponema sp.
ATAGATGCCGTTCCCGCGCGTCCGGAACAGAACAGCACGGGACTTTCGAGCTGTTCGTCGTCGGCGTCAAGGTCAATAAGAAGTTCAAGAACTTCATCGCCTATCTGATCGGGACGGGCGTCGGGGCGGTCTATCTTGTTGACCACAACTATAATTTTCAGACCCATTTCCAGCGCCTTGCTGAGAACAAAGCGGGTCTGCGGCATACAGCCCTCGGCGGCGTCCACCAGCAGCAGCACGCCGTCTACCATTTCAAGCACACGCTCGACCTCACCGCTGAAATCGGCATGGCCCGGAGTGT
The DNA here is from genome assembly GCA_937885235.1 of uncultured Treponema sp. GTDB lineage: Bacteria > Spirochaetota > Spirochaetia > Treponematales > Treponemataceae > Treponema_D. The sequence goes on from CAKZZK010000134.1 coordinate 302, forward strand.
CTATAATATTTATCTTCACGCCGTTATAGAATGCGGAGGTATTCTTTGAGAGAATGGTTATTCCTCTTTCACGCTCCAGATCGTTGGAATCCATGACACGCTCTTCAACATTCTGATTTTCACGGAAAGCGCCGCCCTGCTTGAGCATTTCGTCCACAAGGGTGGTCTTGCCGTGATCGACATGTCCCATGACCGTGACAATCGGCGGACGCACATCTGCGCTTTCCTCTTTGCTCGTATCGCTCGCGATGACTGTCTCGTCATAGAGGCTCACGATGTGGACCTTGCAGTTATACTCAGAGGCGAGTATAGTGGCGGTGTCGCTGTCAATGGACTGGTTGATTGTCACCATCATGCCCATAGACATCAGCTTGCCGATGATTTCGCCTGCCTTCAGGTTCATCTTTTTTGCGAGATCAGATACAGAGATGGTATCCATGATGTCAATCTGCTCAGGAACAGCACTAGCGGGAGTAGCGGAGTGCTTCTTGTTCTGGTAAAGCTCCTCCTCGTTGAAAGAGTCCTCCTGATCCTTGCGGCTGTAGACCTGCTTCTTGCCCTTGAACTGCTTCTTGGCGGGAGCCTTGTTGACACCCGGAACTGCGGCATTGGGATCACCACCAAAGCCTGGCTTAGGTCCGTTCCCAAAGCCCCTGTTAAAACCGGGGCGGTTTTGCCCCTGCGGGCCGTTGTTATTGTAGGAACCACGGTTGTAGCCGGGACGGTTCTGTCCCTGCTGCCCGTTGTTATTGTAAGGTCCGCGATTATAGCCGCCATTGGGACGGTTCTGTCCGCCTCCATTATAGCCACCGCGGTTATTATAGCCGCCCTGACGGCTCTGGTAGCCTTCCCGCGCCTGTGTGCCGGTAAAACCACCGCTTCCGTTACCGGAATTATTGCGACGGTTATTATAGTAGTTATTGTTGCGTCCACGCCCGAAACCGCTCAAATTGCCCGCACGCACATTGGGGCGAACCGTGTTCAACACGAATGCAGTACCCTTGGTTTCCACGCGGGTCCTCGGAGGCAGCTGAGATTTTTTTTCTGCTTCCTGCGGCTTGTTTTCTGCAGGCTGGACAGCAGGAGCTTCTGAAGCGGCAGGCTTCGGCGCAACCTCCTGACTTGCCGCAGACTGTTTTGCCAGCTCCGGCTGAACAGGAGCGGACTTAGCAGGTGCAGTCTGGCTCACCACAGGCTTAGCTTCCGCCATCGGTGGCTGCACGGGAGTAGTTTTTTCTTCTTTAGCGGATGATTCAGATGCCTTCTTTACGACAACACGCACTCTGTTGCTGTTGCCGCCATCTTTCGGAGCCTCTTTAGGCGGTTTCCGCTTTATGACAAATTTCTTCTTGGGCTGTGCATTTGGCTGCTGCTCTTTCTTATGCAGCACGACACTTGGCTTTTTTTCTGTTTCATCCGCCATATCTTCTATTTTCCTTCTCCCTCTTCAAATACAAATTCCGCGCCACACTTCGGACACTTGGTCATCTCAAGCGTTATCGGAGTGCCGCATTCAGGACAGGTGTATTCAGCATCATTTCCGTCCTCCTGCTCGACATCTTCAACAGCGGCATCTTCAACCTCATTCTCGATCTCCACGTTTTCGTTGATAATCTTATTGATAAGATCAACATCTTCGCGGCGGACACCTTCCATTTTATATATGCTCCCATCCTCCACAGCATCAAGGAACTGCTGAATATCTTCAAGCCCCGCAGCCTTAAGCAGCTCTGCAACCTGCGGATCCACACCGGGAAGCTGTGCCACCGTCGTAATGACATCTTCCTCTGCAGGAGTATTGAAGAGCCGTTCTGCTGCACGGCGTGACTGCAAATCCATCTCTTCAAGCTCCATCTCCGCAGCTTCTTTTTCAGTCTTCACATCTATGGTCCAATCGCAAAGCCTGTTTGCAAGCCGCACGTTCAGCCCGCCCTTTCCGACGGCAAGAGAAAAGTTTTTCTCGGTCACCACCGCAATCGCCTGCTTCTTCTGGGAATCAAGGATATACACCTTTTTGACATCCGCAGGCGACAGGGCATTCTTAATGAACTCACGAGGCTCAGCCTCGTACTTAACCATATCTATCTTCTCACCGTCAATCTCTTTGATGACGTTCTGTATACGGACGCCTTTCTGTCCCACACAGGCACCAACAGGGTCAATATCAAGCTTGTTTGAGTAAACCGCAATCTTGGTTCTGACGCCCGGCTCCCGCGCAATGCTCTTTATCGTTATTGTTTTATCGGAAATTTCAGGAATTTCTACTTCCATAATATTCCGCACAAAATTGGGATCAGAACGGCTGAGCACCAGTTGGATGCCGTTTGCCATCGGCTTTATTCCCTTGATAAGCGCCTTTATGCGCTCGCCTTTCTCATGCACTTCATGAGGGCACTGATTCTTTGCGGGAAGAAAGCCCTCCACACGATCGTTTTTGCCGAGGTCAAGGTAGCAATGGAAAGCCCCCTTGTCCCCTTTCTTATCAGGCACAAGCCGCTGGCAATACCCGATGATAGTCTGCCCCAACTTGTCTTTATATTCATTTTCGAGCGTCTTCTTAAAGTTTTCGTTCAAAGCCTGATGCGCAGTCTGTTTGCCTGTGGAAATAGCCGAACGCGAAAAATCACGAATATCTAGCGGAATATCTATCTCATCTCCTTCCTTGCATTCATCGCTGAGTTTGAGGGCATCGGCAAGCTCTATTTCCTGCGTTGGGTCATATACGCCATCGACAATGGTCTTGCGAGCATATACCACCATATCGGTCATATCCTCATTGAACTTCACAATACAATTATCGGCCTCTTTTCCAAAAGTTCTCTTATATGCAGCCTTGATCGCATTTTCAATCGTCTGCCTGATTGCATCCTCGCTCATGCCCCTCTGGGACTGTAACTCGCGGATTGCCTCTGCCATTTCTGACATATCAAGCCTCCCTTAAATTATGAATAAATTTTGCTTTTGCTATATCGACATAGGCAATAACTGCCTCAGTACCATCCTCTTTTTTCAGCGTCAGGGCGGACTCATCACTGCTGGCAATATTGCCCCGCACCCAGTCCTGCACCGTTTTGTCCCACACCCGGATGTCACGTCCCGTGAAGCACACAAATTCCGCAGCATTCTTGATGTTTCGCTCCACTCCCGGCGAACAGACTTCCATATACACGCCATCTTCATCCACCCCCATGAGGGAGATGAGTTTTGGCTGCAAAGCACGGTGCACCTTCGCACAGTCAGACAGAGCGATGTCCTTTGAAGCATCCTGCGCGGCTATCACTGCCGACACATAGTTTGCAGCATTTTTCTTGCTCAGCTGCAAATCAACCAGTACAAAGCCCTCTGCCGCCACCACTTCCGCACATTCCTTGAAGTACGGGACGCTTTCGTGCCCAATATAATCCAAATATAACCTCTGACCAAAAAAAAGGAGCCGTTTGCAGGCTCCTTTATTACATTAATTTAATTATATTCATACTATATCGCATTTAAATAAATATGTCAATGACCGCGCTATATTTTTCGCAAAGTGAGCGCAAGGAAAAACACAGAACATTCCTGCAAGACTTGACAAAGTAACGCAAACATTGCAAAATATTGCAAAGAGAATACAATGGAAGACGACATACTGACTATAGACGAAGTAGCAAAGTACCTCCGAGTGAGCGAGCGCACCGTATACGAATGGGCACAAAAGGGCGAAATTCCAAGCGGAAAAATCGGCACCGTCTGGCGCTTTAAGAAATCCGAAGTGGAAAAATGGGTAAACGACAGGCTCTCATCTTCCCGCACGGAGAACAGGGACATCTCAGTCCAGATTAAAAACATACTTTCCCCTGACAGGATTATATTCCTTTCCCATGCCACAAAACACGACGCCTTAGTCCGCCTCGCGGAAAATCTTGCCACTGCCCCACAGGTAAAAGACGCGAGGGAGTTGGAAAAGGAAATCCTCAAACGGGAAGAACTCATGTCCACTACTATAGGCAGGGGAATTGCCATTCCCCACGTCCGCCTTGCAAGCGTCACCGACCTCGTCATGTCCGTGGGCATCTCCAAGGTTGACATCATAGACTTTGACCCTATAGACGATGTACCCGTCAAGCTGCTTTTTATGATTGCCGCGGCATATAATCAGCACAGCTACTATCTACAGACGCTTTCTTTCTTCAGCGCAAAGATAAAAAACGCGGAGTTACGGAGCAAGCTTCTTGCCGTAGAAACTCCGCTTGAAGCATACACCCTCCTTACCAACTAAGCAAAGATCAAGAGTGAGGAAGATTTTCCTTAGGGGAACAGGACGGGAATCCAGTTTTCCTGCTTATCCTGCCCTTGGGAAATCATTCCCCATGTAGCGCCCTGAGCAGTCGTTTCGCCAATGAGGTAGGTCTTGTCTCCCGCTGTAAAGCCAAATCCTGGATGGTCGGACACAAGGCCTGCCACAGCATGGCTGTAGACATTGCTCACAAAGAGCATGGCATCCATATTCATCTGTTTCAAGAGCACTGCAAGCAGCAGACTGCGGGAATCACAGTCGCTTCCTCCGCCTAATAATATAGAAGGAAGTGAAGCAAAATCACTGCTTGTCTTTTCCCGCTCATAGGCAAAACCCTGAGTCCAAGAAAGCAGCTTCTGGGCAAGATCGGTCTCGTCTAAACAGCCGGGAGCAAGAGCTGTGTAGATATCAAAGGCACAACGCTCAAGACGGCGGAAAGAATCCCTGAATATCATGCGGTAATAGCGCTGCCAAGCCTCCTGCCACAGCGAGCTGTTTCTGTACAGAAGCAGGACATCGTACTCCCTCTCAATGAGATAGGAGGAAGCCTCCTTGTCCACTTCCCGCAGTACGCTCGCAACCTCAGTGCCGTCTATGCTGAGCGTAAAAGGCTCGGCACGCCCCGTATCGGGATACGCATAGCGTGTCACCGGTCCCGCTTCAAAGCAGCTCCCGTAGTCTATATTCAGACTGTCGATGAGGCTCAGCATAAAGTTTCCGCAACTCCCAAAGTGCGCGTCCGCAGTCCAGCTTAAGAGGACAGCTATCCCCTTTTCTTCCGGCAGCTGCACGGCAAATCCGTAGCCGGAAGAGCGTCCGTCTATTGCATGGACAAAGGAAGAAATGACACATGGCTCATTGCGCCAGCTAAAGCTGTCCATGTCCCCATCAGCCTTCAGGCGGGAGAGCACGTCGGAAAGCGCTTCGACAGGGCTTGCAAAATCCCCGTCATCATAGAGGCGCAGCAGCGCGTTTACAGGCGCCACGGAGCTTTGCAGCTGCATGGAATGTCCGTCATGGCCTATATTCACCAATGAAAAACCTTCAGGAAAATCAATGGAAAGACCGTATTTGTTCGTCATTTTTACAAAAGGAAGATTACGGGCTTGTTTCTACAAATATCAAAGAACCTCAATATATTACGGTTATTACATATCAGGCATTACTGGCTGCCTTTTGTGGCGATAATAGCGATGAAAACGATCACACTTATTCTGAAAATGAAGAAA
>CAKZZK010000135.1 GCA_937885235.1 uncultured Treponema sp.
ATCGGTGATCGTGTCATCAGGGAGCTCATGGCCCTCGGCGCTAAGCTGGAACTCGCGCAGGTAGCGCGCGTTGGGCAGGAACCCCTGGCCGGGGATGATCTTGCCGATCAGGGTGCCGCAGTCAGTACCCCACTTCCCGCTCTTGAGCTTCACGGCCCTGTACTTGTAGACCCTGTATACCCCATTGTCATTGCGCACCTTGCAGCTCTTCATGGGCACGTGCTTCCTGATGTCCTCGGGTATAGTTGAGACCCTCGCCATGGCGCCATCCCCATATGTGCATGATGTGTTTCTTCATATGCACATTATAGGGCATGGCACCACATATGGCAAGCGCCCAAGGGGCAATAACCCCAAGGACATGGCGCGTCCATATGGCATAATAGGGGGAAGGAGACCACTGGGACTCCTGGCACAGGCACCCAAGTGCCTGTTATCTGGAGAAAAGGTCATTGGACATCATATGTACATAAAGTGAAATGATTGTGTTTATAAAGAATGAGGAATCGATGATGTACATCATCCGACGATCTTCTCAAAACGGCTGACAGACATATTGATGGTCCGCGCCGCGTCCTGAAGCGTTATAAATTGCGGCGTAAAACCCACATGCTTGCGTGTGGGATGAAAGCCGCTTTTCTTTAACTTGACAAAAACATAGATTACATATACAATCTATGTATAAATGAATTACTATGATTGTAGGAGGAAATCATGGCAAGACCAAAGAGTAATAATGTACAAATTAACATTTCTATTCCCTCTGAGTGGAAAGAGCAGTTAGAAAATCTTGCCCGTATCTACTCTGTCGAAGAAGGTACTACTATTACCTTTCTCGATTTAATGCGTAGGGGTATTCAAGAAAAATATCAATTAGGAGAAACTACAGATGAGCGAGGAACAGTATCATAGCTCTTCGCATTGTAAATATCTGACACAATATCATATTATTTGGTGCCCCAAATTCAGATTCTCTGTATTGCAGAATGGTGCTGATGATACATTAAAGAGTATTCTTACTGATATCTGTAAACAATACGGGTATGAAATCAAAGCACTGGAAGTGATGCCAGACCACATACATATATTTGTAGATTGTCCACAAACAGTCGCTCCATGTGATATCGTAAGAACTCTTAAAAGTATCAGTGCTATTGAGATCTTTAAAGCGTATCCACAGTTAAAACAATTTTACTCACGTTGTGGAGTATTGTGGTCAAGAGGATATTTCGTATCAACAGTAGGACATATAAGCGAAGCTACAGTTAAAAAATATATCGAGGAACAGAAAAATCATGACTGATGAAGAATATAAGAAAATTTTGAAGCAATTTCATAAACTTTCTGATAGGCATATTTTGGTTGTAGAAACCGATATGCCATATTCTGATGTCATAAAGGTTGTTGCTCTTTCTGATAAAATACGCAAGGCAGGTAATGAGCTTGTGTGTCTCATGAGAAAGAATTACGACCAACTACTGCGTACAAAAAGATATCGCAAGTTACTTAAATTATATGGTGATACTGAAGATAAAGATATACGAAAGATTCTGGCTAAACAACTAAACGAAATGCAATCTGAATATAATGTTACATGGAATTTTTGCAGAATTGCTATGATTTCAATAGGAAAGAAATATAGTATAGATGCTGTTTTTGCTCTTACTAAAGCAGAAGATGTTTGGCGAGGAGTAGAAAAATGTCTTTATAATAATGGCAAAACTATTCATTTTTCAAAATACGGAGAATTACCATGTATCAGAGCAAAGCAGATAAACCGTGGGATTCCAATATCTGTAAAAGATGATAAATTGCAATTCAAACTTGGGAAAGTTGTATTTGGGATACAAATAAATGATAGGTTTCAAACAGATGAAGTAAACGCCATTACAGATTATCTTGTTAATCCTGAAATTATAGACGCTAAAGCAATCAATACGTTTATGGAAGATGCTTGTTGCACAGATACCTATAGACCTTGCTATGCTACTCTTGTACCGAAAATCATAAGAGGAAAATATCGTATATCCCTGCATCTAACTATTGAAGGCAAAGCTATGCCTAAATACGATAAATACGGTGATTTCCGTCATAAATATGGTAAAGGTATGATAGGCGCTGATATTGGAACTCAGACGGTTGCCTACACATCTGATACTGAAGTCGGATTAAAAAATCTTTCAGAACGTGGAAATAGTATACAAAATTCTGAAAGAAAAGAGCGCCTACTTTATCGTGCTATGGACAGGTCAAGACGAGCAACAAATCCTCAGAATTATAATGATGATGGCACTATAAAGAAAGGCTACAAGACATGGAAATATTCAAATCACTACAAGAGGCTTAAAGCCAAACATGTCGAATTGTGCCGCATCAACGCAATAAACAGACAGCTTGCTATAAATGAGGATGCCAATCATTTGCGAAGCCTTGGGGATACATTTGTTACAGAGCCTAAAAACGCAAGTAAACTGACGAAGCGGGCTAAAGAAACTACTAAAAATAATAAAGGTAAATTTAACAAGAAAAAGCGTTTTGGAAAATCCATAAAAAACCGTTGTCCTTCTGGTTTTCAGACTACAATAGAAAAGAAATTCAAAGTTACTGGTGGTACATATATAGAAGTTCCAAATAATTATAGAGCTTCACAGTATGACCATACAGCTGATGACTATATTAAAAAGAAATTGTCTGATAGACTGTATAAACTACGGGATGGAACTGAAGTACAAAGAGATTGGTATTCATCATTCTTGCTCTACTGTTACGATTATGAAACGAAAGATATAGACAAAGAAAAATGTATCATAGATTTTGAAAAACAATATAACAAAGAAAAAGCCCTAATCACATGGATTAAGGCTAATAAGATAAGAATATTAAATAGTGGAATCAAAGTAGCTTAACAACAACTTAATATTGGGCGATTGACTGTACGTCCTTGCTGAAAAGCAGAAATTTACCGCTAATGTGGTCGTTAGATTGCTTGGTAATAAAAGTCCTGATTCAAATAGATTTAAACTTGTAACTCCAAAGCCTGAAAATGGTGTACGATTACAAGCTCCACTTTGTAATCAGAACCCCACGGGCTTGCCCGTGGGAGCAGTCAGCAGGCTAAATCAACCTTAATCCACCTTAATCAACCTTGATCCAGCTTAATCCACCCTAATCCACGCAAATTTACCTGGTCAAAGGAGCAGACGATGGCATGGCAGCAGGCGGGGCGGCCTTTCGGGCTTTTCGTGGTGGCCGCGGCCCTGACGTTAAGCTTGGCTGGCTGCCGTGATGAGCCCGAGGCGCTCAAAGACGGCAGCTATCAGGCCCGCAGCGCCGGTGACGAGGACGGCAGCTACGGTGAGGTGACCTTAAAGGTGGCAGGCGGCAAAATCACCGAGTGCACCTATACCTCGCACCTGAAGGACGGCTCTTTAAAGGGCGCTGATTACGGCAAGGTGCACGGTGAGATCCGTGATACGCGCCGTTATGAGAAAGCGCAGGCGGGCATCGCGCACCTTAATGACTATGCGCGCGCACTGGTGATGTTGCAGCGCGTCTCGCAGATTGACGCCATCTCCGGAGCCACACTTGCATACGATCAATTCTCCGACTGCGTCTGGCAGATCTACGAAAAGGCTGACGCCGGCGCCGGCAAATAGCGAAGAGCGGTGCCCCGTAAGCTCGGGCAGAGGGCAGAGAGAAGTTTACGGTGTCCCCGGGTGCGCCTCAGGTGAGATGAGATCTTAAGGACTGCATGAACTGCTCTATAACATGAGATCGGCCCACCCCACGCTGAGCTGTCCGCTCAACCTGGGGTGGGCCGATGATTTTCTGCATGAGATGCTCGATGCTCTTGCGTTTGCCGGAGCCTGAAGCTTTAAGTCATGTAAGCCCCGCAGGGTCCACCGATCGCTTTGAG
>CAKZZK010000136.1 GCA_937885235.1 uncultured Treponema sp.
TGGAGTTCAGACGTGTGCTCTTCCGATCTATTGGTTGCAATGACTTTGTACACGGTTTCACCCGCGCTGTCAGCAGTCGGGGTGAGCGTTGCGCCCGTCTCGCCGTCTATGGCGGTGTCCGTGCCGTCCGCCACGGTGTACCACTGATAGGTGATGATGCCGCCGTCGGATGCCGTGGCGGTGCCGTCAAGGGGCGTAGGTGTATCGCCTACAGCGTACTGAATGGCATCTGTAAACGGTGCAGAGAATACGGGCGCTGCCGCCTGTGCCGCTTCCACGGTGATTGTAACGCTTGCCTGCGCCGTTGCCGTGTTATGCGGAGAAATGGTGTTTGTAGCGGTGACAGTGTACCGGACGGGGCCCGCGGCAGAAGTAGGCGGAATGAAGCTGGCAGTGTCCGCCACCTCGTTTCCCTCTGCGTCCTTCCACGAGTAGGTAATATCGCCGCCGTCTGACGTACTGGCAGCGGCATCCAGAGCGTCCGCCGTGTCGCCGACGTGGTAAGCCGCATCAGAAAGCTCATGCGCAAATACAGGCGTTTCCGCAGGGGCTTCTACGGTAATGGTGGCGCTTGCCTCTGCTTTTGCAGTTGCGCCGTCAACGGTGTTTACTGCCACCACCTTGTAGACGTGGCTTCCTGCCGCCGCCGTGCTCGGCGTATACGTTGCCCCTGCCGCGCCCGCAATGGCTATGCCGTCCTTGTACCAGCGGTAGGTGATGATGCCGCCGTCGGACGTTTCCGCCGTACCGTCAAGGGTAATGGCCGTGTCGCCAAGCGTATAGGTCTCATCAGCAATCCCGCCTGTAAATTCGGGGACAGCTGCGACGGGGAATGCCTCGCCGTCGTTAGGGGTGAAAACGCCGCTGTCGAATACTCCTTCTACAAAATAAGGCTTGCCGTCCGCGCCGATTTTTACGGCTCCGCGCTTAATCTCGTTGAAAGAGAGGTCAAAGTCAATATTTTCATTGACGGTGTCCATCTGGTTGATTTTGACAAGCGCGTCAATCTTCCATGCCTTGTATACCTCCGTCTCGCCGTCTGCCGCCATAAACAACGCCTTCTCCTTGTAGAACACGACGAGCGCGTCACGGTGCGCCGCCGCGCCAGTAGGCAGGGCATACAGCATATCAAAGATGAGCTGGTAGTCCGGCTCCCCCTTGAACATGGTGAGGCTCTGGGCAAGGCTTGGCTGGTAGCTGTCGATTTCCTCCTCGGGCTGTTCGGACGAAATAAAGTCAAACGTCTTGGTCTGCGGATTTGTCGCCAGCGTGAACGTGGTAGACTTCTTAATCTGTGTCCAGTCCGGCTTGTTCCCGTTGCCCGTGTCAAGGAACGGCACTACTTTTGTCTTGTGAATTAAATCACCCATATTGCTAATCCTCCAAATAAGTACATTTTGCAGATGCCGAGTATGTAGTATACCCCTTGGCATCCGTATCAATAAACTGCGGAAGCGTGACTGCCTCGCAGTCAATCTTTATGCCGTCAGCGCTGTCGATTGTTGCGCCCTCCAATGTGTCCACTATGCGCTTGCCGTAATCCTGCGCGTTATCTGCGTCCCTGCACCTTGTGTAGAAGGTGAAATTCCGCGATACGAGCCGCGAGCCGTCGGTAAAGCGTTTTTCTGCCGCAGGGGTGGGGTCATGCCGTATGCAGGCTCCGTCCGCGTCCTCATCGGGAATAAGGTCGCAGAAGATGGTAAATGGCAATTCAAGGGCGTTTTCCACCCATTTGCTGATTGTTTCAGCTATTTTTGATTGTATCATTTACAAGCCTCTCCCAGTCCTTTTGCTTCCGTGCCTTTGCAGTTTCAAACCATTTTGCAGTAGCGTTAGGATTGCCACTTTTTGAATGGTCGAAATCTTCACCGTAATACTGGCGGCGCGCGTATGGTGTTTTCCATTCGACAAGCCCGCTGCCTATAACAGTGTTTATGACAGCCGATTTCTGCAATGTGCTTGTTTTGAGCGGGCAGTAATAATTGCTGTCATTAGCCACCTGCGCGTCGAGCTTCATCTGCGCACGGTGCACTGCTGCTTCAATCTTTGCTTTTGCCACGGCATCGTTGAAGTTTGCGCTTGCCGTGAACGTTATGCCGCCATTGTTATTCAAGCGTTACCTCCCAATGGTGCGGACCGTTCCCCTGCGCATAGCACGGCGTTACGCTTCGCACGGTGTATTTCTTGCCGTTCCACCAGACAGCATCAAGCTCGGCAGGAATTACCGCTTCCGCCTCTTCCCCGTCCGGCATCTCATAGCAGGTATGCTCCGCGTCTATGATGAGCGTCATAGTATCGGCTTTTGTTTCGCCAGCATTGCCCCTTGTGGTCTGGAATGTGGCACCGATGCGGACGTGCTTTAATACGGTTTCCTCATAGACGGGTGTTCTGTTGCGGTCAGCCCCTGTCTTGCGCTTCAATACGCAGTCCTGTGAGAGGAGCCGTATCGGTATATGCCTGCCCATCAGCGCACCCCTGCATCCCAGCCGCAATACAGCTTGATGATGTCAATCTTCTTTGCTGCGGTGCTCTTTGCGTCAAGTTTCGCGGTTTCCTGCTGTGCGGTCCTGTCGTAGCTGTAGCTATAGCCGTTTATGCTTTCGCTGGCTATAGCCCCGCCTGTTTCCTCACCGCCGCCCGCCTGTTGTCCGGCAAGATAGTCAAGCTCCGCCATGCGGCATACCGCGCTGTCAATGCCGTTTTCCTCGGTCTCCCATACTATGCCGCCAGCAACAAGCCTTTTGACAAAGAGCTTGTTATCCTCGGTGAGGCAGTTGAAGGCCTCCTCATCGGGGATGGCGGAACGCCCGAGGGCTTCACGATAATAAGTGTAGTTTACGTTCTCGAACATTCCGCCAGCTCCTTATTTCTTTGCGTCCTTGCTGTCCGCGTCTTTGCCCTTGCTGTCTTTGGCAGCAAGCCGTCCATCAAGTTTAATCTTGTTCTGCTTTGCCTTTTCGGCAAGCTGTTCTGCGTTAAGCCCTATTGTGCGCATTATGCCTCCGTGTGGATGAAGATGCCATCCACCTTGTTGTCGTACACATCAGAAATTCCGTATGCACGATAGAAGAAATCCCAAAAGTCACCGTCTTGGTTGACGCTCGGCTCGATGACTTTGTTGACGCGGTGCTTAGTGCCCTGTATGACGGCAGCCTTTGAGACAATCATAAAGTTGATTTTCTTTGCGCCTGTCGCCTTTGAATAGCCGCCCGCCTCCTGTCCTGCGGTCTTGCCGTCTGCAAGTGTAATCGCGCTGTAAAAACGGGTCTGGGGCACTTTGACGATTGTAGAGAAACTGGTAAGGACGTTTTTATCCTTATTTGTGTCCACACTGTCCGCAAGGCTGTAAAAGGTAGGGGTGATGAACAGGATGCGCCCCTCTTCCGGCACCTCCTTTTCGCTCATCGCCGCGTTTGCCGCATTGAGCAGCGCGAGGATGTCCGCGCCAGTTGTTGCCGCCGTACTGTCCACGGTGCCAGCCTTGGTTACGAGCTTGGCAAAGCGGAAAGCGTCCATTTCGGGAACAACCTGCGTGCGGATGAACTCCGCCGCGAGCGAGCCAAACGCAATGCCTGCGCTCTCCTCGTTGTCCATTTCCTCGACGCGGAATTTGCGGGCGCGGTCATAGTCCGGGGCCTTGGTCTCGAACTGGAGCGTAACGCTGCCCAGCTCGTAGCCCGTGGTACGGTTGTAATCTGCCAGTCCGTCCATGCTCATTTTAGGCACCTTGAAGTCGTGGGCGTTGGTAAGGCTTACAAGCACATCGGGGCTGTCAAGTACGGCTGTCTTAGCGTCGTTTTTATACACACGATCCAGACGGTCGATGTATTTCTGGAAAAATGCGATTGAATTCGCCATTTTGTCTTACTCCTTGCCTTTCGGCGTTAAGCCCATAATAGCGTCGATACGCGCGTCCTCGTCTGCGTCATCCTTCGGCGTTTTCCCGCCGCCCATTTTGGGGACTACGGGCGGGGTGGGCTTTTCAGCATCTTCTAAGATGTTTTTTTCGTCTTTTGTGAGTTCGGCAAAAATATCATCAAGGTTTTTGCCCTCGTTCTTTGCGTCTGCGAGCGCATCTGCAAGCCGCTTTTTAATTTCCTCCTGCGTGATGCGGTTCACAAATTTCTTGTCTGCCAGAAATTCGCTCACTTTTGCCAAACGTTCCATGGCGGCAATTTTCGCCGCGCTTTCTTCCTGTGATTTTTTCAAATCCGCCTTGTACTTTTCTACCTCGGCTTTGGTCTGGTCATAGTCTTTGAACTTTTCCAATGTTGCGTTTGCAGCTTCAAGCTGTGACTTGACATCATCGTAGTCCGCATACTTTGATTTAGCCCCCTCTATGTCCTTGCCGTTTTCCTTCATAATCTTGTCGATTATGCTGGCTTCAAGCCCGAGACTTTCCAAAAAATCACGCTTCATTTTTCCTCCTACGCATCTTTTACGGCTTGCCAGCCGGATGGGATTGCTGCGGATTACGCGCCGCCGCCCGCGATATCTACTGCCGATTGCACGGCTTGTATTCAAAGGTGCAGCAAGGGAGCGAGGTGCGGTGCTCCCCTGCTGCGTGCAGACATAACTTTGGCGAGTCCATGTCTGCTTATATAGTCATTTTTATTGCTCTGCCCCTCGGAAAAACTTTTCAAGGATTTTCAAGATGTAGTCGTAGAAAATCACCCCCGTGCTTATGCCGAGCAGCATGGTGAAAATCCACGGCGGCAGGTAGTGGAGCAGGAGCCCGCCCGCAAGCCCTACCGCCACGGTGACGGCAATTTTCAGCCTGCGCCTTTTAATTTCAAGGAACTGTTTTGCAAGCTGGGTGAGGCCTACCATGAAGATGGAGATCTGCACGATGGCACGAATGTCAATAAAGTTTTCGATGTTCATTATTCCTCCGCTTAAATTTTGTCTATGCACTTTCTGACCTCTTCTTGGGTCAGAATGCCATTATTGGTAGCTTTCCTAGGGCTGCTATACTTGGGCGCGTTTATGGCTATCCTGTTTTGAAGCACCCTGTCATATAGCCGCATTATATACCACTGTTCCCGCAGCATCTCGGCATCCTCTTTGGTCAGTCCTAGCGCATCTTTGCTTCTGTTGACCTTCTCAATGTATACTTCGAGCTTGTCAAGCCGTGCTTTCAGCTGCTTCTCTTCGTCAACAAGCCTGTCAAATCAGTTAGCCATGTTATTTTGCCCCTATGGTGTAGATGTAGTAGCACATCAGTATGCCCTCTTTGACCGTGCGCCCGTTATGGAAGACATCAAAATACCTTCGCTTGAAGTGGTTATAGCCTGTTGCGGCATTATACCACTTCTCTATGCTGTACTCGTTCTCTTTGAGTATGCCGCATTTTACATCGACCCTTTTGGTCGTCTTTTTGCCTGTGAGGTATGTTAAGAGCTTGCAATCATCAAGAACGGTGTAATCCTTGTCAATAACCCCGTTTTCCGCTACCCACCTCACCGTATCGACAAGGTCAACTTTTTTGACAAGGTAATCTTCTGCCACGGACAAAAGCGACAAGAAAAAACAGCCATACTCGTCAATTTTTGCGAGCAATCTTTGTATGTTGTCATATCTGCTTTGCATCAGCTTACCCCGCAGGAAAGCAGGAAGCAGATTGCCACGCTGCACAATACGTACATAATTCCTCCTCGTATATTAATGTTATTGAATTATCTTATTCGATTTGGGATAGTATA
>CAKZZK010000137.1 GCA_937885235.1 uncultured Treponema sp.
GTTCAGACGTGTGCTCTTCCGGTCTCCACCGTCGTGTCGTTCAGGTCAATACCCGTCGTGCTTCCGAAAATCTGCACGATGGCGGTCTTTTCATTTATGTCGATGATGCGGCCAGTCTTCTTTTCGCCGTTTTTATCGCGCACATAGACAACCTCATCATAAAACGAATCGGGAGTCCGCTTTACGGCAACGATAGGGCCATCAACCTGCAGCAGGCCTTTGTATTCTATTCCTTTCATATCACAGCATCCTTGCGGTACAGCCGCTCCAGCTCAGCAATCTGGTCGTCAAGATGATTTTCTATCGTCGTCAAGCCGTCCGTCTTGTCATTAGGCACCACGGATTTTGCGCGGACAATCTCGTTGCGCACCGGCAGCTCCGTCAGCTTCAGGAGCGGAACCCCCTCCTTTATGGCTGCCAAGGCTTTTTCGTAGAACTTCATAATCAGAAGGAGCAAATGTATCTGCTTTTCGGGCACCGAATACTGGTCAATGTCGTCAAAGGCATTCTGCTGCAAAAAGCCGTTCTTTATCATCTCGCAGGCAGTGAGGATAAGGCGGTCGCTGTCCGGCAGGGCATCGGCACCTATCAGGCGCACAATCTGCTCCAGACGCTGCTCCCTCTTGAGCAGGTCAAGCGCCTGAATGCGACTCGTCGCCCAACGGGGGGCAAAGTTGTTCCACCACTCTTTTACTTCGTCCGCATATTCGGAATACGAATCTATCCAGCCGATGGCGGGATAATGGCGGGCATTTGCAAGCTCCCTGTCCAAAGCCCAGAAACAGCGGATAAAGCGCTTGGTGTGCTGCGTTACCGGTTCAGAGAAGTCACCGCCCGGCGGAGAAACAGCGCCGATAACCGACACGGAGCCCTCCACCCCGTTCAGGCTCATCACACGCCCCGCGCGCTCGTAGAACTCGGCAAGGCGGGTAGGCAGATAGGCGGGGAATCCCTCCTCAGCGGGCATTTCCTCCATACGGCCGGAAAGCTCGCGCAGAGCCTCTGCCCAGCGGCTTGTCGAATCTGCCATGATGGCGACGTGCATGCCCATATCGCGGTAATACTCCGCAAGCGTTATGCCTGCATAGAGCGACACCTCGCGGGCAGCTACAGGCATATTCGACGTGTTCGCAATCAAAATAGTGCGCTCCATAAGCGAGCGCCCGTTCCGCGGGTCAATGAGCTTCGGAAAGTCCGTCAGTACATCGGTCATCTCGTTTCCGCGCTCGCCGCAGCCTATATATACTATTAAATCAGCATCACACCATTTTGCAACGGCGTGCTGAGTCATCGTCTTTCCGGTTCCAAATCCTCCCGGAATGGCGGCAGTACCGCCCTTGCTCAGGGGGAAAAACACATCTATAACGCGCTGTCCCGTCACCAAAGGCTGGGACACTTCCATCTTCTGCGCAAAGGGACGCGCCCTTCTCACCGGCCAGTACTGGGACATCGCAATCGACTCTCCCAGATCGGTGGTGGCAATCTCATCGTCAACCGTATAGCTGCCCTTGCCCGCAAAGCTCTTGAGCAGCTTTCCCTTGATTGTGGGAGGCACCATAATTTTATGCAAAATTGAACCCGTTTCCTGCACAGTTCCAAGCACCATGCCGGGCTTTATTGCATCCCCCTCTTTTACCGCGGGGGTAAATTCCCACTTCTTTTTATTGTCAATCGGCTCAGTGCGCTGCCCCGGCGCAAGGAAGGCGCCGCCTTCTGCGAACATCTCTTTAAGCGGACGCTGAATTCCATCATAAATCGTACCGACAAGCCCGGGACCAAGTTTCAGAGAGAGCGGACGCCCGCTGCTCACCACCTGCTCGCCCACCTGCATGCCGCTGTCATCTTCATAAACTTCGATAGTCGCATTACCCTTGTTCTGCCGGATAATCTCGCCTATCAGCTTTTTATCACCCACATCAACAACGTCATAAAGGCCGCACTTGTCAAGCCCTTCGGCATAGACAATCGGACCAGAAATACGGGTTATCTTACCACTAATCATTCGGGAAGCCTCCCTCCAAAAAGAGTTGATGCAAGCTCATAGTTCTGCTCGTCAAGGATTTCCTTGATTTTCTCGTCCACCGTCAGGCGGCAGACAGTCTGGGAATCTTCCGTCCTCAGCACTATACCTTCAAGCCGCTTTAAGCCGGGCACAGCTTCATCAACAAGCAAAAGACCGTCTCCCGCTTCACAGGAGAGGAGCCGCTTTCCAAAAGCCTTTTTCAGCATGGACTCAGCCGCTTTCTTATTGAAGCCGACCACCCGGGCAGAGACAGCCTGCTCACCCAGCACTTTTTTAGCACGTTCAACAAGCGATACCACTATTTCAAGGCGCTTCTGCTCGCCTGCGGCATCAAGATAGTCATTTATCGCATCAACAACTGAATTATGAATATACGAAACAAAGTAACGCTGTTTCTCCAAAGGCAGGGAGGCCTCCATATTTTTCTTATAAACAGAAAGCCTCTCCTCCGACGTCTTCCGCGCAGCATCCTCTGCCTCGGAAACCCTTTTTCCGACATCGTTCAAGAGTGACTTGGCGTCTTCCTCCGCCTTCTGTATGAGCCGCTCAGCCTTTTTTCTGGCATCATTACGAATTTCATTATCGAGAGTTTCTGTTGAACGTAATTCTTCCATACCTATAAAACTTCCATTAGACTTGAATACCCACAGCCTCGCGGATAGACTCCGTGAGCGTCTTTCTGCCGGGAATATGCCCCTGCAGACCGGGAATTTCCACGATAAGAGGCGCATCCCCCTTCATCTGCCACGCGGCAACTTCATCGGACAGCATATCAGACACATCTTCTGTAAGGATGAGAACCTTCGGCCTGTCCGAAGCAGACAGCTTTCCAAGCATGGATGACTGTCCCGTCATCTCCAGAAAAGAGTCAAGCGCCTCCTGCCTGTTGGCGACCGCGCTGCCCTTGACGCCAATCAACATGAAGCCGAGGACAAGCTCGCGTTCTCCGATTACAAAATATTCCATGGACTGTCGCTACATAATGATGATGAAGAGGGCCACGAGGAAGCCCCACAGACAGATGCCTTCCGCCAGACCGACGAAAGGCAGAGCCTTGCCTGAAAGCTCGGCATTTTCACTCATGGCGCCCATTGCGGCGGCGCCAATCTTGCCGACCGCCATACCACCGCCGATGCAGGCAATGCCGACAGCAATAGCCGCGGCAATGTACTTCATGGCAGACCCCATTGCGGCGGCAGCCTGAGCCGCAGCCTGCGGATCTTGCGGTGCACCAGCTCCCTGTGCAAACACCCCAGCCATAGAGACAGACATCATCAAAACCAATGCTACCACAAACTTCTTATTCATAAGAATACCTCGCTATAAATTTCTTTATACCTATGCCGCAAAGCAGCACTAAAACCTATTTTCGTACAGCCTTATACGTAAAACAGAAGGGCTTGAATTCCCGCCCTGTTTCCGTAAAGAACTTGCTGAAGAATTCGTAATACTGGAGACGCACAACCTGAATTGCCACAATCATGCCCTCAAGCACCACCACAATCGCATTGCCGATGAGCCCCACCAGCAAGGAGCCGGGCATGGGCGTTATTTCCATCAGCATCTCAATGATATAGCCGAGCACCGCATGAGCAAGGGCGAACGCCCCCACACGCAGGAAGCTCACCGTGTTGGAAAGATACGAGGAAAGCACCTCTATCACCTCCACGATGGCGCCGATGATGCCCGCAAAGAGCCCGTTCTCAAAGACAGGACGGTGCCCTTCAAAAAGCCGCTCCAAAGGCTCACCAAAAGCAGTCAGCAAAAGGCTCGCGCCAATGATTATCCAGTCAAGCACATTCGGCACATGGTGCAGGAATGCAATCCGCAGCCCGAATGCCAGCGTATACCAGAAGAAGAGCGCGCCCGTTATGCCCGTCTTGCCAAAGATGGCGCGGCCATAGCGCTTGAGTGAAAGCTGGTTGATGATGTTTATGATCAAGCCCGTGGAATTGATGATAAAGCCGACACCCACCGTAAAGCCAAAGAAGAGGAACATCCGCTTTATGGATTCAGGAGAACCAGTGGGCATCATCGGCAAAATCTGGTCGCGGGGCGTGCCAAAGAGCCCCGTCACAAAACGACCGAAGGGTTTGAGCAGCTCTGCATTCGCAAAGAATTCCCCCGTCAGCAAGCCCATAATCGTGCTGCTCACGCCGATTGCGATGAAAATCACGTCAAATTTTTCCCATCCGCCAAGCTTGAACAGCTTCTTTGCCATCAGGATGCCTATGATGAGGAAAACCAAGCCCTGCCCCGCATCGCCAAACATAATGCCGAACAATATGGTGAAAAACAGCGCTACAAAGGGCGTAGGATCTATAGTCCCATAGAGCGGGGAACCATAGCTGAATATCATTCGCTCAAAATTCTTGACCAACCTGCCGTGCTTCAGGTGCACCGGCACTTTTTCCGAACCGGACACAACGGAGGGAACTTCCTCCGGCAGGAAATTGCGCACGCCGACACGCCCCGCCGCCATCTTGTCAAGATTGTCGATAAGCGTCTTTATGCGGTACGCGGGAAGCCAGCCCGTGATGCGGTAGACAAACTGTGTGGACTCAAGCCCGTTTTCCACCGCGTAAATCTGGCTGCCGACAGAATAGACCTGCAAAAGATGCAAGAGCTTGTCCTTGTGGGTTTCGGCAAAATTCCTGCGCTCGGACTGCACTTCAGACACCTGCTGTTCAAGGGCGTTTTTCTCTGCCTGCAAATGCTCAATGGCATCATCGGGAATGCCCTTGAAATCCTTGGGCACTTCCAGCTCCACGAAATCGACCTTTTTCAGCTCCGCATCCACAAAAAAGCGTGCCTTTTTCGCACACGCCACCATGACGCGGCTTGCATCGTTCCCCAGCTGCACGAGGATGCCGCGCGCACCGAGCGTCGTTTTCAAGGGAGTGAAAAGCTCAGGGTTAATGCGCCCTATGCGCAGTGTCAAAAATGACAGGGACTCCAGCTGGGAATACGGTACCTTAAGCTTGCTGAAAGCAAGTGCCTCCGTATAGGCATCAGAAACCCGCTTCAAGGAATCCGTCAGCTCCAGCTCCCTCTGGTGCAATTCATCCACAGTCGCAATAAGCTTCTGGGCATCATCATAATCCTGCTCGCTGGGAATGTCGAGCTCTTCGATGTATCCGTCCAGATCGGGGATATCAAGAGCGGCGCGGGCATTTTCAAGCTGATTAAACATTCCCAGATCGGGATTCAGCTTGGCGGCTGTTTCAGACGAACCATCTGCCGCAGGCGTCTTTGCGGCAACATCGTCCTGAAACTGGAATTCGCCCAGTTTCCCCAGATATTTCAAGACATTGTGAATATCTTCCTTGTAGACCATCAGCTCCACGAGCCGCATCGTCGTAGTTCTAGACATGAGCAACCTCCGAGACTTGAATATGAAGCCGCAGGCTTTCTGAGGCAGTACGGATATTATCAAGTTCATTTTGTTTTATGATATACCAGCACAGGAGCGGACATTCCGTAAACGGATATTGATGGAAGAGGCGGAGCGCCTTCTGCACATACTGCTTCCTATGGACGTTATATATCCAGCGGGGATCTATGTTCCAGATGACACCCTCTTCATGGGGATTGAGCAGGGAGGCATATTTCCAATTCTTCCACTGGCTGTAATCATCCACAGCCCAGTCAAGGACCTTTACCGCCTCATGCACGAGGGGAGAGCTTGTCCGCCGCGTATCTGTCGCATAGGCAAGGTTCTCGATAATTTCCTCTTTCTCCATATTGTAATAGATGCGCAGACGGAGCGCCCACAGCACATTGTCAATACGTATCTTCTGAGTGAAGAGGTTGATGACGGCGGCACGGCAGGCTGAATGGATTTTGTGCACAGACTCCCATATTTCTTCTATATACTGGCTATCTATTTTATAGTCATTTTTCTGCTGTTCGGACAGCAGGGGCACCGTATTGTACCAGGAAAGCGGGCTTTTCGCCGTCATGGCGGCAATATTCGGCCATTTTTTATACTGGATAAAATTGTAGGGCGAAATATCAACGACATCGGGCAGGGATGGCTCTTTAAAAAAGAGGGAAGCACCAATATCCTTTACATTTTCATAATCATAAAAATGCAAAAGAGAAATAAGCACGGGGGAAGGTTCTGCATAATTGCCCAGCAGGGTCTTGTAGTCGGCAATAAACTTATTGCGCGCCTCTGTCTCCAGCGCCTTTGCGAGCAGGGTTTCCGGCACGACGGGCACATTCTTCGTAAAGAGCAGAGACCACAATTCCTGCAAGGTATGCACATTATAGAGCTGTACGGCACGGGAGCCTATAAAGGACTTGGCAAGCATACCGCTCGCCTTTGAGTACACATACGCATCAGCCGCAGACTTATCCATCGACATGCAGCAACCTCACGCGTACAGAAGTTTGTCTAAGAGCTTGTTGAAAGCCCCCTCGTCTTTGGCATTCGCGCCGAGGGCTTTTGTATATGTTTCAAAGCGTTCTTTATGCTCTTTGGCTATCTCCTCTTTCTGGGAGATTTCCTTTGCCTCAAGCTCTTCCATAAAGGCAGAATATGACTTTTTAAATGCTGCCTCGGCATTGGCGCGGGCTTCCGCAAGGATGGCATCTGCCTTTTGCTGCGCGCCGCTGAGCATTTCGGAGGCTTCTGCCTCTATTTCCAGCAAATGCTGGATGACGTCTATTTCTTCTTCCATATCCTGCACTTCCTCACAAAGGGCTAATCAGCATAGAAAAAATCTGCCTTACCAAGCAGATCATATACATCTTCAGCGGATTTCTTTTCAGAAAGCTCTTTTATGAAGAGCGGATTCTTCAAAGCGGTGGCAAGGTCTTTGAGCGCTTCCAGATGCAGGGCATCTTCGCTCGCGCTGCAGAGCATCATAAACACATAATGCACAGGCTTGCCGTCAAGGGAACCGTAGTCAATCCCCCGCCTGCTGATGCCGAGGGACCCGACAATGCCGCGCACCGTGTCTATGCTGCAATGGGGCACGGCTATCTGCGGCAGTATTCCCGTCGTCATCTTTGCCTCGCGCACCTGAAGCGCCTCCACAACCTCATCGCGGTTGATGTCTGGCTGCATGGTTAATGCCGCCTGCAACATTTCCTCAAAAAGTTCGTCTTTGTCCTGACTCTGGAGGTCTAAAACAATGCTCTTAGGTGAAAAGACTCGCTGCAAAATCATAGCAAACCCGCCGCCTAGTCCTCAAGCTTGTCAAGCCAAGAGCCGGATGCATTGCTGTCCACGGTCGTTTCCTGCACTTCGGCGGCAGTTTTGCCTAAATCTTTTCCACTATCGCCCGCCTTGTTCAGCAGGGCAAGGGTAAATGCAAAGATAAAAAACAAAGCGGCGAACACGCCGGTGGTCTTGGTAAGCACGCTTGCGGAGTGGGAGCCGAATGCGGCAGACTGCCCGCCGCCAAACACTCCGCCCATGCCGTTTCTGTCTTCGTTCTGTACGAGAACCATCAAAATCAAAAACACGCACAAAATGATAAACAAAACAAACAATACCGTCTTAACAATAGCCATATTCTACCTCAATACTGTAATGTATCTATTTTACAGCAAGACGGCGCTTTAGTCAATCAGTCGGCAACTTGAACGACGACGCTTCTCTCGCCCTTTGAAGAGCTTGTGGTGATGACGGCTTCTCCTTCAGAGACTCCAATGACGACTCCGCGGGAATTCCCCCGACTCCCAAACGTGTCCGCATAATTGCTGCTGATAGTTTGACAGTATATATAATATAGAAGAAAACTGAACTACCTCGTATCACGGGTACCTTGTCGCGAGGGGCTCTGGAAATATTTTTGCAGATATATTAAACTCAAACTATGGCACACACTGACACACAAACTTCTAAAGGAATGCCGTTAAAGGCAAAGCTGCTTGTCCTCATCCTTGGCATCATTGTGCTTTCAAACACCATTCTGGGCGGCATTGCCTACATCATGGCAAAACCGGCGCTCGCAAAATCAGTTGAAGAAACCATCACAACAATCTCGCAGAACGTGGCAATGCAGGTCTACTTGAACAATGAAATCAGGCTGAAAACGCTCATGACGCTTGCAGATATTTCCGTCATGAAAGACACCACCTCCCCCCTGCGGGAGAAAAACAATATCCTCGCCCAGGCAGCCCGCACAGACACAAACTACGTAAGCATCACTTTCTACAATAAACAAGGCATCACCACAGCCCAGAACGGCCAGCGGCTGGACTACCATGACAGGGAATACTTTCAAGAGGCGGTGACCGGCAAAAACGTTATCACCGATCCCGAATACAGCGAAGTTGACGGCCAGCTACTCATGTGGTACGCGGTCCCCGTCTATTCAGACAGCATGGCAGTCATAGGGGCAATAGTCGCCGCGGTAAAGGGTGATGCCTTTTCCAAATTCTGCGCGGACATCACCATCGGCAAGGCAAGCCATCCCTTCATCATCAATATGAAGACAGGGAGGACGGTGGCTGACGCGGATGTTTCCTACGTCGAAAAAGGGCAGATACTCAAAAATACTACGACGGGGGCGATGAACGAGGCAATACTGAATGCCATGACGGGCAATGTTTCCTACCGCAGCTTTTACGAACCGTGGCGCAAGAAAGTCATGGTAGCATCCTACCGCCCCGTGGGGGACAACTGCGACTGGGCAGTGTTCTGCATGGCTCCCTACAGCGAATATTTTGGCATCATCAACCGCATGTCTCATGCCATGGCCTTATCCTCGCTTGCAACCATCATCGCCGCCGTGCTGCTGAGCACGCTCATCATTTCGATGAGCATCAAGCCGCTTAAAACGGTGGAAAGCTCCATCACTGACATTGCGAGCGGCAATGCAGACCTTACAAAGCGCATCGAAGTCACTTCCCATGACGAGATAGGCAATGTCGTCACGGGCTTCAACCAGTTCACCGCAAAGCTACAGGACATTATAGCCAGCATAAAGCATTCCCGCAACGCGCTCGGCATTGCAGGGAAAGATATGGGGACCAGCGCAGAAGACACCGCTGCCTCCATCGCGGAAATCATTTCAAATATCCAGAGCGTGCACGAGCAGATTTCTCAACAAGGTTCCAGCGTGCAGCAGACAGCAGGAGCGGTAAATGAAATCGCCTCTAACATCACCTCTTTGGAACAGCTGATAGAAATGCAATCAGGCAGTGTGAATGATGCTTCTGCCGCGGTGGAGCAGATGATTGGCAACATAGCGTCGGTAAACGAGTCTGTAGACAAGATGGTGAATTCCTTTGAAAGCCTGCAGGAAAGTGCAGAAAACGGCGCGCAGATGAAGCAGCAGCTCAATGAAAAGGTCGGGCAGGTAGACGCACAGTCAAAGCTGCTTAAAGACGCAAATACCGCCATTGCTTCCATTGCCAGCCAGACAAACCTGCTCGCTATGAACGCCGCCATTGAAGCTGCCCACGCAGGTGAAGCCGGCAAGGGCTTTGCCGTGGTTGCGGATGAAATCAGAAAGCTCTCCGAAACCTCTTCATCGCAGTCCCGCACCATCGGTCAGCAGCTTATGGGCATACAGGAGACCATAGGCACCATTGTTGCCGTATCACAAAGGGTGGGCGCTGCATTCAACACGCTAAACAGCGGCATACAGAGCACAGACTCTCTCGTCCGCCAAATAAAGGCTGCTATGGAAGAACAAAACCAAGGCTCCAAGCAGATACGCCAAGCGCTTCAGTCTATGAACAACAGCACTGCGGAGGTGCGCTCTGCCAGTAAGGAAATGTCAAAAGGCAACAAGTCTATCCTTGCAGAGGTAAAACGTCTGCAGGAGGCAAGCACCGTCATGGAGCAAAGCATGGAGGAAATGTCCGCCGGAGCACAGAAGATAAACGCAACCGGAACCGCGCTCAGAAACATTACCACCAAAATGAAGGAGTCCATTACCGACATCGGCATCCAGATAGACCAGTTTAAGGTCTAAGTGTTGCAGGAATTTTTTATCACGCACTTGACAAGTTTTTCGTTTTCTAATATATTATCCTCATACACGACGCTGGGTAGAGCAGTTGGCAGCTCGTCGGGCTCATAACCCGGAGGCCG
>CAKZZK010000138.1 GCA_937885235.1 uncultured Treponema sp.
TCGATTATATTATTCTGCTTTCTGTCGTTGTGCTTACGGTTTTTCGTCTGTTTTCCAATGGGTTTATCCCTTGTAGCGACTTTTGAAACTGGCTCTATCATTCTCAGGGAAAAAAGATGGGACGTGGGGCTTTTGCGCTCTTTGTGCTCCTCGCGCTTTTGCTGGAAGCGGGCATCATCGCCATGAGCTTGATGGAGCTTCGTGGAGAAGGAGGGAATGTTCCTCTGGGGGCAAAACAGCCGCTGAGCCTGCGGATGGCAATACTTGCCACCTTCCTGTCCGCCCTGGTTCTCTTTAGCGAGAGGCTTTTTCCCTTTGCCTTGTTCAGCAAGAAGGCGCCGCCGCCCATCATCCGCTTCATTGAACAGTACATTCCCTCGATGGTTATGGCAATCCTCATAGTCTACAGCCTCAAAGACATAAATTTTGCGGCAGCTCCCTTTGGCGCACCTGCAATCCTTGCCATTGCGGCGGCAATCCTCTTGCAGCAGCTGTGCAAGAACCCCATGCTGAGCATATTCGGCAGCACCGGTTTGTTCATGGTGCTGTCCCGACTTCTGTAGAATATAGTGATTGACGCTTCCCTGCATCTGTGGGATAATAGCAGGAAAGTGCTTTAACCAGCACTGCCAGAATTGTGGAGAATAACTATGGTCGCATTGATTGTCGGTATTTTATTGATAGCTTTTTGTATCTTCGCCTGCCTGCCTATGGGGCTTGCTTGGACTGCGGATGTATTGAATTTCCTGCGCGGCTGCGCGCCGGTGCTTGCCGCCTTTGTGGGGCTCATCGCCGTGTTCATCGGCTTTGCGGACATCAAGGATAAAAAAGAAGCCCGCAAGGAAGAGCTTGAAGCTCGCAAAGAGGAAGAGACAAAGTAGGCATAACGCAGCTTTTACAAAGCGGCGCACTTGACTAAATCCTTAAATAAATGCTATAGTGATGTACCCCGTATATTGTGGACAGCAGTTCATTGTCTGCAAGCATAGAGAGTGTGATGCGAAGCTCTGTATGTAAGTTTTATAAGAAAGGTTATAGAAATGAACACTATTTTTACGAAAGGAAAAGATTTCAAGCATGACTGGTACGTGATTGACGCATCAGGCAAGACCCTTGGCCGTGTAGCCGCAAAGGCTGCAAGCATTCTTCGTGGCAAGCATAAGCCGACGTACACTCCGAACGAGGACTGTGGCGATGTGGTGGTGATTGTTAATGCAGACAAGATTCAGGTGAGCGGCAACAAGGGTGAAGATAAGCTGTACCGCCATTATACCGGCTATGTAGGTGGCCTCCGTTCATATTCATTCAACGACTTGATTGCAAAGCATCCGACCGACCCGCTCCGGCGGACAATCTGGGGTATGCTCCCCCACAACCGTCTTGGTCGCAAGATTATTGGCTATCTGAAGGTCTATGCTGGCAGTGAACACCCCCACGTGGCTCAGAATCCCAAGCCCTTGGAAGTGTAAGGTAAAAGGAGGTTATTGTGATTAGGAATATAGCAATCGGTACTGGTAGAAGGAAGACTGCGACTGCCCGCGTATTTTTGCGTGAAGGCAATGGAAAGATTGTCGTAAACGGCAAGGACGTAAAGGATTATTTCAGTTCCGCGGGGCAGGTTCGCTTGGTGAACCAGCCGCTTCTGGTGACATCCAACTCAAATAAGTTTGATATTTTGATAAACGTACAGGGCGGCGGTTTGAATGGTCAGGCGGCGGCTTGTCTGCATGGCATTTCCCGTGCGCTTACGCAGGTTGATCCGAACTGCCGCACAGCCCTCAAGGCTAACGGCTACCTCACCCGCGATTCACGTATGGTCGAGCGCAAGAAGTACGGTCAGCGTGGTGCCCGCAGAAGGTTCCAGTTCAGCAAGCGCTAAACTTTCGTTTGGCGGATGTATATCCAGAGTATACAGCAGGTTTTGCCCGGAGTATATAAAATTACGCCGGATGCGGGGCCTGCCTTTTTTTTGCGTGCCGCATATCTCAGCGCTGTTTCGGAAGAGCGTCTGCTTGCGGGAGCTGCTTTTGACGCAGATGAAGAGCAGGACCTTCTGCATGCCGTCTCGGTGTATGGTGCTGAGTGCGCGGCTATGACTTATCTGGGGCGGGCCGAGCATTGCCGCGCCGGTCTGGAAGCAAAGCTCATAAAGAAGGGGCTGGACAGGGCTGCTGTCTCGCAGGCTTTGGATTATTTACAATCCCTGCGCTATGTGGATGATGCCCGCTTTGCCGCCGCCTGGCTCCGCAACCGCTCTATTGACCATCTTGAGGGGCGGCGGAGGCTGAGCGCGGAGCTTTCGGCGAGACAGGTGTCACGCGATGCCGCCGAGAAAGCGCTTGATGAATTCTTTGCCTCTGTGGACGAAGAGGACTTGTGCCGCCGTGCCTGTGAAAGGCTCTTGCGCTTTAATCGCGATGAGCAAAAAATGCGCAGTTCCCTGATGCGGAGCGGCTTTTCTTTGCGAGAAATAAGCCGTGTATGCCAAGAAAAGCATAGTATTTTCTTACAAAGAATGATAGAATAAGAGAGTGAACAAGGATGTAAAACGAGAAAAATCGGTTGTGTACTCTGCGCTGGAAGTTGCCAAGTTCTGCGGCGTGGTAAACCAGACGGCTATCAACTGGATTCGGAATAATTATCTTAAGGCTTTTAAAACTCCAGGCGGTCAGTTTCGTGTGTATCCCGATGACCTCGCCTCGTTCATGAGGAAGAACAGCATGCAGGTGCCTGCAGAGGTGCTTGCCAACTGCACGCTTTCCGCTAATATTCAGGAAAAATCGGTACTGCTTGTTGATGATGACAGGGCTTGGAATGACGTGATGTCAAAGTTCCTTGCAATGCGCATTCCTGACCTTCTGGTCTATCAGGCATTTGACGGCTTTGAGGCTGGCTCGCAGATGGTTGCAAAGAAGCCCGGCGTCCTCGTTCTGGATATTGACCTGCCGGGCATAGATGGCTTAAAAATCTGCAAGACAATACATGAGGGCGAAACTTTTGGCAGGCCCGCAGTCGTGGTGGTTACATCCCTTGAAGACGAGGGGCTTGAAAGGCAGTGCGAGGAGCTTGGCGTTGTCAAGTTCCTGCACAAACCCGTCAAACTGCCAGAGCTGGCAGAATTGCTCTGCCAGATTTTCGGCGAGCGCTCTTAGCGAGCACCTTCGTAATAATATGCGGGAAACTTCGTTTTGGGCGTGAGCTCTTCCTCCACTGCGCCGGGAAGCAGCGAGGAAACACCCCGTAAGCGTGAGAAGCCAAGCAGGTAGCGGTAGAGGCTGTCCTGCGGCTTGTATGAATAGTCGATTACTTCGTATTCCGCCTCGTCAAATTCGCTCTGTTGCATAGTGCTCACCATTTCATCCCAGCTGCCTATGGCATCAATCAGCTTTTTGTCCTGAGCCTGCTTTGCGGTATAGATACGCCCGTCTGCAAGGTTTACCACCTGCTGCTTGGAGAGCCCGCGGGCAGTTGCCACGATGTCTGTGAACTGGTCATAGCATTCATCTGCCATTGCCTGCATGATGGCGCGCTGTTCATCAGTTGTCGGCTCGTTGTAGTTGCCCATATTTTTATTTTTTCCGGCATGGATGGTCTCTGACTTGATGCCGTACTTTTCCATGAGCTCCGTCAAGTCTGTGAACTGACCCGAAATCACTCCTATGCTGCCCGTAATTGAGTTGCGGTTTGCCATGATGTAGTCCGCTGCGCAGCCAATGTAATAGCCGCCGCTTGCCGCAAGCTGTGCGAAGTAGGCGTAGAGCGGTTTGTGTTCCTTGTACGCAAGCAGACGCAGATATGCTTCATCCGATTCATAAACCGTGCCGCCCGGTGAATTGATATAGAGGATGATACCCCTGTTGTTTTCGTCTGCTTCAAGCTCGTCGATGGTGTCGATAAGCCACTGCTGATTATAGGTGTTGTTTCCCTCGCTGATGACGCCTGTAATATACAGCCGTGCGATGTATTCTTTCGGCTGTTTGGCGTTTTTGCCGTGTTTCTTGCCCTTGTTGATATTGGTGGAGAAGACCTCGCTATCTGTGTTTTCCTCTATCTTTTCGCTGGCAAAGTTTTTAATTGCCTGTATGCTTGAAAACGCCGCAAAGAGAACTGCTATGCCTATGACGGCGAGAAAAACCGCTAGCCCTGTATGCTTTTTCTTGTCACTCATCGAAATGTTCCTCCGTGTTCTCTGTATTTTCGTCTGGTATGTCTGTCATCGTATCTGCGGCAGGGGCATTGCTTGGTGCGCTCTCCGGCGGAGGCATAAGGATTTTGTCTTCGGTGGTGGCAACGGTCTCTGAGCTTTTCCCTTCCTCTTCTTCTTTTTGTCCCAGAATGACAGGGAATGCTGCCGTTGCGTCTGTCTGGAAAGCAGTATCTGTGCCGTCGCTATAGTCCGATGTGCCAGAAAAGTCCGATTCGCTGACCACGCCCGCTGCAATCTGCTGTGCCTTGATGGAATGATAGGCGTTTGTTTCCGCCATAGTCTTATAGGGAACAAGCCACAATTCCAGCGGAGGAATGAGCGCCGCAAGGATATCCCATCCCAAAAAGCTCAGGCTCATGACAAAGAGGTCAAACTTGTAGCCGTTGGTAATTTTCTTGCTCAGCGTCATAGCTTTCCGCACGCTTATGTCGGGATACTCCGCCAAAATGAAGAACATCTGCGAATACGAAAAGACTTTGATGAAAAGCGGAATATAGAAGCAGAGCCCCCAGAGCACGAGCCAGAGCAACATCCACAGAATGCCCAGCAGTCCCTTGAGCCAGTAGTTAAAGCCTTCGAGGTAAACGCTGAAAGGCTGTTTTTCCCGCGTTTTGGACAGTATGATTGCCAGCCGGTAGAATGCAATTTCCAGAATGCCGCTCAGGCAGACCACTATGACGGACATAGAGCTTCCAAAAGGTCCCGAATTGCTGATGTCTTCGCCATTCTTTCTTGCAAGAAGGACGGGCATATACAGTATGAAAAGGACACCTGCTGTCACCAGTGTGGCAAGCGCGGGCGTACCATAGCGCCCCTGCAGTTGCTTCTGGGCAATGGCCTTGTACGCCTTTCTATCAAACATTGTGATTTCTCCTTTTTGAAAATGAATTTGCAACAGCTCTCTTGATGTGTTCTATATTATCGGTTTTTATATATTAGTTCAATAGAAGGATAATAACAGCATACCTGTTCTGCAAGTATCGCAGCGCTTTTTAGGATCAAAATAATCCACAGTTGTGTTAAATTCTGCATCCCTTCCCTGATGATAACAGTATGTCAGGATTTCGTGTTATGTATACAGGGTTGTATGCCCTGCAGGGCTTTGTGCATCGGGGGCTCTCCTCTTTCTTTACGGGGGAGCGCTGTATTTGCTGTGGAGAAACGTGCGGGGATGTGCTGTGCTCCTCGTGTATGGAAGAGAAAGTGTTTCATTTTTCGGGGAAAGGGCGCTGTTCTGTGTGCGGTAAGCTTCTGCTCGGCGAAGAAGGAATGTGTTTTGCCTGCCGTGAGGAGAGGGTGATTCGCTCCGCTGATGCGGTATTTCCGCTTCACTCCTACCGCCTGTGGAATAAAAGCCTGCTCTTTGAGTGGAAAATGGCTGGAGCCCGCTCGCTTTCCGCCGTGTTTGCAGAAGCCCTGTATCGTGCGCTTTGCGCTCTCTATGCGGGAAGACGCATTCCCCCGATTGTCCCTGTGCCGCCCCGCCCCAGAAAAATCAGGCAGCAAGGTTGGGACCAGATTGCCGAACTCTGCATCTGCCTGTGCCGCCGCTACGGCATTGCAATCCTTCCCCTGCTTGAAAGGCTCAGTGATGACCAGCAGAAGAAAAAGAACCGCGCCGACAGGCTGAAATCTCCTGCCGTCTACGCACCTTCCCGTGCTGCGAGGCGTTGCATTATGCCAGACGAGGTGGTCCTTGTTGACGACCTGATTACCACGGGAGCCACGGTGGAAGCCTGCGCAGGGCAGCTCAAGGCTCTGGGAGTGAGAAAAGTTCAAGTTCTTTCACTTTTTATAGTAGACTAATATGCTTTTGTAGTGTAAAATGCATAATAAGGAGAAATATAATGGCCAATGAAAATACACAGCTCCAGCTTGTGACCTTCCAGCTGGGGGAAGAGCTTTACGGTGTGGACATTATGGATGTCAAGGAAATTGTGAAGGTGCAGACCGTGCGTCCCATTCCGAATGCCCCGTACTATGTCGAGGGCATCATCAAGCTCCGTTCGGAAATAATTCCGATTATCAATTTGCATAAGCGTTTCCATATACAGCAGATTTCCCGAGTGGAAGAAGACGAGGATATGGAGGATGAGGGCGGTTTTGTCATCCTTGACATTGAAGGCAACAAGATCGGCATCATCATTGACCGCGTTGCCCGCGTTATCGGCGTGAACAAGGGAGATATCAAGCCCCCGCCGCAGATGCTCAGCGGCATCGGCACCGAGTATATCGAGGGCGTGGTGCGGCAGGAAGTCTCCTATCTGATCATCCTTGATACGCGCAAGATATTTAATGCGGGAGAACTGCAGAAGATTATCAATCCTATGGCTAGATAAGCCCGCGGCGACAGGTAAAAATGATAAACACATACAGCTCCACAATCAGGCGGCGGGAGATGGAAGCCGTCCTCACCTGTATGGTGGACGAACATCTCGGTCCGGGGGAAAGCGCCTTGCGGCTTATGCAGTCCGTAAAGGAGACCATAGGTTGTGACGGCTGCATTGCCCTTAGGAGTCCGTCTCTTGCCTTGGAGTATGTCCTGAAGGCTCTGGAACTGCCTGTGGATGGCGGCGTGATGCTGAGTGCGC
This sequence comes from uncultured Treponema sp., assembly GCA_937885235.1. GTDB lineage: Bacteria > Spirochaetota > Spirochaetia > Treponematales > Treponemataceae > Treponema_D. Next base: position 6,799 of record CAKZZK010000138.1, read on the forward strand.
TTGCTCCTGCATGGCAGCTGCTTACCGTGGAGAAGCTTGGCTACAAGCCCATGGTGCTGGATGTGGCGGAAGAAACAGGGCTTGTCACTGTGGAGGCGGCTGAAAAGGCAATGAAAGAAGGGGGCAGGCTCTTGGTGCTCACGGAGTCCATGGGCGTGCTGCCTGATATCAAGGCTTTCCTTTCCCTCGGCATCCCCATCATTGAAGATATTTCGCAGTCTGCCCTTGCACGCTATCCTTCTGAGGATGGCGATGCCCAAAAGCCCGGCAAACGGGCTGGCATGTATGGGCTGTACACGATATTCGGCATGGAGGATCGCGATATTATCACCGCGGGTGGTGGTGCTGTGCTCTTTGCTCCCGGCAGGAGGGAGTGGATTATCCTTAAACGCCTTGCCGATGCCGCTCCGTCTACCGACTTGATGCCTGATATGAATGCCGCCCTTGCACAGGTGGAGTTGAAGGAATACGAGCGGAATGAGGCGGTAAGGCGGGAGCTTTTTGCGCTGTATTCCCGTGCCATACTGAGCGGACGCCATAAGACTTACGTCCGCGCTTCCGATGATGGGTCTACGGTGTATTCTTTTCCGCTGGTGCTTAATGCAGGGTTTAAGGATGTCAAGGCTTATGCCCAGAAGAAGGGCATAGAGGTGCGGCAGGCCTATGAAAATTCGGTGATTGCCCTCAGGCAGGAGACCCTTGCGCCGAACTGCATCTGTGCGAATTCGCTTTTGTTGCGCTGTGCGCTTTTCCCGCTGTACCCGCGGCTGGGGAAAAAAGATGCCGAGAGGATTGTAAAAGTTCTTTCTTCGCTTCCATGAAAAAGTGTCTTATTGTCGTCAATTCTTTTAAAGAACGTGCGCTCCCGCTGGGAGAGGAAATCCGTTCGTTTTTAGCTGAACGGGGCGTAAGTTCCGTGCTTTTTACCTACAATGGCGCTGATGCCGGTTCTGAAGAAGTCTCTGTGTCCTTTGAAGGCTACGACCTTGTGCTGACGCTTGGCGGGGATGGAACGGTGCTTTTTGCCTGCCGTGGCTGCGCTCCTCTGGGAATTCCCGTCTTTGCCATAAATCTGGGGGAATTCGGTTTCCTTGCGAGCATACAGGTGGATGAATGGCAGGAGCAGCTGGAGCGCTATCTGGACGGAAGAAGCTTGGTGAGCGAGCGGAGCCTGATTGAAGCTGAGGTTTTGCGCGGGGGAAAAACGGTCTTCCTGACGAGCGGTATGAACGATATTGTGGTTTCCAGCAGTGCCTCTTCACGGCTTATCAATCTGAAAGTAGCATATAATCATGCCCTGCTTGGGCCTTTCAAGGCTAATGGGCTCATTGTGTCCACCGCGACGGGGTCTACAGCGTATGCGGCGGCGGCGGGCGGTCCAATTATGGAGCCCTCACTTGACACTATGCTTTTGACGCCCATCAGCTCTTTCAGCCTTTCGGCTCGCCCCCTCGTCTTTGGTTCCGGCGGTGAGATTGTCATCACTGTATTGCCTTCTCGGGTGGATGTGGGGCTGACAGCAGATGGTCAGGTCTCTTTCGGTCTGTGTGAGGGGGATGTCGTCATCGTAGGCGTGCTCAAAAGCAGGGCGCGCCTGGTAGCCGCTACGCAGGAAACATTTTACGCGGCATTGCAGAGCAAGTTAAACTGGGCGGGAGGTCCTCGTGCTTGAAGAACTTGATGTAAAGAATTTTGCGCTCATAGACAGCGCCCACATAGAATTTGCAAAGGGCTTTACCGTGCTGAGCGGTGAAACGGGGGCGGGTAAGTCAATCCTCATAGGCAGTCTTGCTTTCTTGCTTGGCGGTAAGGCGGGGCTGGAGCAGATACGCACGGGCTGCCATGAAGCGCAGGTCTGCGGAACCTTCCTCTTGGACTGCGCGGAGGCAAAGGACTGGCTCAGCGAGCATGGCATAGAGGACGAGGATGGACGCATCCTGCTCAGGCGGGTGGTGCGGGATACGGGAAAATCTTCCGCATGGATTGGCGGCGTGAGCGTGACCCGCGCGGATCTCAGCTCCTTTGCCGCATTCCTTGTTGACCTGCACGGCCAGCACGAGCAGCAGTCCCTCATGCGCATACCGGAGCACCGCCGCTATCTGGACAGCTACGCGGGCATAGAGGAAGAGGTGCGGGCATTTACCACCCTGCACGGCTCTCTGGTGGAAAAACGCCGTTCTCTGGAAGATTTCGCGACTGATGAGGAATGGCGGCGGAACAGGATTGAGATGCTTGGTTTTGCGGTTGATGAAATTGATGCCGCCCGCCTGAAAGAAGGCGAGGACGAGGAGCTTGAGGCGGAGGAGAGCAGGCTCTCTTCTTTTGAAAAACTCTACAGTGATATGGAAGAGATTCGTTCGCTGTTGGATGGCGGCGGCGAAGGCGTGGGGGTGATGGCCATCCTGCGCAAGATGAACGGCATAGCTTCCCATGCGGTGGAGATGGACAAGGGGCTTGAAACTCTGCAGGGGCGCCTGCAGGCATCGTTCTATGAGCTCGATGATATTGCGGATGAGTTTCACCGCTATGCGGATTCGCTTGTCTTTGACCCTGACAGGCTTTCCAAGGTGCAGGAGCGGCTGGAACTGATATATAAACTGAAAAAAAAGTATACTTCCGGTCCTGCGACGGGGGTTGCGGATGTACTTTCCTATGCGGAAAAGGCAAGACAGCAGCTTGAAGAGCTTTCGGGGCTTGCGAACGACAAGTCCGCTCTGGCGGCAGAGGTCGCTTCGCTTGAAAAACAGGTTTATGCAGCTGCAAAGGCGTTGAGCGCCAAGCGCAAGGCTGCGGCAACGAAGATGTCTTCTGCGGTGGAAGGCATACTTGCCTGTCTGGGAATGAAGGATGCTTCTTTCCGCGTGAGCATTGTGGAAAAGCCCGGCACTACCGTGAGCCAGAACTGCGATTCCCACGGCATGGATAATATCCAGTTCCTTATCAGCGCAAATCCCGGTTCTCCGCTCCTTCCTTTGGCGCAGATTGCCTCCGGCGGTGAGCTGAGCCGCGTGATGCTTGCCCTCAAGACTATACTCTGCGGCGCAGATACTGCGGGTACACTGATTTTTGATGAAATCGACACCGGCATCGGCGGGGAGATAACCGTGGGCATCGGCGAGCATCTGAAAAAATTGTCTAAAAAGAAGCAGGTTTTGTGCATAACGCATCTGGCGAGTATTGCTGTTTATGCCGATAATCAGGTAAAGATACAGAAAGGTGTAGCTGGCAATACAACTTCGACCAATGTATTTCCAATTAGCGGACAGGAGCGTGTTAAGGAAATTGCCCGCATGCTTTCTGGCGATGCTTCATCGGTAGAATCGCTAGGTCATGCTGCCGCGATGCTGCATAAATTCGGAGGAATGTGATGGCAACAGATTCAGAGACGAGGGAGGAATTTTTTAATCAGGCAAAGCCTGTCAAAGCTGTTATCAAGACTGTCCTTGACAAGGAAAAGGCAGAAGTTGCCGCATTGAAAAAGGAAAGCGGGGGAACAGAGCATCGTAAGCTGCAGCTTGCCGGTCAGATGGTTTATCTGTCTACCCTCTATATGGCCATAAACTCGCTGTCGGTGGAAGTGCTGAACTTCAAGAACAATGATGCCCTCAACGATGCCCGAAAGACGATATACCGCGCCCTGATTTATATGGAAGACGTCGTTTCAAATATGGTTGACTGCTCTTATGCAGACCTTGAGCCGCGTCAGGAACTGATTGCCGACATTGGCATAGCGAAGCGCTTTTATTTGGTGCGCAAGTTGGGGCTTGCCATCAACCTGCTCACTGAGGCTTTTGGCGACAATTCCAAGTGGAAGTGGACTTTTGTTGAAATTCGGGGCAGATTTATCGTTGTTGCAAAAAACCTCATCGATATGAAAAAGGCGGCCAAGGATTATTTTGACCCCAATTCTGCCGATTATGAGTCCACCGTCCTTTACATAAGGCTCCTCCGCAAGCTGCTTGACCAGAGCGCGACGGATTATCGCGACAAGTATGAGCTTGGCTCCCGCCGCAGGGATGATATGCAGATGGGAATAAATCTCCTCATTGCGGCAAGGCGTGTGGCAATGGTGCTCAGCGACAGTGATGCGTCCGAAGAGATAAAGCGCAAGGCGCTTGCATGGCGCAACAGGCTTGATGCCGACATCAAGACGGGATCCGGCAAGTAAGCAGTAATGAATAAGGACTTTGCCTTAAAGATTTTTGAAGGTTTTTCTATCGTTCGCTGGAATGATCTTGTACGTCCCTTTGACGTGGTAGAGATGGATAAGGATGCGGAAAAGATGGTGGCTGCGTACATCATCGCCAAGTACGCGGAAAACAGCGGCATCGCGATAGACTGGGAGTGGATGATCTATGCTTCCCTCTTTGACCTTCTCCGCAAGATTTCCCTCTGCGACATCAAAAGTCCTGTGCAGCGTCTCATCAAGAGTGAATATCCCGATGAATTCGTAAAGCTCAATGAATGGGTGCTTGAGCAGTACAGGGAGCTGATGCCGGACAAGGAGCTCTTTTCTCGCTTTACCCTGTATATAGGAAACAGGAGTGGTTCCATTCCGTATGGGGCAGGGCAGGAGGAGACTTCCCGCATATTCCGCGCCGCGCACAAGTATTCCACGCTGCGGGAGCTGGATATGATAAGCATGGTGAACGAGGCTTCCCGGCTGGAACCCATACGGCGGGAGCTCAATGCCGACCTGCAGCAGTTCTTAGACCTGAGGGGCTTGCAGCTGCTGATGACGCGGCAGAAGCCTTTTGACTTCCTTATGCGCATAGAGCAGCTTCGTTTTCAGACGCGCTGGAACCAGACGCCGCGCGTGCCGAAAACCTCCGTGCTCGGGCACTGTTTTTTTGTCGCCGTGCTGACGCTGCTCTTGGAATGGGAGTGCGGGGTAAAGATGTGCCCTCGCCGCTTTTACAACAACTTCTTCTGCGCCCTGTTCCATGATTTGCCGGAATCGGTGACGCGGGATATTATTTCCCCCGTTAAGCAGGCAACCAAGGGGCTTCCCTCCATTGTAAAGAAAATTGAGGACCAGATAGTGAACAAGGAACTGGTGCCCCTCATGGAAGATTTCTATAAAGATGAAATCCTTTATTTTACAAACGATGAGTTCCGCAACCGTATCGTCAAAGACGGCAAGGTTTGCGCCGTGAGCTGGGAAGACTTAAACGAAAAATACAACGAGGATTGCTACAATCCGGTAGACGGGCGCATTGTCCGCCTTGCAGACCACTATTCCGCGCTGCTTGAAGCCGAGCAGTCCATCAGGCACGGCATTACGAGCAAGCATCTGGAAGAGGGCAGGAGAAATCTGCTTAAATCATATCCGCCGGGGACCTTTGTCAACGGTATTGATGCCTACGACCTTTTTCATTGACGAGAACGCTAAAAACACCAATATTGCTCTTTATATCCTTGTATAAATTCCCTTGATAAATTATAATTACTATAATCTAGGATTTTTTTTTCTCATTTCACGGAGGAAATATGACAATTTCACAAATGCTTGGTCAAAGTGCTCTGCTGACTTTGCTGGGAATGGGTGTTGTTTTTTCTTTCCTTATTATCATGATAGGTGCAATGTACCTGCTCCATGCGGTAATACATGCCCTCAAGCTTGATAAGGAACCAGTAAAAGAAGAGCGCACGTCTCCTGCCGCTGTAGCTCCGGCTGTTTCGCCTGTGAGTGCAGATAACGGCGCCGTTGTAGCGGCGATAGCTGCTGCCCTGCATGAAAAGTTGGGCTGACAGATAAGCGGTATAACAATTTTCTACTATATATAAGGGGTTTTTATGGCTAAGGTTGGTATTTCCGAATTGGTATTGCGTGATGCACACCAGTCGCTTCATGCAACACGTATGACTACCGCAGATATGCTTCCTGCGTGTGGAATGATTGATAAAATTGGCTATTGGGCTGTAGAAGGCTGGGGTGGTGCAACCTATGACAGCTGCATCCGCTTTTTGAATGAGGATCCGTGGGAGCGCCTTAGAAAGCTCCATGCGGCGCTGCCGAACAACCAGATTATGATGCTTCTCCGTGGTCAGAACCTGCTTGGCTACCGCCATTATGCTGACGATGTGGTTGACAAGTTTGTTGAAACCGCTGCGGCAAACGGCATCGGTGTGTTCCGCATTTTTGATGCCTGCAATGACCCCCGCAATCTTGAACGCGCCACCAAGGCGGCAAAAAAGACGGGCAAGCATGTGCAGATGGCAATTTCCTATGCTGTTACGCCTTTTCATACCATTGAAAAATATGCCGAGCTTGCAAAGACCTTTGCTGAATTCGGTGCGGATTCAATCTGCATCAAGGATATGGCAGGACTTTTGAAGCCTCTGGATGCCTATGAGCTTGTAAAGGCGGTGAAGAAGTCATGCGACCTGCCGGTGGAAATACACACGCACTCCACCACGGGACTTTCCGTTGCCGCAGAGCTTAAGGCTGTGGAAGCCGGTGCTGATATTCTGGACACTGCTATTTCTGCTATGTCTATGGGCACTTCCCACAGCCCCACGGAAACCGTTGTTGAGATGCTCAAGAATTCCCCCTATGATACGGGGCTTGACACAAAGGCTTTGCTTGAGATTGCCAAGTACTTCCGCGAAGTACGGCTCCACTATGCTTCCCTTGAGTCAAAATTCCTTGGCGCAGATACCCGCATCCTGCTTTCCCAGGTGCCGGGCGGTATGCTTTCCAACCTTGAAAGCCAGCTCAAGCAGCAGGGCGCTTCCGACAAGATGGATGATGTGCTTAAAGAGATGGAGACCGTCCACAAGGATGCAGGCTACGTGCCGCTCGTCACCCCCACGAGCCAGATTGTGGGAACGCAGGCTGTCTTCAATGTGCTCTTTGGCAAATATGCCCGCATGACGCAGGAGTTCCGCGACCTGCTTACAGGACGCTACGGCAAGCTGCCCGCCTCTCCGAATGCTGATTTGGTAAAGAAAGCGCTCGAGCAGAACGCGATGGACGAAGTGCTTACCTGCCGCCCTGCTGACAAGATTGCCCCTGAATGGGATAAGATGGTGGCTGAGGCAAAGGAGAACGGTGGCAATGGCTCTGTTGAGGACACGCTCACCTATGCCATGTTCCCGAAGGTTGCCCCCAAGTTCTTTAAGGAGCGTGCGAACGGTCCGGTGGACGCGGCAAAGACCTTCGGCGTGGTGGCTGCTCCTGCTGCCGCCTCTGCATCAAGTGGCGGCAAGGGCGGTTCCTACACGATCACCGTAAACGGCACTGCATACAATGTGACTTCTGGTCCTGCGGGTGACAGCATGAGCGTTACCGTGAACGGTGTGCCCTACAACGTGGCTTTCGGTGCAGCTGGTGCTGCTCCTGTGGTTGCGGCTCCCGCACCCGTTGCCGTGGGCGGCGTGGACATCAAGGCTCCTGTAGCTGGCACCATGCTCAAGCAGTGCTTTGCAAACGGTTCAAAGGTTTCAAAAGGACAGACCGTCATCATAATCGAGTCCATGAAGATGGAGCTTGAAGTGAAGGCTACTGAAGACGGTACGATCACTTATACCGTGCCCACTGGTACGCAAATTACGAGCGGGCAGGTGCTCGCCACCATTGGCGGCGTGGTGAAGGCTGTCGCTCCAGCACCTGCCGCAGCTCCTGCTTCTCCCGTGCCTGCCGCTGCCCCGGCTGCAGCTCCTTCTGGTTCTGGGACTGTGGTAAAGGCTCCTGTTGCGGGCGTGTTCCTTCGCACCGCGGTGAGTGAAGGTGCGGCTGTCAAGAAGGGCGAGAACATCGTGATTATAGAGTCCATGAAGATGGAGCTTGAAATCAAGGCGCCTGTGGACGGCACGGTGCATTTTCTTGCTTCCGCGGGGTCCCAGCTTACAAACAACCAGCCTGTGGCTGAAATCAAATAAGGACAGACGGTATGCCTAGTATAACGAAGACAAAAGATACAAAGAAGATTGCCCTCATCATGCTGATGATTATGGTCATGGCATCCGTTGTGTCCTTTGGCACAAGGGCGCTGGCGCAGGATCGTGCTGCCGCTCCTCGGACAGGGCTGAATACGGTTATCAAGGGTACGGAAAACTGGCATGGCGAACATGATATTTCCATCAGTACCTTCTTGAAGAACATAGGCAAGTCAACGGGCATCTACAAGATGATTCATCAGCAGACTGCGGAGGAGCTTGCAGAAGAAGAACACGAAGCTGAAGCTGCGGAAGCGGGTGCCGCCGCTGACTTTACAGGGGGAGTCAAGGCTCCCGGCTGGCAGTATGTGCTTATGATTGCGGTGGGCTTCCTCATCGTCTATCTTGGCGCGGCAAAGGGTTTTGAGCCGCTTTTGCTCATCCCGATTGGCTTTGGCACTATTCTGGTGAACATTCCGGGAGCAGGCATGGGCAATGCACCTGACGGTATGCTGCACATCATCTACAGTGCGGGTGTGGGAAACGAGTTCTTTCCCATGCTGATCTTCATGGGCATAGGCGCTATGACAGACTTTGGCCCGCTTATCGCTAACCCCAAGATGGCGCTGTTGGGCGGTGCGGCGCAGCTTGGCGTCTTCTTTACGATGTTCGGCGTAGCGCTTATGAACTTTATCCCCGGTGTGGATTATACGATTATTCAGGCTGCGGCAATTTCCATCATCGGCGGTGCTGACGGTCCTACATCTATCTATGTGTCCGGCAAGCTTGCTCCAGAGATGATGGCTGTCATCGCGGTTGCCGCATACTCGTATATGGCGCTTGTGCCGATGATTCAGCCGCCGATTATGAAGGCTCTGACGACGAAGAAGGAGCGGCTCATCCACATGGAGCAGCTGCGTCCGGTGAGCAAGACTGAGCGCATCCTTTTCCCCATGCTGCTGCTCGTGCTTACCATCTTGCTTCTGCCGCCTGCAGCCCCACTTATCGGTATGCTGGCGTTTGGCAACTTTGTCAAGCAGTGCGGTGTGGTGGAACGCTTGTCTAAGACTATGGAGAATGAGCTGATGAACATCGTTTCCATCCTCCTGTCCTTGGGAGTTGGCAGCCAGATGACGCCCGAAAAGATTATCAACGGTAACTCCATCGGCATCATCGTGCTCGGCTTGCTGGCTTTCTGCGTGGCAACGATGGGCGGCCTGCTTATGGCAAAGCTTATGAATGTCTTCCTGCCTAAGGGCAAAAAGATCAATCCGCTCATCGGCTCTGCCGGTGTCTCTGCTGTACCTATGGCGGCTCGCGTTGCCAACAAGGTGGGGCTGGAGTATGATCCCTCAAATTTCCTGCTGATGAACGCTATGGGACCAAACGTCTCTGGCGTTATCGGCACCGCCATTGCGGCTGGCGTCTTCATCGCCACCTACGGGCATTGATTGATTTCCTAATATAAATGTATTCAGAATACTGTCAGTTTTAAGTCGCGATATTATAGAGACTTAAAACTGACAGGTTCTCGCAAACACTGCCTGTCAGTATTCAAGCAAATGAAAATATATGACAAGGATGATGGTACAAGTATAAAGTGGAGAGAATTTTAAAATTAGTGTGTTGAAGGGGATACCCCGCAGAAGAATCCAGATAAGTTGTTGAAAGGTATAATATTAGCGTAGCCATCATAACAGCTCTAAAAGCGAAAGCCTTAGATTTATTTCGTATTGCTATCATCTGCTGCAAAGCGGGTGCCAAAGCTTGTTCATCAGGTCAAAGAAGTGAGGAAAGCTGACTGTGCAGCACTTTGCGGCGCATTAGAAGTTTTTCTCCTGCGGGTGCGTGGAGTGGAAATAGCAGCCGCTTTCCGCTTGCCCATTTGCAAAACCGCAGCAATATGCTATACTTGCAACTATGAAAGCAAAGATTGATTTCAGTCAGTGGATTGTACCGCATTTCTGGCAGAAATTCGTGGTAGTTGCGGTTGCCATCCTGCTCATGGGATTTAACCTCTCTTTCCTCATAGAGGCGGCGTGGGGCACGGATCCCTGTTCCTTTATGAATATTAACCTTGCGAACAAGATGGGCTGGACCCTTGGCAACTGGCAGCTGACGCTCAACGCTGTCATGCTTCTTTTTACCATAATCTTCAAGCCGCGGCTCATCGGCTGCGGCACCTTGCTGAATATGGTGCTCATCGGCTATACGGCGGATTTCTGTTGCTTCCTGTGGCGCAGCATCGGTCTGCACGCTTTTATCACAGATCCTGCAAACCTCTACTTCCGCGTCCTTGTCTTTGCGCTTGCAATCATTTTCTTTGTGATAACCGCCGCCGTCTATATGAACGCGGATATGGGGCTTTCCCCCTATGATGCGGCAATCAAGATTATCAGCGGCTGGATTCCGGGAATTCCCTACTTTATTCTTCGTATCTGCTATGACCTTGCGGCAATAGGCATTGGCTTTCTCGCCGGTTGCCTTGCACCTAACGGCGTGCAGGGATTTTTACTCGGCTCGGTCATCATGGCTTTTGCCATAGGACCAGCCATCACGACGGTGGGAAAATTTATGAAAAAGCATGTCGCCATATTCAGGGACGATGCAGGGGCATAACGTCCCACGCTTTTTCATTCGTCAAAATCAAAGAGCGGCATATCGTCAGGAAGGAAAATCAGGAACTTTTCGTTTGCCCGTATCCACTCGCCCTCGTCAGTCCAGATGGGGGCGGTGAGAATGACATAGAGCCATATTCCGCCCCTGCCATTGCATATATCCTTTCCCAGAATTTCAAGGACGCGCATTTTCATGCCGCCTTCATGATTTAATGTCCGGTATTTCACTTCTGCGTTCGGATCCTTCTTCGTCCGCAAGTCGATTACACCCATTAACCTAAAGTCAGATAATTTCCTTATGCAGGCATGGTCATACTCTATGCTGACTTTGCTGAATGCTGCGCATGGAATCAGCGTTAGCAACAACAGTAAAAGTCCTTTTTTCATGACATGTTCCCTCTGTAGTGTCCGTGGTGAACACAGGCAGGTTCTGCGTTAATAAGCGGTCCGAACCCCTAGCCATTCAGGCCCTCGGCTATCCTCCGCAGCTTTTCTGATGCTTTGGAGATGCTCTTCGTCGTCGAACCGAAGTCCTCAACGCCCAAGGCTATCTGTCTGAGCGTAATCAGTATCTGCTCGCTGGCTGTTGCCTGCTGCTGGATTATCTGCGTTATGTCTCCCGCACTGCCCGCCGTCAACTCGCTGGCATTCTTGATGCTCGCAAAGCGTTCCGAAAGCGAGTTCGCGCTTTCCACACCCTCGTGTATCTTCTCCGTGCCGCTCTCGCTCGCCAGAATCAGGCTGTCCGACGAGTGCTGGATTTCGGTGATCCGCTCCTTTATCTCCTTGGTGCCGTCTATGATGCCGTCGGCCAGCCGGCGGATCTCCGTTGCCACGATGTGGAAGTTCTTTCCTGCCTCGCCTGCGCTGGAGGCTTCAAGCTCCGCGTTGAAAGCGATTATCTTGGCTTGATCGGCGACGCTGTTGATGAGCGACACGATGTCCCAGATATTGTTTACCTTTTCGCCTAAGTCCTTTATGCCGTCTATCATCCGTTGATTTGCTTCGGCGATCTCGAGCAACTGGGCGACGTTCTGTTCAAGGCGGCCAACGCCATCCGCCACATCGACGGAACTTTTTCCTGCGACCGAGGACACATCCTGTATCTTCGATGCGATGTTCTCGGACAGCGCCGTGTTGTCCTCCATCGTCGCGACGATTTCCTTGACTGCGGCGCTCTGCTCCTGCGCGGTGGTAGCGTTCTCCTTCGCCGCGATGACGAGGCTCTGAATCTCACCCATCAGCTCACTGCTTGCTGTCCGCTCATGAGAGTGCAGGCTGTGGATCCTGAAGAAGGCAAGCGTGCCGCCCGACAGAAATACGAACAGCACCAGGCAGACCGCAAAAGGCAAAGCCGCCCCCTCAAGGAATGCGGCGACAGTATACTCTTGGAAGAGTATGATGTTCCAGCCGATGCTGCCGAGCGGTGAGAGGGCGTACACGCTGTTGCCACGCGACACGAAGCGGGCTTCCTCGCCCGTCAGTTCCTGTTCGTGTCCCGCAAAGGCGGAGACTAGCTTTGTAATGGGTGTTTTCTCCTCCAGATGGCGCAGGTCGGTGGAGCCGCAGGTTTCCAGTGCGCTGTTGTACAGGTACATCGTGCAGTCCTCGTTCAGGTGGGAGTACATCGTCTCCACGAAGCCCGTCAGTGGAATGCCCGTGCCGATGAGTCCGAGCGCTGTTCCCCGTACATCGCGCACCACGCAGTTCAGCCAGAGGAATGTTTGCTTGAGCCCTATGTCATAGTCAACATTAAACTCGTATGACTTGTTCGTCTGCATGATATTCACGTACCAGGCACTGTCTGGAATACTCTTGTCTAGTGTATAAAGCTTTTCACCATTGGCATAATACTGCAAGTCCTTGTCGTTTATCATAAAAGACAGCTTGCTCAAGAAGGAATCCTGATAGGCGGCAACTTCGGCAATCGCATTATTTCGCAGGGGCTCGTTCTCCGGATTCTCAAAGTAGCTCACGATGAGCGGTGACTTCGCCATCTGCAGGGCAAGTGCAAGCTGTTCGTTGAAACCTTCGCTGAATCTCAGCTCCATGTTTTGCCGCAGCTGTGACAGCTCTTCACGTGCTGAGCGCTCGAATCTGCGCCGCGCCGACCCTGAAACAAAAAACGCGCCTGTCACGATAGCGGCAAGCGCGACAGCCGCAATTATGCCGAGTTGAATTACCGAAAACGGAATCGATTTTTTGTCTATTGTCTGCCCATCTGCTGTCTGTTCATTCATAGAGCTATATTATTCCCTCCACCGAAAATGTCAAGGGCATTTCCCGTGACTTTCGCAAATTTTCCGCGCATCTACCTTCGCGTTTCCCCCCCCCCATCCGCCGATTGCCGTAACCATCGCTTTCCTGTATACTGAACACACATGAAGCCCATATATCACAAAAAAAATGCAGCCATCCTGTTGTGCATCCTCCTGTCGCTTTTCGCAGCCGTTTCCGCTCCTGCGCAGGAAAGCGTCCTGCATGACATCACTGCCACGCAGGATGTGAGCGGTTCCCTTCCCCCGAAAGTGCTCATGCGCACCATGACGCAGTCCTACTGTACGTATTACGATTTTGCCATCAAAGACGGCAAGATTTATGCGAAAGAGAAAGGAAATGCAGAATGGAAGCTCTTCTTAAAGACCGGACTGCCGTTCAGTGGATCCGGCAGCGGAAAGGATGTCTTTGATCCCCCTGCCGCCATCTGCGAGTTGTGCTGCGATGCCGACAGCCTCTGCGCCTTTGACCAGGATGGCGTTATGTATTCCTGCTTTATCTCAAAAACCGCCCCCCAGAAGCCCTTCCGTTGGCGGAAGCTCTGCGGCTTTCCGCGGGAAAACTACCTTGTGCAGAACGACTTGGTGGTGGAAAAGCGCGGGTGGAGCATGGGCTGCCGCCGCGGCGAAATCCTGTGGTATGAAGACAGGTACGGCAATCAGCACCATTACGGCACCATGGGCTTGGAAACCTTTTACTTCTTGACCAAGGACGGACAGCACATCCGCTTTACGGACAGCGGCTTGCCCACGGATTTCAGCCGTTCCATACAGGGACCGGAAGAAGGGCGCTTCGTTGCGGAGAACATCAGCGTGTCGGGAGACACTATCTTCCTCATTGGCGACAGGGGAAGCATGTATACCCGTCTCATAGACTTTGACACCATGGGCTGCGACCCCGTGTTCTTCCAGTACACCTATGAGAAGCTGCCCCAGTATTCGGCTGGCACGGACTATATTTCAAACTATGCACCTTGGGCGCTCCCTGCAGAAGACTGGTTCAAGCAGCCGAAAATCAAGCTTTCCGGTTCCGCACGGCTTTCCAAAATTATCAGCATAGCACAGACGGGACGGGGCAATGCGGCGCGAGAGCTTCGCGTTGCAGGGACCGATGCTTCCGGCAGGATAGGCTATTATCACAAGATGCTCTTTGATGCGGAATGGCTGTTCAGCCCCGCCGAGCTGGTGATAGCGGATGAATTCTTTCTGGAAAACAAGGCGGAAGCGGGAGAGGAAACGACGTTTTCCTATCGGGGCTACATCAGCAAGAACAGCAACAAGCTTGCCGGTTACAGCTGCATGGTGGAAGGGGCGGCGCTTTCAAGCGAGGACAGGTGCACGCTCACCATCAGCCACGGGGAAGAGTCCTTTTCCTGCGCCCTCTATCCTGTGGAAAAATGGACGTATATCAGGCGCTATAATCCTGGCTTTGACGGCACGCCGAGGTATTACTTTATCACCGCAGAAATCGACGAGTGGAAGCTTTCCAGATATTCCAAAGACTTCCGCCAGCTGCTTGAAGATTTGTTCAAGGACCGCCATCTCAAGCTCTTTGATTTCTCTGCCGAAGCGAGCACGCAATACTACCAGATTGATATTTTAGGCGGCGCAACTTCGTTCAGAGGGGTGACGGGGCAGGATGCCTACACGCTCTTTATGACCTGTGATGGCAATGCGGATGCCCAGCCTTTTGTCTACAAGGCGGGAAAGTCCATGGAACTGGGCGGAATAGGAAATCCACTTTCCGAAGACTTGGTGCTTGCACCTAAAGAGTTCTACACGGCGGCGGATTCTGAGGAGATTGCCCAAAAGCTTGAAAACAACAAGGCATACCGCAAGAATCTGGAAGAGATGAGCAAGGCGCAGAAAAAATATCACGAAAAGGCTGTCCGCTCCCGCTGGGGCTTTAGCTTTTTTGACATTGTATCACGGATAACGTTCTTGAACAAGGTCAATTTCCCCAAGATAAAGCAGGTGACAAGCTACATGGGAGACCTGCTCACCGCGAACGCAAGCCTCTATGGTGATTTAATAGCGTATATGGACTGGGCGTATCCTTCCGTGCTTGATTTGCTGGACCTTCGCCTTGCCGCCTATTCCCGCCTGCTTGACAGTCTGGAAAACGGCGAGGGCAGTGCGGCGCTTGACAGCGGTTTCCACGAATCTCTTATAGGCTATTATGACGACATAGCCTTTCCCCATCATGCCGTGCAGGGAGAAGAAGCTACTCTGGATATGCTTGAAATTTCCCCGCAGTTTGCCTGCTTTGTGCTGCAAAAGGCTGACGGTACGGTAATCCTCATCCGCCCCGAGGATGTTCCGCAGACGGTGGCGGAAAACGACGCGCCCTATAAGTTTCGGGCGACCTTTACGATGGTATCCCTTGCAAAAAATGCCCGCCACGCGCCGCCTGACAATGAAAACGTGATTGCCGACATAGACTCTTATCAAGGGGAGCTGCGCTGGGACGGCAAGACGGTGCGCATCTATATAAAGAACGCGATATTCACCAAGAAGCTGCTTTTCGCGGGTTCTGCTGAGTAGGATTGAGGAGCGTGCCTCACTCGTCTTCCAGCTCTGGAATGCGCAGTTTGAGCGCCTTGATGAACTGCTCCCCGCTTACCCCCTCCCGCAGGCAGATGAAGATGCAGTTTTCTCCCGCAATGGTGCCAATGATTTCGTCCATGGAAAACGCATCGAGCGCCTGCGAAACGGCATCCGCATGGCCGCCGAAGGTTTTGATGACGACGATATTTCCGTTGTATTCAATGCTCACGTAGCCGCGCAGGAAGTCCTGCACGAATATGTGCTCGCTTTCCCTCCGTTCATCATCATCGGGCAGGGTGTAGACGTAGCCCGCGTGACCGTCGCTTATTTTGCCTACTTTGAGCAGCTTGAGGTCTCGCGAAAGGGTTGCCTGCGTCACTTCAAAGCCCTCTTTCTGTAGGTAGCCGAGCAGTTCTTCCTGACTTTCTATCCGGTAATTCTTGATGAGTTTGCGGACGGCTTTAAGCCGTGTAAGCCTTTCCTTCATAATATGCATAATTATGTATATTTATGCAAAAGATGTCAAGGGTAAGGCGATGCTATGAGTTGAAGCGTTCCTCGGCAAGGACCTTCACCTTTTCAAGCGCGGCGCAGATAGCGCTGTATGTGTCTGGATTGCTGAGCGCGAGGCTTTCGGTCTGCCCCCGCCAGAAGATGAATTTATCCTTGTTCTTTTTGTTTGCGAGCTTTTTGAGCGTGAGAGGGATTTTCTTTGCCAGCTTAGGGGTGATGGTTCCCGCCCTCGCCTTTGCGAGCAGTTCCGCAAGTTCTTCCTCTTTTGTCTGGCAGGCGCAAGGGGCAAGCTTTTCGTACAGCTGCCTGAGCGTTTCCAGCGGGAACTTATCGCAGTCTTCGGGAGGAAAAAGCTCAAAGAAGCTTTCTGTTTTTATGAAGTGTTGGCATCCGCCCTCGCTGAACACGAGGTTGTCCTTGCCTTCAAGGGGGAATGCCTTGCACAGGGCGTGCTCGTGGAACTTTTGCTTGAACAGCAGCAGTATCTTCTTTCTTTCAAAAAGGGAATCTATGGCATTTATGGAAGCCTCATCAGACTGCTTGCTTGTGTCTATGCACAGGATGAACTCTATGTTTGTGTTCTGCCGTTTGTTGCTCTGCTTGCCGCCGCGGTACTTTATGTATTCGTTCGTCACGATGGACAGCTTTCCCTTCCTGCAGCAGATATCCTTCATTGTGCTGAAGGGGATGATGCCATCCGTGCTGTAGCTGATGAGGATGAACTTTGCATCAAGATGGTTAATTAAATCCTCAAAGGCTGCCTCTGCTTCGTGCCGGTAGCAGTAGGGAGATTTAGTCTGTACCCAGTCTTTGCGTATGGCGGCTTTCTCTTTCAGCTCTCCTTTGTCATTCAGTTCCAGCGGCGCGGGAATTTTGTCCCAGCGGGCAATGCTGTTGAGCAGATGGTAATTGCTGCCGTACTGGTGCTGGTTGTACGGCGGATCGAGGTAGGCTATGTCTATGCCCCTGAGTTCTTCCTTGCGCACGAGGAGGTTTGCATCCTCCTGGGAGACATGCACGGGAGATGCCGCATCTATGAGCGGTGCTTCGTGCAGGGCTATCGCTTTGAGTATGCGGGGAAGGGCATCCTTGCCGTGCCCGCCGAAGCCCTTGTGGTACGCCTTGAATACGCCGGAGGTGTTTGTGTGCGTGGCGGCTTCGTAGATGAGGCTTGCAAGCAGTATATTGCGCCTGCGCCTGTCGTCCTCCGTCGCTTCTGGATAAGTTTCTTCTATATAGTTGCGAATTTTATCTATGGCGAGGGCGTTCTGCCGCGTGTAGAAAAGCCGCTCTGTCCTAAAGTCGGCTGCCGTTGTGTCAAAGCTTGCGGGCGCGTAATACGCTGCGATGTACTGCTCTTCAGGAGGCGGGGCGGGGAGCGCATTGATCTGTGCGAGCAGCGCGGCAAATGTCTCCCTGCTGCCGAAGAGCCTTTCGATGTCCGATGCGTCTGCTTCCAAAAATCCCTTGCCGAGGATATAGGCGTAAGTTTCCCAGTCGTTGCTGTATAATTCAAAGCCCAGCGCCTTTGCCAGTCGCGACACGGAGCCACTGCCGGAAAAGGCATCAAAAAAACGCAAGCCTGGGCGCAGCTCAAGTCCGGTGCTTTTGATTGCCTGATAGACGAGGGGAAGCAGCCTGCGCTTGTTGCCTATGTAGGCGATGAGCTGCTGCGTGAGATACGGGGATGAAAAATCTATCATAAATCACTCAGCAATAGATAAAGGATTTGCGTTGTAGCTGTCCACGATTTTCTGTACTGAAGCAAGCCGCTCTTTGTTGAAGTAAGTCTTGTAAACAAAATGCCTCTGCCCGTTTTTCCAGCCATATACACGGAGGTCATCGAATTCATCGTCAAGGCGGAAAAAATAGGCATTTGTGTATGCATCGCGCTTTTTGCGGGGCGGAGCATCGAGGGGAATGATGGTATAATCTGAATCTGGGTGGTAATAACGGCGGTATTTTTTGAGACGCAGACGGACAAGCTCCAGCCGCTCATAGCAAAGCGAGCGGAGCTTTTTCCGACCCTCGTGTGTTTCTATGTCTGCCCGCCATTTCCAGTCCCTCATATTCAGCACGAGGGAAAGGACTAGGACTGCGCCGACTGCTACGGCAATGAGCAGGATGGCGGGAAACTTCATGCCGCGTTTTCCTTAGACGCGGAACTGGTCAATCTGGCTGCCGATGCGGTAGATGGAGCCGCTGATGGAGGTGGCAAGGTTCATAAGCGAGTTGTCGTCTTCCTCTATGTGCTTGACGTTGCCTTCCATTTTGCCCACGAGCACCTTTACCGTGTCAGATGACTGCTTAAGGCCGGACACATCGCCGATGATTTCGTGGCGGGCCTTGTCCACGTCTTCGGAGGCATCGCGCACTTTCAGCGTCGCCTCGTTCATGTAGCTCAGGCTGTCGCCAATCTGCTTTGAGCCAGAAGCCTGTTCTTCAAGCATGGATTCAATTTCGTGGACGCGGTCGCCGGTCAGGCGGATTTTCTCCATGACGCTCGTGAAGGTCTTGTCCGACACATTTGAAGCGTACACCACGTTTGCGATTGATTTCAGGATTCGTTTGAGCTGGGTGCCGATGTTGCGTGACTGGGCAGATGAGTTTTCAGAAAGCTTTCTGATTTCATCGGCAACAACGGCAAAGCCCTGTCCCGCTGCTCCCGCGTGTGCCGCCTCGATGGCTGCGTTCATGGCGAGCAGGTTGGTCTGCGAGGCAATCGAAGAGATGACGATGTTTGCCTCTTTAAGCATCTTTGACTGCTGTTCGATCTGCTGAATCTGGGCGTTCACCTCGTGCTGGCGGGTAATGCCGTCGTCCACATCGTTCTGGAGCACATCGAACTCGTCCACCATTTTTTCCACTGAAGAGGAAACCGAATTTATGCTGCCAATCATCTGCGTGACGGCTGCGGATGCCTGCTCCACGCCGTCGGTCTGGCGGTGCAGCTGATGGCGCAATGTCTCCACAGACTGGGAGATTTTTTCAACGGCATCGACCGTGCCGCCCACTTTTGCGTGCTGATTTGACACCTCGCCGTCAATCTCCTTGATGTCGCCCTGTATTTCGGCAAGGAAGGTGCCGTTTTCCTGCATCATAGAACTCAGGCGGTCTCCATAGGCATGCAGATCCTCTTTGGATGCCTGCATTGCCCTGATGATGTCCTGCATCTTTGCCATAAATGCGTTGAAATTGACGCCAAGCAGTCCGACCTCGTCCTTGCTCGTAACTTTGAGGCGGTGCGTGAGGTCAGCATGGCCTTCGGCAATCTCCTTTACGGCATCAACAACGGCGCGGAGGGGGCGCACGATTGCATCCGCATTGAAGACGGCAATCACCAGCGCTGCGATGATTGAAATGACGGCAATGATGATGGCAAAGCGGATATTAGAGGCAATGGCTCCGTTCAGCTCTTTTGATGGACCTGTGCTTACAAAAAGCCAGCCCGTCACCTCTGGCAGGCGGGAGCCAATCAGATACCTGCCCTTGCCTGCATTCACTTCCATGAAGCTGTTTCCAGAGGCAATGCTGTTCTGGTACTGGGAAAATGAATATTCGCTGAAAAAGTCTGACTGCAAGACCTTGCCGCTGTCTTTGTTCGTGATGTAAAGGCCGTTTGCATTGAGTATGTATGAATTGCTGCCTTGCGTTAAAGTAAAAGAATTGATGAAGTCCATCACCTTGGTGAGCGCGATGTCTATGGCTGCAACGCCTTTAAGATTGCCGTTGTCGTAAACTCGTTTTGCCAGCGTGATGACGGTGCCTCCCACCATGATGTCCACGTATGGCTCTGTCACGATGTACTCGTCTGTTTTTGCCGCAGCCTGGAACCAGCTGCGCGTGGTCTGGTCAAAATCGGCGGGAAATTCAAGGTTCAGGCTGTCCGCCACAAAGCCGCCGTTTTTATAGGGAACGGCACCGGTATAATAGACATATTGATAATCGGGATTTGTCTTTGCAAGTTCGCTGAACCATGAGCCCATTGTATCACGGTCAAAATCCTGCGTCCTCGCATATTCGACCATGGCATCAAGCACGCTTTTCGGTTCCGTGAGGAAGGTCTCCACATTGGCGTAAACCGCCTGCTGCATATACTTTGCCCTGTCTGCCAGATTGTCTTCCTGTACCTTTATCTGCCTGTATATGATGGGAATGGAGACAAGAATGACTGCAAAAAGAACCACTAGACCTGAACTGGTGATAAGCTTCTGTTTGATGTTCATAAATTTCCTCTCGATAACTACGATGTTTCCACGAACTGAAAAAGCTAGTGCACTAGTAGTATATCCGCTTGAAGGATAAAATTCAATAAGGAAAAACACAAAAAAAGCAGGTCAAAAGCTCACTTCTATAGAGCTCTTAACCTGCCTTTGTGTTCTTTATCTGTTTATTTCAGATTGATAATAGACTTGTCGTAATCGCTCGGGGGCAGGAAGCCCATGAGCTCTATCAGCGTGGCTGACCAGGAGCTGATGCCCAGCCCCTCGTTGAGCTTTGTGTTGTCGTAATCGCCCTTGAATTCCGGATCGTAGATGATGGCGGGAACGGGGTTCAAGCTATGGCTTGTCTTTGCCATCGGCTCGCCAGCCTTGTCCGTCTTTACCTTGCCGGTCTTCTTGTCGTGCTCGTACATATCGTCCGAGTTGCCGTGGTCTGCGGTCAAGCAGAGGATGCCTCCCGCCTCATCGACGGCTTTCTTGATTCTGCCGATCTGCAGGTCCATCGCCTCCATAGAGCAGACGACGGCATTGAACACGCCGGTGTGTCCAACCATATCCCCGTTCGGGAAGTTCAGGCGTATGTGCTGATACTTGCCGGACTTGATAGCCTCGATAACGCGGTCAGTGATCTCCGCGCACTTCATCCACGGGCGCTGCTCGAAGGGCACTACGTCGCTCTTGACTTCCTCGTAATCCTCAAGCTGCTCGTCGAACTTGCCGAGCTTGTTGCCGTTGAAGAAGTAGGTCACGTGACCGTACTTCTGGGTTTCGCTTATGGCGAGCAGCTTTACGCCGCTCTTTACAAGGTACTCACCCATCACGCGGTCTATGGCGGGCGGCTGCACGAGATACTGCTGCGGAATGTGCAGGTCTCCGTCGTACTCCATCATGCCCGCATATTCTACTTTGGGCAGCCTCTTGCGGTCAAAGTGATCGAATTTCCCCTCGGGGCTCTCAAACGCATTGGTGATTTCCAGCGCACGGTCGCCACGGAAATTGTAGAACACCACGCTGTCCCCGTCGTTGATGGTTCCCACAGGCTTGCCGTTTTCGGCAATCACGAATTCGTGCATGTCCTGATCGAGGATGCCGGGGATTTCCTTGCGGTAAGTGTTGATTGCCTCCGTTGCGGAAGCAAACTGCCGTCCTTCGCCGAGCACATGAGCCTTCCAGCCGCGCTCCACCATGCTCCAGTCAGCATTGTAGCGGTCCATAGTCATAAACATACGTCCGCCACCGGAAGCGATTCGGTAATCCGCGTCCTTGAAGCCCGCAAGGAATTCCTCAAAGGGGGTGAAGAACGTGAGCGCGCTTGTCGGCTCAACATCGCGGCCATCGAGCAGGGCGTGGACGCGCAGCTTCTTTACGCCGTCTTTGTGTGCCTGCTCCACCATTGCCTTGAGATGGTCAATGTGCGAGTGCACGTTGCCGTCGGACAAAAGCCCGATGAAATGGAAAACGCTGTCCTTGTCCTTGACATTTTTCACAAGCTTCTGCCAGGTGTTTCCCTTGAACATATCGCCAGAACTGATGGCGTTTGAAACAAGCTTTGCTCCCTGTGCAAAGACACGGCCGCAGCCCATAGCGTTGTGACCAACCTCGCTGTTGCCCATGTCATCATCGCTCGGCAGGCCTACGGCGGTTCCGTGTGCTTTAAGCTGTGTGTGCGGGCTCAGGCTCTTTATCTTGTCGAGCCATGCCATGCGGCTTGCCTTTACGGCATCTCCGTCTTCATATTTTCCATAGCCCACGCCGTCCATGATGACGAAGACGACAGGACCGCGGCGTCCTTTCCAGTTGGGATTTTTCTGCAATGGATGCATTGTATCTGCCATATATAACTCCTTGTCTAAATATGTTTAAATTATAGAGAGAAAAAGCCAGCCCACAGGGAGCTGGCTTGCCGTCATGCCTAAAGGCTATTTCGTTGTCGTAATCAGCAGCGTCTTTGAATCCAGCTTGAGATTAGAAGGCAGGTTCTTCTCGTTGCCGAATTTAAGGACTTCAAGCTGCGTGATAGAATTCCGCGCGAGCAGATGTACTACCGCAGTGAAGTAGGGCAAGATTTCCTTCGGAGCGGAATCTTCAAGCTTGTCGCCTTCGACGGTGGCAGAGAACCATATCTTTGTCTTTGTCACCTTGGCATAGTTGTGCACGGACTGGATGTCCGCTTCGGAAACCTTTGCGAAGTCAACACCGTCAATCACCACGCCCGCAACCTCTATTCCGGCAGCCTTCAGCGCGTTGAGCGTGTAGATGACCTTCTCAAGATTCACGTTATCCTGATTGAAGTTCAGAATCGTGCGGTTGCGCACTATCTGGTCCTTCACGTCAGCCTCGTTGGGAATGGACTTCTTCTTGGATATCTCCGTATAGATGCCGTCGTACCAAGAGATGACGTTGGGGCTCTTCTGGTCAAACGAAACGTGAGCCAGCTGCTGGCCGTTGAGCAGGGTGTCCATGCCGAACTGCACGAGCACAGAGGTCTTGCCCAATCCCTTCTTTGCGGTAACGAGTCCCAGTTCTCCGCCTTTAAGGCCGCCGTTTGTCACAGCATCAAAGGCACGGATGGGGCTGCTTTCAAAAAGATCCTGTTTTGCCATATACGCCCTCCTTATTTGTTAGAAGCCTTGCGCTCTTCGTTATACTTCTTGATGAGTTCATCAGCCACATTGTTCGGCACCTTGCCGTATTTTTCAAACTCCATCGTAAACTCAGCCTTGCCCTGTGTGGAAGAGCGGAGAATGGTAGAAAAGCCGAACATTTCGGACAGCGGAACCTCTGCGTTCACCGTTGAGCTGTTGTTCTCGTCGGAAGAATCGACAATCACGCCGCGGCGCTGGTTGATGAGGCCGAACATGCTTCCCTGGAACTCGCTCGGACCGGCAATCTGCACCTTCATGATAGGCTCAAGGATGACAGGCTTTGCCTTTGCATAGCCTTCGCGGAATGCGCCGATAGCGGCGGTCTGGAATGCGATATCTGAAGAGTCAACCGGATGGTACTGGCCATCGTTTATCGTGCAACGCACATTGACGACCGGAGCACCGATAAGGGAGCCCTTCTCCATAGCCTTCTTGAAGCCCTTGTCGCAGGACGGAATGTACTCGTTCGGAATGGCGCCGCCCTTGATGGAATCGACAAACTCGTAATCTTTGTCTGCAAGCGGCTCCATGAAGCCCGCAACGCGACCGTACTGACCTGAACCACCGGTCTGCTTTTTGTGCGTGTAGTTGAATTCCGCGCGCTGGGTGATTGTCTCGCGGTAGGCGACTTCCGGCGCAGAAACCTTTACCTCGCACTTGTATTCGCGCTTCATGCGCTCAACGTATACGGCAAGGTGCAACTCGCCCATGCCCTTGATGATGGTCTGATTGCTTTCAGGGTCAACGTAGGTCTGGAAAGTCGGGTCTTCCTTGGTGAAGCGGTTGAGAGCCTTGGACATATTTGCCGCGTCAGATTTGTTCAGCGGCTCAATGGCTTCAGAGATAACAGGGCTGGGCACGAACATACTCGTCATAGCATAGTTCAGTCCGCCGCCGCAGAACGTGTCGCCGGATGCGCAGTCCACGCCGAAGAGGGCAATGATGTCTCCCGGCTGTCCTTCGTTGATATCTTCCATTGCGGCAGCGTTCATGCGCACAATGCGTCCAACCTTGAACTTCTTCTGCGCACGGGTGTTGAAGAGCTCATCGCCCTTGGTGATTTTGCCCTGATAGATGCGCACATAGGTGAGCTGACCGTACTGACCGTCGTCAAGCTTGAATGCAAGCGACACGCAGGGCTTGTCAGCCACGTTGAAGAGCTCCACCTGAGCCTCGTTGTTGTCGAGGTCAAGGCCGTAGTTGTGAACTTCCGTCGGGTTCGGCAGATAGCGCTCAACGCCGTCCAAGAGGGGCTGAATGCCCTTGTTCATGTGGGCTGACCCACAGAACACGGCGACAAACTGCTCGGTGAGCGTGCCTTTGCGGATGGCTGCGATGATTTTCTTCTCGTCTACGTTGTCGTAGCCGTTCTCCATGATCTCTTCCATGAGCTCATCATCGAACATAGAGGCGGCATCAAGCAGCTCCTGGCGTTTTGTCTTTGCATCTTCCAGCAATTCGGCAGGAATCTCTGCGACGCGAACTTCTTCGCCATCGTGACCCTCAAAGTAATACGCCTTCATGGCGATGAGGTCAACGACGCCCTGCAGTTTGTCTTCAAGACCGACAGGGAGTTCCACCATATATGCGTTCAGACCGAGCTTCTCGCGGAGCTGGCGGCACACACGCAGGGGGTTTGCACCCTGACGGTCGCATTTATTTACAAAAGCAATGCGCGGTACATGATAGCGTTTGAGCTGGCGGTCTACCGTAATGGACTGGGACTGGACGCCTGCAACAGCACAGAGAACAAGGATGGCGCCATCAAGAACGCGCAGAGAGCGCTCCACTTCCACAGTGAAGTCCACGTGGCCGGGAGTGTCGATAAGGTTGATTGTTGTCCCCTTCCAGTTTACCTGCGTAGCTGCGGACTGGATGGTGATGCCGCGCTCCCTCTCCAAATCCATACTGTCCATCACAGCGCCAACGCCGTCTTTTCCATGAACCTCATGGATCTGATGAATCTTGTTACAGTAGAACAAGATGCGCTCAGACAGTGTTGTTTTACCAGAGTCAATGTGGGCGCTGATTCCGATATTACGTACTTTTGTAATATCAAAGCTCATATTGTATACCTCTCAAAAAAAATTTGCTAACGTAAACGTCCCATCTAGCGGTTGAAAACAGTACCGCATAGTAGAATATTTTGAGTATGATACAGGAAAAGTATATGAATTTCAATAGGGCTTCCCGAAAAACGTTAAAAACTCGCAGAAAATGCAACCGTCCCCCGCCAGCGCGTGTGCGCCCAGTTCCCCGAAAAGCCTGCAGAGGCAGTGAAGCGCCCCCCGTCATACTGTCCATCTTTGAAGGACAGTGTGCCGCTGAATTTAATAGAAGAAAGTAATTCGTGCGGGAATTCCAAAGTCTGCGTGCAGGTTACAGTCTGCCCCTTTGCCGAAATGCTGTAGCCCGCGGTAGCGCGGTAGGTGCATGGCAGGGCGCTGTAGCGGAACGCAAGCCGCACCTGGTAAGAGACCGCGTGCTTTTTGCCTGTAAGCTTTCTGTTCCAGTGCGCGTCAAGCTGTGCCCTGCCGTATCGGTAGGAAAGTGCCGCTTTAAGGGCGTAGTCATTATAGAGGCTGTTTATCTTGCCTGAAGAGAGGCGCTCGGTCTTTTCTATCTCCACACCTGCCCGCACAAGCCCTATGGGGAGCGCAAAGTTGAACTGGGGATTAAACTGTGTCTGACTTTTGATATTGAGCTTTTTGCCTGTGGGCAGCAGCATATCTGCGTTCTGGCTGTAAAACACAGCGGCATTGAGCGTGAAGCATTTTATATGGAAGGAATCCTGCGTCCGCGTCCAGAAGAAGGAGCTTGCCAGCCCACCGAAGGGATTTTCCGTCATACCGAACGCGCTTGAAGAGCGGAAAAGGTCTGCAAGCGAAAGGCAGACCTCTATGTCTGCTGCCCCGTAGCGTGCTTTGGGAATGTAGCGGTCTTGAGGGAACCATGCGCTGGAAAGCTTCCTGCCATAGGTGAATGAACCTGCCGTTGCCGCCACGGAAAGCTTGCTTGCCGGACGCGAGCTGAAATCAATCTCCTTGAACAGGCTTGCCGCCTTGTCGCCATTTTCAAAGTAAGCGAACTGCATTGAGGGGAAGCCCTGCGTCAGCGCGGACGGCTTGCAGCTGAGGGCAAGGGCGAACGGGGTGGGCGTGGAACGGAAGCCCGGCAGCGAGGGAGAAATGCCCGGCGCAAGCAGCGAGAGCTTCCGCAATGGCGCGGCAGATGCAAGCGAGGGCTTTTTGATGCGCGACAGTCCCTTGCCAAAGCGCAGCGTCCCCGCATAGAGCGTGGTGTCAAAACAGAAATGCTCGCCGCCGAGGTGGAAATCCGCCCCGTAGCGTTCGAGCGCTTTTTTGTCTTGCAGCAGCGCACGGCAGATGTCCTGCGTGTTGAACGCCGTGTAAGGCAGCCCGAACGATGCCATGAGCGTTGCATCCTTAAAGCGCAGCCCTATGCCGCCGTCAGCCTTTAGCTCCGATTTCTTCATCCCCTCTTCCGGCCGTTTGAGTGACGTGCCCGTGTAAAAATCAATGCCGCGGAACAGAGCCGCCGCTTTGTCCTCCGCCATACCTTGCCAGGCAGCGAAGACAAGACTCAGCACCGCCGTCCCTGTTGCTAGAATTTTTTTCATAAATTCCTCCTCTCTTATTGATTGAAGAGGAATTACAATTTTGTACACACATAACGCTTGAAAGAGGTATTTTTTTAAATTTTTTGGAATCGGAGCCTTTGCTTTCGGCTCTGAAATCGACGAGTCATGGTTTGCGACTCGCCGAGTCGTGTTTCCAGACCCGACGGGTCGCGGTTTGCGACTCGTCGAGTCGCAGTTCCAGACTCGTCGATTTTGCACATATACATAAATCCGCAGCCCAAGGGATCCCGGTAAAAATTTAAAAAATGTCCTTGACCATAGCCCATCGACTACGTATCAAGCAAATTGAACCTATTTATTGAAATAATCTTTTGCTATACAGGCATTGGGATGAAATCGGTGTTTGTGTAGTGCTCGATATGTCGTCCATATTAACATTATAGCATATAAACCCCGATATCAAATAAGCTTTATCACAATAATGATAATTAAAACTATAATGAATAGAAAAATCCATCCCAAAATTTTCCACCCAATATCAAAAACGGGCTTTGCAACTTTTAATGTCGCTTTCAGGATATTAAATAATAATACAATGATTAAAATAACGACTAAAACTATCATTTCTATACTTACCACCATGATGAATGAAGAGCTGCATTATACAGCTTTGTGTATAGGCTTGTATTTCTTAATGATGAATTGCAGTATTCATACACATAGTCATCACCCTTCTTTGCATCAAGTTTTGCACCTGCATTAATAAGCAAATTTGCAGCGTCTGCTGTTATATTTTTGTTGACTGCATACATGAGCACTGTGGAACCATCTTTATCACGTGCGTTGACATCAGCGCCAGCTTTTAACAGTGCTTTTATTATTGCTAAAGAAGGTGACTGTCTGTTAACCGCTTCAATAAGCTCTGTATGATACAATTTTCCTTCCCTCATATCTATTTTCGCACCATGTGCAATAAGGGCTTCGACTGCGTTTGCATTATCACTATTGACTGCGTAATATAGTGCTGTCCGCCCATCAAGATCCTGTTTATTTACATTATCACAGCTGTTTATCACGGAATCAAGGAGTTTGTAATCTTTGCAGCTTCCAATTGTCCACTCTACTGTATCTTTTGTAGCCTTTAAGCCAAGCTCCCTAATTAATGCATCGAGTACAACCTGGTTACTAAAGGCAACAGGATATTTAATTCCATACTGAGTTTTTTGGAGACCGGCACAGAATATGGAATCAGATTTAAACCAGTCTATATACGCAGCAACTTTGTCTTTTTCACTGGAAAGACATATCAAATAAATATCATTTCGTAATCCTTTATCTTCATATCCCAGACGTATAGATTTTGTAGCCCGAATTTTATGGATAATCTGTATAGCTGTTTGTGCAGGAGAAAGGGCATACGCTAATATACAGCTGTTTATAAGGCTATCAGAAGATGGATCATGTTTAAGCAAGAGAGGGACAAGCCTTGTCTTGCTAGTCTGCTTAATAGAAGCAAGAGAGACCGTTACGTTTGAGAGTGTTTTGGAATTATTTATTGCGCTCATGAGTTGTTTTTCTACATCCTTCGGATTGATGTTGCAGACAGCCCATTCCAAAGCTGTGTTGCCGTATTTATCCTGATGGTTTATATCCGCACCGAGTTCTATCAAGCGCTCAGCAATTCTTGGCTCGCGGTTACATCTGATAGCCCAGATAAGAGGAGAATAGCCGTCTTTATGGCTGGTATCATTGATGTCTGCCCCACAATCTAGCAATGCGTCAATTACGGCAGGATTACGGCTGTACATGGCAGCCCACTGTATTGTATTATTCGTAAGGGAATTTGTCGCAAGAATTCGAAAGCGACTTTGTCGTATATA
>CAKZZK010000139.1 GCA_937885235.1 uncultured Treponema sp.
TTCCGCTCAGGTCGCGAGTTTAAAACCGCTCAAATGGCGCGGTTTTAAACATCGCGGCAAGAAGGAAGTCTCTCCGGAGGTATTGCGGGCTCTCCTCATAACGAGACCTCCCCGTACCCCCGCTCTGCCCTTCTGCTATAAATAGAGCATGTCTGATACAAAAAATTGATACTGTGCCCATGGAATTTCTTCGTACCTGGGCTGTTATCAGAAGGATTGGCAAACCAGTTGTAAAAATCCTCGACAGGGGTCTATGCAGTTTTACGTTTTCCAGTTCAAAACTCCTGTCGCTTGACAAATTGTAATACACTTTGTAACATATAATCATGAAATTTGAGTGGGACGAAAACAAGAATGAAATCAACAAAAAGAAACACGGCATTTCTTTTGAAGAGGCATCTCTTGTTTTTGATGATAAAAATGCAGTCGAACTTCTTGACCACTTTCACAGCACACTTGAAGAGGAGCGCTATCTTGCGATTGGGATGGTACACGGTATTCTTACTGTTGTCTTTACAGAGCGAAGAGAGAAGACGCGCATTATCTCTGCCCGAAACGCAAACGCAAAAGAAAAGGAGATTTATTATGGCAATGGTACAGTACGAGCTTAAACCAGGGACGAAGCTTACCAAAGAACAGATTGCGGAGCTTGAAGCTGCCGCTAAAATGCCCATAACGTATGACGAGGACTCCCCCGAGTTCACTGATGAACAGTATGCAGAGTTTGCAATCATTGCCCGTCAGCAGAGGGCGGACAGGCGGCGCGGGGTTGTCTCGCTCCGCCTTGGAGCCGCTACGCTTGAGAAGGCGAAGAAGCTTGGCGCAGGGTACACCTCAATTCTAAGCCGCATGATAGACCTCTGCATCAACGACAAAGAACTGCTGCGGAAATGCCTGTAGAAGTCCTCTCGTTATTTTTAATCGAAAGAAGGGCTAATTCCCCGACGCTTTGCGTCGAGGAGGAGGATTTATCCGACACATCCCGCCTTTCCCAGTACAAGGCTGATGACGCGCTCCACGAGCAGAAGCGGGATGTCGCCAGGTTCTGGCAGGACGGCAGCATCCGGTCGCTGCCTGCGGCAGCTAACGAGTTTGGGCAAAGCCCAAACTCGGCTCTGCCTTTACGGTCTGGAGAACCAGACCAAGGTTGACACGGACATTCCCCTGCGGGTCATCAGCTACGACGGCGCGGGCTACCGTGCCCAGCTACTCGCGGAGCAGAGACTAGTGCAAGCGTAGCGGCAAGCTATCCGTGGGTGGCGGACAATACAGCTGATGGCGGTGCTGTCGGGGAACAGGAATTGGTTAATCAATAGCCTTCCACGCCCATTTTACATCTTCTTTCTCGATACCAACATATCTATATCTTTAAAGGCATTTTCAATCGCCTCGCTGTGATATAGCTCATACATCCCGTAAATATAATCCGTTACCATTTGCTCATCCCAGTTTTGCAGTACGATACAGGATGGGATGCCTTTTTCATGGGCATACTGCTCCAAAAGGTAAATAAAAAATCGCATTTCCTTACTCATCGTCCGTCCTGAAATACACTGAGTTACGAGGATTTCCAGTCACCTGCTCCGCTTCCCACATATCAAAAAGAGCCAATGGCGCATAATCCCACATTTCAAGCGATGCATCTCGGAGCATGGCATGGCTCTGCGAGCTGACAAACTTGCGAAGCGCATCCATCGGGCTGTACCCATACTTCTCCGAGATGAGGGTCGTTATCTCGCTGTCATAATAATCAAGGAATTCCGCAGGAACCGTTGTCATACAGCGACCTCCTTGATGTAACATAAAATCCAGCACCAAAATCTAGCGCACGAGCAGGCGGTAAAAGGCGGGGTTTTTGTACAGCTACATTGCTCCCGTGGTATAGCGTCATAATTGTCCCTGTGGCAGATATTCAAAATTCCAGCCATTAGCAGGCTTTGCCGTTATTCTTACAATAACAGCATCCCCTTGCTTTCTTTCTGGCGGAACAGCAGAAGAATTAAGGATTGTGCCAAATACTTCTGTTCCTTCAATCTGTACCTTCCAATTTCCTTTTTTATTCTGAGACACAAGCACTACCTTACAAGAATCTTTCACGTTGAAACTCTTTTTTATTTCCTCTATCGCCAGAGCCTTCTGTTTGGCCACAGCAGCCTGCATTTCTTTTTCAGAACTAAGCTCAAAGCGTCCATATCCAACCGCAGTCTTTCCCCCAAAGCCAAGCGTTGAAAAAGCTATACAGAATGACTTTTCCACCTTTTCTTTGTCAGTTTGTGCATAGTGCTTGACCGTACCATCTTTGCACAGCAAGGGCAAAAAATAACAGCGGAATACAAAGAATGTCCCCGCTTTTACGGATAGGAACTTTATGGGTACCGGATTATCCGTTTCCAGCGGCAAGTTTTTTATTTTGCCATAATACGAATTAAAATGAGGGTTCATTATATCCGTTTGAAGGGCAGGGATGGTTTCTGGATACGCATCCAGAAACACCACTCCACCGCGCATGGCAGATGGCATTTCTTTGGTGTTGCCAAAGTATTCAGCAAGTTCTGCATCATCAACCGTTGTATCACCGCGTTTAGCAATGCTCAGCGCGTATGCAAGGCGAAGCACTCCCTTGATAGAACTTGCTGGAATATATGGAAGTCCTGTATTTCGGTCAAGGATCATGCCAGTTTCGCTAGGATGCCCAGAACCAAGCCCCGTTATAAACGGAGTCGTCAGCTTTGCCCGAAGCGTAATGGTGATAAGCCCTTGTTTATCCCGAGATGCAATGAAGTCTGCCTGCCGTTTATGAATTTGTTTCAGGCAGCCATCAGCCGCAGGGAAGACCCTTGCCGCATCGTTACACATCCGTGCGTTTCGCTCCTCGTTTACCTCTACAGCATCCCCCCTTTCCGTCCATTCCACCAATCGCGGAAAACAAAGAGAAAAATTTGCCGATTTTTTTTCTGCAAGCTGCTTCTTTACAGCATCGGTAATAGGAATTGGCATCATTTTCCTCCGTTATCAAAGGCACGTGCATACCGCTTGAGCCATTCTACAAGCTTTAAACATTCATGCTGTGCCTGTAGATATTCTGACTGGCTTATCGTTGTAAATTTCCGTAAAAAATCAACAGAGCTATCTGCCTCTGGAAAAGTATCAGGCATAGCCTTCTGCAGCCAGTCCTTCAATATGCCAAACGCTTCGCCCATCCTGTCTTGCCGCTTTGCTAAGAGGAATGCCATTGTCTGCCCTATGCCATTGGACAAAATCATATTCGGCATTCCGACTACAAACTGTGCAAAGTCATGGTTTACAAACTTTGCTCCATTGGGAAGCAGTTTGTCCAATGCGAATTTTGCTCGTTCCTGCTGTTTTGTCTGCATTATTTTGCCTCCTTTGCGTCATGCCAGTCAAGTTCAAAAATACCACGTCCCAAGGTTTCATCTCCGCCCACCTGAATATGATTTCCGATGACTTTTTTGACAAATGCATGAACATTATCCGCTTGGTATACGTTCTCTGCATTCTTGCTCTTTCCCCACTGGAGCACTGAGTACATGATAGTATCCGATGGCAGTTCCTCCGTATAGCGCAGGGAACCTTCAGATGTCGTTCCTGTTTTATCGTCAATGCTTATCTGCGCCATTATCTGGGTGCAGTCACTTACACCATAATTGAACACTTCATCAGAAACAAGGAGCAAGCGTTCCGCTTTTTTAAGATACGGTTTCAAAGACTCAGGAATTCCTTCTGCTTTGCCAGAAACATTTACCTCGTAATCTTCCAGAAGCACTTTTCCAGAACCAACGCCATCAATTTCCTTGGCAACAGCACCTTTCACATCAGGAATTTTCACATCAGGACTTTTCTGGGTAACGATTTTTCCCGCTATCGTCAAGTCTTTTTCCAAGCGTTTAAGTACAGCAGGACAGGTAATCCATACAAACGGTGCAACAGAAGAGCGCATAGGATACGCCAGAATTTTTGCATCAGACACAGAAAGTGCCCCAGCGTAGCCGCTTCCCTCAGCAGCAGTGCCAAAGATGTTCTCCGTCAGCTTTTCAAGATCTATTTCCTGCTGCTTATCTTTAAGCTCATCCTTGTAGAATTGAAAATTAGCCCTGAATGCACCCTTAACACCGGAAGCTTGAACCATCGGCCAGTTTGTATGCCGTTCACGCTGAATCGGCAAATCAACCACACCAAGGGAAGAGCCACTGCCCGCATGACAGGGCGTTACGCCATACATAACCAAAATTGTAGCATCGTTAAACATACGCTTTACACTCCTTACTGTGCCAAAGGCACACATATATTATCTATATTTTTCTTAAACACGGCTCCCGCAGGAATCCATGAAACTGACGGCTTATGGAAGCCCCGTTTCAAATCCCAGCCAGAAACCATCACCACTTTTGCAGATGAGAGCAAATCCCCTAGATTCGCCTTTGTCGCTTCAACAGAAACAAGCGAAAGATAGCGCTGTTCACCATTTTCTGTTGCAACATTCTTGTTCAAAAGGATTTTCTCGCAGTGTCGATAGGCAACAACACGTTGTTCTCCTCCAAGGGACATTGTTCCTTCTTCTAAATCGCAGTCGCCATCAATGGAAAGCACAAAAGACACGCCGTCATGCAAACGAATATGTGTAGAAGTATACAACTGCCCATCTTTTGCCCTGCGTTTTTCATCCAATGCAACTCCAGTTCTAGACTCCCTTGTATATATATCTTTGTCAAAGAGTATGGAATCTTTTGCAAACTGAGCACCTTGCTTTTCGCTCAAAAAGGAAGCAGAAACCCATGCTCCCCCCAAAGGCTTTGCTTCCTTTTCCGGTTTCACAAATACAATATCGCCTGTATAACTCTGCATGCCCAAAGCGCCAAAATCTTCCTTCTTGCACCCAGCTACGCACAGTTTTTTCCCCTCGCAGTCCGCACCAACAGCAGCCTTCTCAAACGAATCATAATACCACGTTGCAGGAGCCGGTACATAGTAGCATACAGCATCACCACCAGCAACTTTCTTAATGTAGAAACCCGTTATCCTAAGCGGTATATCGCCATTAGTAAGTCCAGCAGCATAGTCTTTGCCATGCTGCCTGCAAAGCTCTGTCCAGAAAGCGCCCTTTAGCACTGAAACAGGCGGAGGAAACAAGGACACTGTATTATATTGCCCTGCTTCCATAGGCGTCGCACCCCGAAAAAACAGCGTATCCAGCGGCGTTATTTCATAAAAACGAGACATCTTTCCAACCTCCTTACGACCTTCGCGATGCCAGATAATTGGCAATGACCGCGCCCTCAGGATTAAACCATTCTTTGGCGTTCACCTTCACACAGACACCAGCAAGGGCCACTGCCAAATCATGGGGAGTCATATCCCCAGATTTTATTTTCAAACCGCTATGGGCAACCTCATATTCAAACAGCTTTACAATCTGATTCTTATATCGTTCAATATCACTTGCCAAAGGCTCAATGCTTTCCCTGAGGCTTTCAATTCGATACAGCAATGAGGCACTCAATTCTTTCTCAGAAGCAAATTGCAGTATCTGCATAAATGATTCAAGGCATGTTTGCGTATCATCAGTAGCAAATACATTTTTTTCATCCCATTTAAACCACACGTCTCGATCACCACCGGAACGCTTTTTCAGCCGTATAGCAAGAGAATTCCTTCCAGACTTTTCCTTTGCAATGCCATCAAGCACTGCATGGGCAGTCTGAATGACCTCTTTAAGCGGCTGCTTATGGTGGGCAAGGATAATCGCACCAGAAAGAGAAATACCTTCTGCCCCTGAACCAAGATGCATTCCAAGCCGTCCGCAAGAAGAAGAAACATCTTCACCTAAAGGCTGCGCGCCATCTTTTGTATATTTCGCAAATGAATAGACATAGCCCTGCCTGATAGCATTTGCAGCAGCCAGTGCTGAATCTAGAGGAAGAATTGCACAGACGTCATCTCCACCTGCATAAATCAGCCTTCCTCCATGCTTCGTTATGGCAGGCTGTACTGAATACCGCGCAAAATTGTTCAGAGAATCAGAAATAGTTCCATGCACAGCAGGATTTATGGTACGCAGCTGAGAAAGCAAGGCACCTTTCTTAAACGATGAATCAGGGGCAAATGAGGCATCTTCAAAGCGCTTTGCCAGCTCAGGATGCAGCACATGCCGCCATGTTGCAGACAAGGTTTTGCCATTAATCAGATCGCCCATCTTGTCACCGTCCA
This sequence comes from uncultured Treponema sp., assembly GCA_937885235.1. Taxonomy (GTDB): domain Bacteria; phylum Spirochaetota; class Spirochaetia; order Treponematales; family Treponemataceae; genus Treponema_D. The sequence continues at coordinate 6,226 of CAKZZK010000139.1, forward strand.
TCAGCAGCAAGGCATAATATTTATCCTTATTGCTCAACTTAATACCCGCTTTTTTCCCTTCAGAAATGAGAGTCTTTATCGCATTTGAATTCTCATCATCGCCGTCTTCAATATCAGCTTCATGCAATGCCTGTACAAGCTGGGGATACTCATTCCTCGTTATTGTAACCTTTTCCGTCAACCTCCGGAGGTAATCGCTCGCAGCTATCTCTGTAGTAGAGGGAAAGGACTCATCCTGCTGCAAAGCTTCCGCAAGGATTTCATCTTTATAGATAGTTTTTCTCAGTACGACAGGCAGAAAACGCTTCACGGCACAGACAGCATCAAGGCGTTCGTGTTCGCCTACTTGGGCAAATCCCGTTTCCCCATTAACCCGATTCCGAACAATATCCCAAAATGCTTTTACCGCATCATTGTACTTTTTCGCAGGAGCCATGCCGTTATACTGATAATTATGCAGCACCTCACCTTCGCCGCAAAGCGGACATTTTTCACCACACTGGGCTGTTCGTGCACTGACAGGCTTTGTTTTGCCTGCTGCAAGCAAGCCCTGCACCAAAGAATGGGTCGTACTATACAATCTGGCCGTATCATACAGGCGGTTCCCGCCAGCATTAAAACTTTTGACTGTTTCATATTCATGCTTCCACTTTGACTCTGGCAACAAGTTTTTAACGCTTTCTATATCATCAAGTCTAGCAAAATTGCATGAAACCCAGGAATATGTCCAGTATTGTTCCGTTTGACCATTCCAAAGGGATATAAATGCCGTATTATCGACATCTTTCGGAGCAAGATAGTCCCTCACAAAGCCAGAAACACGGAGCCATTCTTTCTGTACGGCCTTTTTTATATCTTCACACAGCGCCGTGATACCTTCGGGCGGAGCAATGAATACAAATTTATTGGGGAATGCAGCTATCGTCTTCGAATCGCTCTGTAATGCGGCAAGATCAGAACCGGCAGGTTCCACCAAATACTTCTCCAAGTAATATTTTTTGCCGAGCCACGCATCCACCAAAGACTGATTATGCAGTGACGGATACACAACATGGTCAGGGCCGAGCCGCTCCATCACCACCGTTATGCCAGTAAATGCCAGATACGACAAAAGCACAGAGCTTGTCCAATAATCACGCAGTTTCCGAGACTTTATAATAAAGTCCTGCACGGGGGTAATGGCAAATACCGCCAGCTGGGGTTTTGCATCAGCAGCACTTGCGATGCTTGAATATATTGCCGACGTCAAGCCTAAATGGCTCCATATAGAATGGTCGGGAATACGTGTATCTGCGGGAAGAACCTCCCATAAGCCTCCAAGCCCGCCTACGTTTTCAACCCGCAGCCTTCGCTGAAAGGCAAAATAAAGATAGAAAAACAGCGCCTTCGCCCATTCTTCAGGACTAGTCATCCTGCTAAACTGCCCATTCAAAGGCCTATCAGAATCGGGCAGAGAAGATAAAGCTTCATAAGTCTTGTCAAGTCCCAAATCTTTTCTCAACAAGCTGATAATTTTATCTGCTAAAACTTCGTTGTCAATCGACGGAAGTTCAATCTTTAAACTCTGTCCCGTAAGAGGATGTGTTATGCAAGGATGCGAGACAAAATCAATACTGCCGTCTCTTGTCTTGTCAGTATTGTAGCCGGGAAGAGCCGCACGAGTCAGACCAGATGCAATCATATCGGCAGGGCTATACTGTTCTTTTGCCGGGAAAGTCTGAAATAACGCATCTGCAATTCGTCTTGCAATTTCTTCATGGCGTTGTATATCAAAAGCCTTTATCACAGGATCATGCAGCCATACCGAAACCTTATCCTGCCAATAAGTCATTTTTTGCCTCCCAGAACCGTGTCGGTTATATTTTGTAGTTTCCTATCCAATCCCGCATGAAAGTCGTTTACAACGCCGTTGTAGGCCTCTGTTTCTTCCTCCTCACCATCATATATTGGAAGCGTCAATATCCTGCCAACATATCCATCCGACACCTTGTTAACGTGAAGAAATACAAATTTTGGACGTCTTCCACTACGAATTTCAACAGGAATGTATTCTCCTCTTGCCACGATGGGACGAGAAACAAGCCCACGACGGTTAAACAAATGAGATCCTTCAAGCCCTATACGTACATCTTTATAAACAAGACCCACTTCCGCCAAGGCTTTGTCCCATGAGGGATAAGACTTGGCAGTCTGATATAGCCGAGACTCTTTCGACAAGGCAGAATATTTCTGTTTGCCAGTCTGAGCACATTTTTTGAGTTCGGCGGCATAATCAAGTTTTCCTGAAACAAGCCCCAAAGAACCAAAGCCATTCCGGCAACGCGAACCAATACCGCCAAATTCTACCAAAGCATACAGAGAAGTAAAAACTTCGCTGGCATAATCCTTGGAACATTCGACACGTAACTTAAATTTTACCCCTGGTTCGATATGAGAGTTTTTGTATACATTCCTTTTCACCTCTCTCTGGTATTCATACTTTCCGTAGGCAAGGTAATCAAGTATGTTCAATGAAAATGTCCCTCCTGCATGAGAAACTTGATAATTTCCCCCCTTTTTCCTGAAAGGCGAATCTTCATTATTTATCCGTATAGCTTCTGTCTGGTATACACACAGACGCACAGCCGATGCCCCTTCGGTCGAACCAAAAAGCTTGCTTTCCTGACTGGCAATATTGTCACCATATTTCGCCCCATACAGAATACGCCACCAGTAGCGAAGCATTCCCTTGAAAGGCGCAGGCCGTAACTCTGCATCCTGATTCGCGTTTCCAAGGAAAGCAGGAGTAATAAACTCCAGTTCTAGCTCGCGCTTCTCGTTTTCAACAAATCTGCTTATATTCAAATTTTTTCCTCCATTCTATTCTACTCCCATTTCGTCCAAAAATCCATCTGCCCCAGCCCAAAGTTGGTGTTTTTCCCTGCATTGCAGATGTGATTGAATTCCAGCAATGCAAGGTCAAGGGGAGAAAACTCCCCCTCTAAGCGAAGCTTTCCCACTGCGCCGCCCAGCTCCATTGCCCGCTTCTGTCGTACCGAATAGTGTTTGACATCCTGCCACCTTACATCCCGCTGCCGGACAGCAATTCTTTTCCCGTCACACGAATAAGCAATATCGCTGGGACAGTTTCCATACAGCAGGCAAAGCGTCTTCATCCTTCTGAACAGGCAGGACATAAAGGAGGCTGCATCAAAGTCCGTCGTATAGCTTCCCTGCACCTTAAAGCGGAGCGGGGAAAGCAATTCCACTAAAACGCTGCCCGGCTTTGAAGCAGCCCCTTCCCCGCCATCTTCCTGATACTTCCACAAAAACGGTTCCGCATCCGTCTTGAGGCGCCCTTCGTCAAGCAGCAGGGACCGCCCCGCAGCCTGCACATCGCTCACCCTAAAAGGCATACGGGACTTAAAAAGCCCAGCCTTGCCTGCGCGGACAAAAGCGGCGTATATATATGGAAGATAATCGATTGCTTTTCCAAACAGCGTTATGGTAAAGTCATATTCCCGCATCGTTTCACCGGTAATTCTGGCGTTCTGGGTAAATGCAAAGGGGTGGGAAGCCCTGTCCCGGCCCGGCTGCACGGAATTCTCTTGTCCAAGTATGGTTTCAAAGATTATGGCATAGGCGCATGTCTTGTTGTACAAGCACGACGGGCATTTGTTTGTGCGCGCCATACAGCACATCGAGCGGAGCTGGCTGCCCAACACGCTCCGTAAAACAAACACTGGGGAAACGTCAGCATAAACCGTCTCCTCAAAGCAAAGAAAAAAATGTACTGGCAGATAAGCAAGATGAATCATAAAACTCCTTCGTGTTTATATTCACAGTATACACCCGGAGTATACATAACGCAAGCTTAATTTTTTAACATAGCGGAATACCACTCGTAGCGCCTGAAACATACGTGCTCAAACACATACTGCCGGTGAACTATCTCGCCTTCCCGCTGTTCCTGTGCAACACGACAGCTGACGGCGTGAAGGGGGATGAGTCCTCGCTTCAACGCATAATCAACAATCATGAATGTTGAACCAAATTCTCCCTGAACAACGATGACATCGCCTGCTTCGGCATTAGAAAGCCAGCTGACAACATCCTGAATAAGCTTCCTGTCCAGAACAGGCGTCACAGGCACTTGGGACCAAGCGGCAGAAAGCGCCGTCTCGGGGTAGAATATGCAAGAGGCTTTGTACTTTTCTTCCAGCTCAGCCACTTGCTTGTCCGTAAGTTTATGGTTCAATAAGCAATACGCATTTGCCATAATGTATCGTTCCTCCGTATCATGACGCGCAAGACAGAATCCGGGGCAGGTCGTACACATCCTCCACGCCGGAGACAACAATCCCCCCCATGCCGAGTTCCAGCGGGAGTGCCACATCAATATCGTAGCGGTCGCCTATGGAAAGGCATTCGCTGTACGCCGCGCCTGTCTGAGAGGCGGCAAGAGAGAGCATTTCTACGGCGGGCTTTGATTTTTTGCAGCTGTCAAGCCCGATGATTTCAGGCAGAAGGTCGTCCGCACCTATGGCAGCAAGGGTCTGACGGGCGGCGGCAACGGGATTGTTCGTCACGCAGATCATGCAGTAATGCGGGGCAAGGAGGCGGAGGGTTTCGATGAGCCTTTCATCGCGTTGCAGGTAACGCTCAGGGTGCAGCAGCTCGTTGCGCCAGCGGATGCTTTCTTCTATGGAAACACCAAAGGCGGTAAAGGCATTGCCGAGGCTGAGCTTCTTGCCGCAGTGTTCCTTGCTCCATTTTCTTCTATATATACTGATTTTTTCGCGGGCTTCCTGGTTGCTCATACCGTTCAACTTTGCATAGTGGCGTATCTGCGCATCAACCTGTTCAAAAACGTAGGCAGGACTGGTGTAAAGGGTGCCATCTATGTCAAAGATGAGGGTTTTCAGCATCTGGGGAATGCGATATATAGTCATAGTTATGCCCGCGGCTGGAAAAACTTTTCCGGGCGGTAAAGCCGGAATGCGGCTGTGGAAAGATCCGCAAACACGCCCATGCCGGTGAATGCAAACGCGGCATCCCCAAGCAATTCCGCATCGCTGCAAGCGGGAACCACTATGTCAATGCCGCAAATGTCAGCCTTCATCTGATTCCAGTCATCGTTTGCCGCCTGTCCGCCGGTAACAAGCATTTTGCGTGGCATAGCGGTGCCCGCTTTCTCTGCGGCGGAAGCAAGCGCAGCAAGCCCTTCTTTTACCTGCAATGCAGTCTGGAGCATGAGGTATTTGCCTTGGTCAAGGGTGGCAAGGCTGCCGTTGCTTTCGATGAGCATACGCACAAGCACATCGTAATCCAGCTCCCTGCCGAATTCCCGTTCCACCTTCTGCTTAAAGGCGCTGAATCGGGATCCGCTTTCGGGAATAAGATAGCTGGCGTTCCATAAATCAGGTACGGGAGCGGGAAGCGTGCGGATGTTTTCCGCAGCCACAGGCTCTGTCGTGCAGAGATTAAGTCCCTCGCTGGAGCCTGCACGGTCGCAGAGCTTGCCCGCTTCCAGTGTATTTGTACCGACAAGGGCAGAAACAAAGTCAGGCGCCCCGCAGTAAACGGGCAAACCTTCGCGCATACCGAGCAGGCGGGCGGCTTCGGCACTGAGTGCGCCCGCCAGTGTGCCGGGAGCAACAAAAGGCGGCAGCTTTGCCGCTTCTCCGTCGTTCACCCCCGCTTCACGCAGACTATCAGTGCTCCAGTATGCCGCTTCATAGCGAGCTTCAGGCAGGATGGAAAGCCTTGCGCCCGTAAGCTGGTAAATCAGATATTCCGGCCCGCTGAAAATGGTCTTTGCCGACTCCCATGCCGCAGGATAGCGTTCTTTGAAAGCCAGAATGCGGGGAATAAAGAGCGAGGAGGAAGCGGACTGCGCCACCTGCCGGTTCCATAGGAGCGTCTCGCCTCCCTCCCCTGCCAAAGTCGGCCCATTCCCGCTGATACATAACGCATCTATGCGTAACGCATCAACTGAGGGGGACGGAGTTGCCGCACGGATAGCGGAAACAGCCTTCGCAAGCGAGGGAAGCCATTCCGCGGCAGCGTGGTCTGTATACAGGGACAGGAAACGTTGCCTGCTGTAGGCAAGGACGTTGCCGCCCTCGTCAATGACAGCGGCTTTTAAAGAAGATGTGCCGATATCCGCGCACAGGACTGTGGATGTCATCAAGCGTGAGGATCGCAGTTATTCACTGCCTCGCCCGTGGGGTCGGCAATCTGCTCATCCTTCGTTTCCGCCGGACGGCTTGCCTTGATCATCTTGTCAATAATCGTACGGTTGTCAAGCAGGTCGCTCAGAGACTGCTCGTGGTGCAGCCTCGTGATGACGTTAGCAAAAAGCCCGCTCACATTCGTGCTGATGTACCACTCACGCTTTACCAGCTCCTCGTGGTAGACGGCATTTGTTCCAATGATGCGGTAGAAAAGCCCCTGCTTGTACGCCTCGTCAAAAAGCTGTACCGCGTTACCCGTAAAGAAAGGCAGGCTTATCGCAGCTATCACTTTCGTAGCCCCCTGTTCGTGCAGGAAAGTCATAGCTTTAAGCAGGGTGCCACCCGTACCGAGCATGTCATCGGCAAGGAAGGCGACTTTGCCTTTCACATCGCCGAGCAGCTTTATGCTCTTGATGTTGGAATTCTTCGCGTCCTGAGTGACCACGGAATAATCCCGCTCCTTGTAAATCATAGCGAGGGGCTTCTTCAAGCCTGTAGCATAAAACTTATTGCGGTCTATGGCGCCCGTATCAGGGCTTACGACAACGAGGTCTTCTTTCGTTAAATCCACAGCTTTCGCAAGCTCGCGGATGATCTGGTAGGAAGCATGAAGGTTTTCACAATGGGTATGGCTGAAAGCGTTTACTATTTCGCGGGAATGAAGGTCTAAGGTTATAATGCGGCGCACTTCCATGCTCTCATAGATGTGCCCCAGCAGGGCGGCGGTAAGTCCTTCCCGCCCCTTCTTCTTGTGCTGACGGCTGTAGGGATACACAGGCAGTACAAGCGTAATCTGCCTTGCCCCTGCGTGCCGCACAGCATCAATCGTCACAAGCAGACTCATTACATGGTCATTGACGCTGAGCGTGAGCGTATTCTTGCCATCGTTGAATGAAAGCGGCTCATGGTTTTCCACATCCTGAAAGATAAACACATCTTTGCCCCGGATGCAGTCCAGAATTTCCGCCTTGAACTCGCCATTGGCAAAATACGTAAAGCGCGTGTTGGCCTTGAAGACAGGAGAACGATACTTGTCTGTATTGCCTTTGACGCACAGATCACCTGTCCGCAAATCATTGTCAAGATTGATCTGCTGGATAAGCTTTTCTTTGTCCAGATTATAACGTTTGGAAATGACATCGTTTTTGAGGGAAAAGCGATGCTTGTACATGTGACGCAGATGCGTGATTACTTCGTCGGCAAAAGATTCACCGCCGGGGCAGGCAATAACAGCGAGGTTTGTCGGTTCGGAATACGGCATAAAAGTCCCCTTAATTAATCTATACCGCATTATAGCGTATTCTGGGGGAGAAGGTCAATCTATGTGGCGAGTCCGTCTTTCTTCTGCTTTTCCTCGTTCTGTTCCATGACAAAATGGATAAAATGGTCTTCAAGCGTATGCTTGGGCCCCTCCAGATGCAGGCGCTGGCGGACACGGGCATTATCGCGCCGCACGGTATAGAGCAGATAGAAGTCCCGGTAGTCCTGATTGACGTCCGTCTTTACACGCTCGCCAAGGTAGGTGCTCACTTCGTCGCGGCCAATAGCCTTTACGCCCTGCTCTTTGAGGATAGTGCGCAGACGCTGTATCTGCTCATAGGACAGACCGAAGAGGAATTCCTCCATTGCCTGCGATACTTCCGTGTCTCCCAGACGCTTTTTGATGAACTGCGTCCACTGCTCGTCCATCTGTATGCTCACGAGAAGCAGCTCGCTCGTGCCCATCATTGTGCCGAAGGCGGGTGCAAGCTTGCGCCGGGCCGACCACACTTTCTGGAGCACTGGCGCAATATCGGCGATGGTCTGGTCGGAGCGGTGCTCCCACAGGATGAGCAAGAGCATTGCCACCTCGCGGCGCAGGTTCATGGAAAGCGTCCTGTCATGGATGAGGTTCAGGTAAACATCCTCCGCCATCAGCGTGAACATGAGGGCTACGGTCTCGTCCATATACTCATTCACCTTCTTTGCGTCCATTTCCGCATAGTTGCGCGCCAGCTTGTACATAGAATAGAAGGTATGTATCTTGGTGACAAGGAATCCCTTGCCCAACGCGGCCTTTGCCGGCAGGTGCAGCATGGTATCGCCATCTTCCTGATGGGCGATGAGGCTTTCTATGAGCGCGTCGGGGGTACGCACGGATGTATTCATCTCCGTCCGTTCCAAAAGCGAAGGGAAAAGCGCTATGGTCTGGGCAAGCCGTTCCACCTTGCGCAGGCGGTTTTCCAGATGCTCTATCCTGTCGGGAGCCTTTTTGTGCAGGGTGTCAAGCAGTTCACGTACCAGACGCTCCTGATGCTTCGTGAGGATGACGATGCCAGCGGATATTGTGTTTGCCTGAAGCTCTGTTTTATCGAAAAACGAGTCAACGCTGACAGAGGTAAATTGCAATAAGAATTCAGGATTATCGCTGTGTTCCAAATCTCGTTCCTACTTCACTGCTATATTAGCCTTAATTATAACACGTATTTCCATTTATTCAACGTTTTTTCTTTTTTAAAGCTGTTTTCTTCTATTTTGTTCTCTTTAATGACTGTAAACACAGTCCGAAACAACCGATGAGTAGAATATGAAGAAATTTGCTTTATGCGCCGTGCTGACGGTGCTGACATCCCTGAGTTTCGCCCTGCCAAACAATGATGCTTCCCAGCTCTACGTCTATAAAGAAGATATTGTCGTGGAAGAACGCGATAACGACTGGCGCGTAAACGGGGTGGACCTCTATATCCGCAAAAAGCCGGGCATGGAAAGCGTCATGCTTGCAGAAACCACCAAAGACCCGAATGGAAAGATGGATAACTTTGCCTACCGTGCGGAAGAATACAATCCGGTAAACGGAGACGAAATCCGCCTCCTGAACGGCGAGGTGCTCAAATCTGAATACTCAAAGTACAGCCTTGTTTCTTCTACCGTCGTCACCCATCCTGAGCTTGGGCAGAGCTTTCATATCTACATTCCCCGCAAACTCGTCTACGGCTATCCGTGGGAGCGTCACGGAGAAGTATATATCGAAAGGGGCTTGTTCATAAACATCCGTACTTTTTCAAAGAAATACTGCGACTACACGGGACTCTTTGCAGATAATCCCTTTATGTTTGACTACCAGACGCTCACAAAGATTATAAAGCGCGAAAACATTCTCCCCCCGCCAGAACCGGAGCCTGAACCAGAACCGGAGCTGGAACCTGACCCCGAACCGATTATTCTGGCCCCCATCCCTGACGATGACATCAAGGACTGGATTGAACCGGAACCTGAGCCTGAATCGGAACCCACGCCGGAGCCGGAACCAGAACCCGAGCCGGAGCCTGAGCCCGAACCCATACCGGAACCTGAGCCAGAGCCGGAACCTGATCCCGAGCCAAAGATCACTTTGACCGATGAATACAACCCCACTGCCGCCGCAGATTTCAGCGACATTGCGGACAAGGGCAAAGGCTTGATGACCTATTCCAAGGGACCGGAATCCCTGCCTGATGACCTCTACAACATTGTGGAAGGCATCAATCCCAAGGACAAGGTGGACCTTGTCTTTGCCATCGATGCGACGGGCAGCATGAAGGATGATATGGAAAGCTTGCGCAAGGTGTGGATTCCCCGCTTTATGGAACAGGTGAAGGAATTCAAGGACATCCGCATAGGGCTTTTGTTCTATCGCGACTATGTGGACAACTGGAAGTACAAGCAGCTGCCTGTCATGCTCTATCCGTTTACTGACTCTTTCAGTGAGTTTAAAGATAACTTTGAAAGGATGAGGATAAGCGGCAGCGAGGGCGGCGACATTCCTGAGCCCGTCTATGAAGCCCTGTATGCCAGCTTAAAGTATTACGACTGGCGCGATGACGCGGTGCGGAAGGTGGTGCTCATCGGTGATGCCCAGCCGCACAGCAAGCCCCGCGGCAGGGTGCGCGTTACGCAGGATACCGTCATAAAGCTTGCAACCGAAAAGGACGTTACCCTTAACTGCGTGATTGTCCCTGACGGCAACAGCAAGACAAGAAGCCGCTAATTATACCTATAAAGCGAAAGGCATTCCGCAAAAGCGGAGTGCCTTTTGTTTTGCTTAATCGGCTCCGTAATCTTCGTCGCTTTCTTCGTCGTCGTCCCCGTAATCTTCATCAAACCAATCACTTTCAGCTTCATCCGTTTCCTCAAGGTCAGACAAATCTTCTTCTTCAAATGGATAGCTGGGAGTTTCAGCCGTGAGCCTCGCGGTGATTTCCGCAAGCTTGGCTTCGGGCACCTTTGCAAGGTCAAGCTTGGCAAGCTTGATGTAGTCACCGGGCAGCGCTCCTGGGACGCTTGTGTCATATATCTCCACTATTTCCTGCAACATGGGGACGGCTTCATCGTAGCGCTTCTTCTTTAAATACAGATGCGCCAACTCAAAGCGGCCTACTATATAGCTCTCTGTATCCGTGCCATAGCGCTGCAAAAGCAATTTGTAGTAGTATTCGGCAAGCTGTTTATGACCGCTGTTGTAAGCAGTCTGGGCAAGCTGCACAATTTCATCCTGAGTCAAATCCATCGGGGGTGTTTCCTTCGGGGCAGTAGCACAGGAAGAAAACGCGAGCGCCGCGGCGATAAAAGCGACGCTTAATCTTGAATATTTCATTTTATCAGTGTATCATTTTCAATTATGAGAGGTCAAGCATGATAAAAGCAGGTATTATCGGAGCCACAGGCTATGCGGGCATAGAATTATTCCGCATATTGCTGCGCCATCCGCAGGTAGAAAAGATTTATGCAAGCTCAGTGAGCTTTGAAGGCCAGCAGATTGATGCCGTGTACCGGAACCTGCTGGGGCAGCTTGGCAGCAAAAGCGACGGCAGGCTGCTGACAGCCGACGAAGTAAAAGAGAAGTCCGACATCATCTTCACCGCGCTTCCGCACGGCATAGCCGAACAGTACGCGGATTACTGCGTAAAGCACGGCAAAAAGCTGATAGATTTGAGCGCAGACTTCCGTTACGGAACTGATGAAGATACATTTAAAACGTGGTATAAGAAAGACTGGGACTTTCCCGAAGTCCACAAGGAAAGCGTGTACGGACTGCCCGAAATGAACCGCGAGAAAATCAAAAAAGCGCGGATTATCGGCAACCCGGGCTGCTACGTGACAAGTGCGACGCTTGCCCTGCTGCCCGCGCTCAAGGAAAAGCTGGTACAGACGGACCTCATCATTGTGGACAGCAAAAGCGGCGTTACCGGCGCGGGACGCACGCCGTCCATGACGAACCAGTTCTGCGAATGCGGCGAAAGCTTCAGCGCCTACAAGGTTGGAAACCACCGCCATCAGAGCGAAATCCAGCGCAACTGTTCTCTCATTGCGGGCAAAGCGGTGAACATCGTCTTCACCCCCCATTTAATTCCCCAGAACCGCGGCATTCTGAGCACAACCTACGTGCCCTTCACCGATGACGGCAGGGAAAGAATTGCAGCGCTGGCAAAGGAAAAGGGCTGCGACTTTGCCGAAGCCCTGCGCTCACTGTACCGCAAGACCTATGAGAGGGAGCCGTTTGTGCGGGTACTTCCTGCGGATGTGGCTGCCACTACACGCACCGTGCGCTATTCCAACTACTGCGACATACAGCTGTATATAGTAAACAGCGGTGCCATGCTGGAGCTCGTCAGCTGTCTGGACAACATGGTAAAGGGCGCGGCGGGTCAGGCTGTCCAAAATATGAACTTGATGTACGGCTTCCCGGAAACAACAGCGATAGACTTCGTGCCTCCCGCCTTCTAGCCAGTTCCAGTTTTAGTCGCTGATGACAAAGCCAAAGCTGTTTGCCTGCGGTCGCCACACCTTGTAAGAAAGAACAGAGTGCCCGTTTACGCACAGTTCCGCAGAGCCTCCTCCGTCAAATTCCATGGCGGAGGAACAGCCGAGCGCCTTGAAAATCTTTGCACATTCCTGAAAAGACAG
>CAKZZK010000140.1 GCA_937885235.1 uncultured Treponema sp.
GCAAAGCAGGCATTTGAAAAAGCAAAAGAATGCGAGGGCGGCGACGAAAACGCAGACACCTACAACGAGCTCGCCATCTGCCAGATGGAAACGGGAGACTTTGAGGGAGCAAAAGAAAGCCTCGTGCAGGCGCTCGGCTTGGAGCCAGACAACACCAAAATCATCAGCAACCTCGGCTACCTCTACCTAAAACAGGGAAATGAAGCGGAAGCGAGAAAGTACTTCCTCACCGTCCTCGAGATAAATCCCGACGACAAGATAGCGCAGGCACAGCTAAAGGCACTGGAGCAGGAAGTCTAAGCCTGTCTAAACTTATTTGATTGGATCCGCGCTGAGGCTGCGCAGCTTCTGCCCGTCTGAGAGCAGCACCTTGTCACCCACAGAGATGTTTTCCTTCGCAAACCACCCTTGCGGCACTTCAAGCGCAAAGCGTACAGAGCGGGTGCTCTTGATGGAATTCTCGCTGAAAGGCGTCATATCAAACACATCGCGGATAATTCCCTGACTGTCTATATAGGCAATGGAAAGCGGATGCGGCGTGTTCTTCATCCAGAAGCTCAGTATCTGGTCATGGTCAAAGACAAAGAGCATCCCCGTGCCGTCAGGAATATCCTTACGGTTCATAAAGCCATAGGCACGTTCTTCCGACTTAGTTGCAAGCTCGGCATCCACCCGCACCGTGCGCCCGTCAGCGCAGCTAATCTGCAAATTATCGACAGGTAGCTTGTACTTGCGCGAGCGGCAAGAAGCGACAGAAACACAGAAAGACAATACTATGCAAAGCGCCGCGGCAGAACGCCGCAGCCTACAGTTACAGACCTTGCAGAAATGCATCTCGGTTCTTCTCCGCAGCAGTCTTGTCCACGAGGGAAGCAGACTGCAACTTTTCAAAGGTGGCGCGATCGGTGTATTTGATGGAAAGAGGCCGCTCCAAATCGACAATCACGTTATCGCCCACCCATTCGGATTTCTCCGGATTGAGCGTTGTGGGATTGCCGTATTTCTCGCAGAGCTGGCTGAACACCGAATAGTGGTCAAGCTTGTCCTGATTCATCGTAATCGTCATGATATACAGCTTGTCCTCGTAGAACTGGAACCAGCACCTGTCAAGGAACGGCGAAGACGAATAGCGAGCCGCGTCAGTCTCAATGAGCACACGGTTGTCCCCCGCAAGCAAGGAAACATCGCGGTTGCCGCGGAAGCCGAAGCGCGTGTCCTTTTTCAGCGCCTCCCGCACCGCGTCAACCGACATACCGAGGGACACCGAACCAAAAGCGGTGGGCAAAGGCTCCGCCGCCTTCTGGGTCTGCTTTCCCGTCGCAGGATTGCGTGAGGTTCCAGAGCGCTCAGGAATGGTCTCTGACATCGGCATATCACGCTGGTTTACCGCCGGTTCCAAGGAAGACTGAGCCTTTCCCCAGATGCCGGCAAGAGCCACCACCGCTAAAACAAAGATTTTTTTCATCATCGCTTTTGATCCCGCGTGCGCCGCGCCTGCTGGCTACGGTAGAACGCTGCCTGCTTTATCAGTTCCGACAGGTTCGGAATCTGAATCTTGCCATTGACAACCTTGATATTCTGGTCGGTGAAAAGCTGGTATGTCGCCGTCTTCTGCTGAGACAGGGGCACGCCGCTCATATTCACGATGTCCTGAGTGGTAAAGTCCGTCATGTAGGGCATTCCCTTGACAGGTTCAACCTTGCGCAGCTCAATCTGCAGGGCGAGCATATCTATCATGCGCTCGCGGGTATCGGTAAGCTCACCGTTCACCAGCTGGCGGTACATAGACCACACGCGGTCCGCGAGCATTCCAGAAAGCCTTGAAATGAAGTCCGGCTGCGTCGTTACCATCTGCTCAAAGTTGGTGGCGTTTACCACCATCACCTTGCAGTCATCATGGGCAATGGCATTGGCGGAACGGGGCTTGTTGTCAAGCAGCGCCATCTCGCCGAACATATCGCCTTTTTTGAGCAGGGCGAGCGTGATTTCCTCGCTGTCCACAACCTTCGTAATCTTCACCGAGCCACTCTGAATGATGAACATATCGGTACCCGTCTGGCAGTCAGAGAAAATCATCGTGTTCTGCGGGTAAGAGCGCAGCATATCCTGATTCGGCTCCAGATAGACGGCATGGGTAGAGGGCTTGAGCCGCCTGAAAGCCTTCTTTGCATCATCGGCATTCATGCCGTTCGGCAGCTTTTTGAGGTACTGGTAATAGCCGTAGAGGGCGATATCCGTCATTCCCCGCTCCTCATAGAACTCGGCAATCTTGAACATCTCCTCGGGAGTGTCCACACCGGACTTGCGGAGGGTTATCTTGGTACGCACATCATTGAGCATACGCATTTCACGGGCAAAGTAGCGCACGATTTTCAAGGCAATAGGCGTGTTCTTCCGAGCCAGCTCAGGATACTGGTCACGCCGCACGGCGATGGCGGTCACGTCTGTGTACGCCATCACCGTCTCTGTCTGGGCATGGCCGCTCATACAGGCGATAACGCCCACAAAGTCTCCCGGACCCAGTATCTTGGCAAAATTGCCCGAGATAGAGGATTCGCGGTAACAGTTTACCTTTCCAGTCTGAATAATATAAAATTTGTCATTAGACTCGGTTCCTTCAACCAAGACATAAGAGTTCGCCTTAAAATTTACGAATGACAACTGCAACATAGATGTTTTTCTCCTTTTTCATTTTCGGAATACCTTGTTCCGCTCTAAATGAAAATAATCTCCGTTTCTAAATTAAAACCAGTACGCGACAAAACGTCCCGCTTCACTGCCTCTACCAGCGACCGTATGTCAGCAGCAGTTGCCTGCCCCCGATTGATGATAAAGTTGCCATGCCATGGCGCAACCTGCGCGCCACCTTGGACAAGGCCCTTCAAACCTGCCTCATCAACGAGCTGACCGCTCGGCTTTCCGAAAGCGCGGTTGTTTTTAAAGACACTGCCCGCGCTCGGAGCCGAAAAATGCCCCTTTGCCTTCCTGTCCTGCACGTAAAAATCATTCTTCGCGCGGATGAGAGCCGCCGCTTTTTCTGCTTCCACAGCAATGCAGGAAAACGCTACTGACGTGACGAGCGTGCGCCCCTCCATAAACGGAGAATGCTTATAGCTCCAGTCGCTTTTCTTATTATGATATATTTTTTGAAAATCATCAACTTCAAAGGCTTGATTTACATAAAATTCTTCTATATTAATATACGCCGCTTCGAGCAGGACATCGCCCGCCTCCTTTCCATAGCAGCGGGCATTCATAAAGGCAGCCCCTCCGGCAGTTCCCGGCAGTCCAGAGAAAGAAGCAAGCCCCCACAGCCCGTGCTCCGCGCAGTATGCGCTTATGGCGGCAAAGTCAGCCCCCGCACCGCAGCGGAGCACTGCCTTCCGCCCTTCCCTCACGCCGGCTGCGGCAAGCTCCGCGTCATCAAGGCTGATTTTCTCCCCCGCCGTGTGGGAAATGCCGCCCAGACGCGATGTAGACAGGACCACACCCGCAAACCCCGTGTCATTCACCACAAGGTTGCTTCCCCCGCCGAGGACAAAGAGCCGAGCCCCCGCCTTCGCCGCAGCGCAGACGGCAAGAGCCGAGGAAAGTGCATCCTCCGGCTCCACAAACACAGCGGCAGGACCGCCGACGCGCATCGTGGTGTGCGGCGCAAGCTCTTCATCGTAACGCACAGCTCCTTTAAAATGCGGGGAGTCCTTGATATTTTCGCCTATTTCTCGTATGCTATTCATAAATTTTTGTATACAGCCTGTTTCTTCCTCTGATTATACAGGAAGAAAGGCAGGCAGGCAACAGGAGCACGTTATGGGATTACGTTTATTTAACACAATGGGTCGCACGCTGCAGGATTTTGTACCGATTACACCCGGTTATGTCGGTTTTTACGGCTGCGGCCCTACCGTTTATAACTATGCCCACATCGGCAACCTGCGCGCCTACATCTTCCTCGACACGCTGGACAGGACGCTCACCTTCCTTGGCTTCAAGAAAAAGCACGTGATGAACATCACGGACATAGGCCACTTGACAGGAGACGCCGACGCCGGAGAGGACAAGATGCTCAAGACGGCGAAAGAGCGCCATGAGTCAGTGCTCGAAGTGGCAAAGTTCTACACGGACGCATTTTTTAAGGATATTGACAGCCTGAATATCATCCGCCCCGATGTAGTGTGCAAGGCAACGGAGCACGTGGAAGATATGATAGAGCTCATCAAGCGCATAGAGGCAAACGGCCACACTTACATGGCGGGGGGGAACCTCTACTACGACGTGAGCACCTATCCCGACTACGGCAAGCTGGCAAACTTGAATCTGGACGAGCTGCGGGCAGGCGCGCGTATAGACATAGACCAGAACAAGCGCTCGCCCTACGACTTTGTCCTGTGGTTTACCAAATCAAAATTTGAAAATCAGGCGCTCACCTGGGACTCTCCCTGGGGACGCGGCTATCCGGGCTGGCACATAGAGTGCTCGGCCATGAGCATAAAGTACCTCGGAGAGCAGTTTGACATCCACACCGGCGGCATAGACCACATCCCCATCCACCATACAAACGAAATTGCCCAGAGCGAGGGCGCGACAGGCCACAAGTGGGTCAACTACTGGCTGCACAACGAGTTCCTCGTCATCGCAAAAGGCGATAAAATGTCGAAGTCAAGCGGTAACTTTTTGCGTCTTCAATCGTTAATAGATAAGGGATACGATCCGCTGGATTACCGCTTCTTCCTGCTCGGCGCGCACTACCGCAAGCAAGTCTATTTCAGCTGGGAGGCAATGGACGGCGCGAAGAACGCGCGGCAGGCGCTCGTACAGCGGCTTGCCAAGCTTGCACAGGCGGCGGGAGGAGCAAAGGCGCTCGCCGCAGGAAAAGACTATGCGGCAGGAGAGGCTTCAAACCCGCAGGGACTCAGCGCTCCTGCGCAGGCATATCTTGCGGATTTCCGTGCCGCGCTGGAAAACGACCTTTCCACACCGGTGGCGCTGAGCCAGATACAGAAGGTGGTGAAGGACGCATCCCTCAGCCCCGCGGAGGCACTGGAGCTGGTGCGCCGCATGGACAGCGTGACAGGGCTTTGCCTTGCCGAAAAAGCGGTGACGCTGCTGGAGACAGCCACAGCAACACCCGTGAGCCCCTCGCACGAGGAAGACAGCGAGGCGGCGGCCATAGACGCGCTTGTGGCAGAGCGCAGTGCCGCCAAAAAGGCAAAGGATTTTGCCCGTGCCGATGAAATCCGCAATGAGCTTGCAGCAAGGGGAATCACCATCACCGACACCCCGCAGGGACCGGTCTGGGAAAGAAAATAAATTTTTTTTATAATTTTTTGTAACCAAAAAGAGGTTAGTGTGTTTTCTGAGTATAAAGGGGTCAAGGAAAAGGCGGAGTCCATAAACTGCGCCGACTCCAAAGACTTCAAGAAGTTGTATGATGCCACCATGGAGCTGCTTTTCAAAGTTGCGTACCGAATCGTAAACGATGAAGAGGCGGCTGAGGACCTTGTGCACGACTCGTACATCAAAGTGAACGAAAAACAGCTCGTTTTTCCCTCGCTTGATGACGCAAAGTTCTGGCTGATTCGTGTCGTAAAAAATGCGTCACTGAATTATGCGCAACGCAAGGCTCGTGAGGCACGGGCGTATCATAAAATCCTCTATGAGGGCAGGCAGGAGATGGACAGCAGCGAGACGGACGTGCTCAGGGCGGAAGCAATGGAACGGACGCGCGCAGCTTTGGACCAGCTCCCGCCAAAACTAAAGGAGGTGCTTGTGCTTCGTGAATATGGCGACATGAATTACAGGGAAATAGGCAGAGTACTTGGGATAACCGAAGGAAATGTCAAAGTGCGGATTTTCCGTGCAAGGGAACAGTTACTAAAGTTAATAGGAGACGAAGATGTTTACTTGTCCTAATAAAGATATTCACTCACTCTACCTCGATGGTGAGCTGCCCGAAACATACGTGGCTGAATACGAAGCTCACATTGCTTCCTGCGAGAAGTGCCGGAAAGAGCAGGCAAAGGTGAAAAAGCTCCGCAGCCTTTTTGCCACCGACAGCAAGGCTATCTCCATGAGCAAGGCGGACATGGACAAGAGCTTCGAACGGCTGCAGGCGCGTATGTCTTACAGCGCCATCACGCGGAAGCCGCTGACCTTCGAGAGAAGGCCGCAGGGCATCCTCAAGGATATAATCATAGGCGCTGCAGCGGCGGCGGTAATCGCCATCATACTGCCCCTGAGGACTCAGAGCGCAGTGCCGGCGGCAACACAGCCCGTTGCAACGGTGTCTTCGGAGTTCACCCCTGTGGCACGGATGACTTCGTTCAACCTGCCGTCGGCAACCGTTGACCCGCAGAGCATCATGACCTTGCTCGGCAATGAGGCTGAAGGCGAAGCGACCTCTGCATCCCTGCAGGCACAGAACTCCATGGCGGCGGCAGTCATGCCCTTCGGCACAGCATTCATCACCCCCGGCTACACCGCACCGATGCAGGACAGCGACCTGTCGCTCATCAGCTACGATGTGTTCAATCCCATTGAAGAGAACGTTGCAGCCCAGAACAAGAAGCGCCACGGTTTCTACATCCACTTTGCTTCCCCGCACTTCTCCCTTGAGATAGGCAACGACAATTGATTTTTTTCAGCTCGTACGTCCGGCTCTTGAGGACAAGAGCCAGAGTACGCTTTTTCACTTTTTTCTTCCTGCTGGCGGCAGGGGCAGTTGTTTATTTTTTTGCCACCCAGCGGACGGATAACATACCCGTCATCACAGACATAGACCCGCCCGTAGGTATGCCGGAAGACCTTTTGACCATCACGGGCGAGAATTTCGGGACGACGAAGGGCAATTCCTACGTGGACATTGCCAATTCCCGCATCACCGGCAGCAGGTATATATCATGGAGCGACAAGCGCATAGAGCTGCGCCTTCCGGCAAATGTGCAGGACGGGCTTGTCACCGTGAACACAGGCAACGGACGTTCAGCCCCCGTTTTCTTTGCAAATAAATCAAACATCCCCGTTCCCGTGCGTACAGACCCCAAGACCACGGTCCCCTTCATACAGAGCGTCAGCCCTGCCACTCCCGCGGCTGTCACGATAGGACAGACCATCACCATCATCGGCAGCAATTTCGGCATGGCGCGGGGCAACGCAGAGGTATACTTCACCGCCAACAGGGAAGGAGACGGACGGCAGTTCATCGCCGCTTCCGCAAACGACTACGATTACGAATACTGGAGCGACAACGAAATCCACGTGCGCGTGCCCGACGGCGCGGCAAGCGGCTTGCTCTACATTTCCACCGAACGCGGCGAAAGCCAGCAGGTAACGCTCAGCGTAAACTTTGCCGCGGGCAAGAAGGACTACACAAACCTGCACACCTATTCGCTCAGGACCGTCGCAGACCTCCAGAACAACAGCGCAGAAGCCACGCAGGACATCATCCTCTATATGCCCCGCCCCGCCGTGTCATCAATGCAGCCGGAGGCGACGATAGGGGAAATCTCCCCTGCCCCGCTCATCAGCGACGACCTGAACAACATCATCTTTCAAAGCAGCATTCCGCCTGCCGACGAAGCCAAGCACAGCTTTTCCGTCACCTCCGTTGTGAAGGTCTACGCCATCACGGCAAACATCATCCCCCGCCAGATAGCGGCATACTCGGACAAGAACCGCCTGCTCTACAAAACCTATACATCGCCCGAAGCGGGAATTCCCTCCGCAGCCACGGCGATAAAAGAGCTTTCCGAGACCATCTGCGGCAAAACGCGCAATCCCTACGACAAAGCAAAAGCCATCTACGATTATATAGTAGAAAATTACAAAATCCGCAGCATGGTGCGCACCGGCAACGTGGAGGCGACTGACCTTCTGGAACGGAAGACAGGCGATGCCTACGACTTTGCCATCGTCTACACGGCGCTCTGCCGCGCGGCGAGCATTCCCGCCCTGCCCATGTGCGGCGTGTTTGTCGAAGGGCAGGATTCCGTGAAAAACCACTGGTGGGCGGAAATATACTTTGAAAACTACGGCTGGTTTCCCGTTGACTGCGCGCTCGGGGCGGGTCTGGAATACAGGCTCTTTGCTCCGCCAGATAATCCGCGCCTCTTTTACTTTGGCAATCTGGATAACCAGCACCTGGCATTCAGCAGGGGGAGGAACCAGATACGCAGCTCGCTTTCAAGCAACAGGGTGGTACAGCGCCCCCGTTCCTACGCATTGCAGTCCTGCTGGGAAGAGACAAACCTCAGCGATGCAAACTACAGCTCCCTCTGGAGCGATCCCGCCATCATAGGCATCTATTGAATAAAGCAAAAGACTAACTTTAAGGAGGAATATTTTTTATGAAGACAAAAGTACTGAGCGTGGGCGGCTCCATCATTGCCCCCGCCGAGCCAGACACCCGCTTTCTGCACGAGTTCTGCACGATGGCAACAGACTGGCTCACGTCAAATTCAGAGACAAGGCTCATCCTCGTTGCAGGAGGGGGCGGCCCCGCGCGCCTCTACCAGAACGCCTACCGTGACCTCGCTTCCCGCTATGATGCGGGTACCAAGAAGAGCGCAGCCTACAGCACCGAAGCGGAAAACAACGCCGCCTGCGACTGGCTCGGCATAATGGCGACAAGGCTCAACGCGCAGCTGCTCAAGGCCGCCTTCGGACCGCTCTGCCAGCAGGACGTAGTGACAGACCCCACGAAGGTAACGGATTTTACGGGCAGGGTGCTCGTCGCCGCAGGGTGGAAGCCGGGCTTCTCCTCAGACAACGACGCAGTGCTGCTCGCCGAGCGCTTCACTGCGGACACCGTGGTGAACCTTTCCAACATTGAAAAGGTCTACACCGACGACCCCCGCAAAAATCCCGATGCCAAACCGCTGGACTCCATCAGCTGGGCAGATTTCAGAAAGATGGTGGGGGACGAATGGGTGCCGGGCAAAAACTGTCCCTTTGACCCCATCGCAAGCAAAAAGGCTGCGGAACTGGGGCTCACCGTCATCTGCGCGGCGGGCAAGAACATCGCCAACATCCGCAGCATCCTTGACGGCAAAGAATACGTGGGCACCACGATAAAGTAAGGGGGAGCGGATGCGGAAGCTTTTACTCCCCTGCCTGCCCCTGTTCTTTGCCCTCCTGCTTTCCGGCTGCCTTTCAAACCGCGGGCGGAAGGTAAAGGAGACGGTCTCCCGCTCGCTCACCGACGAGGGGGTAAAGACGGAAAGGCAGCTCTGCAAGTTCTTCCTTGAGAGCCGTCCCGATGCAGACAAGGAGCAGGTGGAGCGCCTTGCCCACTACTATGTGGAGGAAGCAAAATACGAGGGAATCAACAGCGACTGCGCCTTTGTGCAGATGTGTCTGGAAACGGGCTTCCTGCGTTTTGGCAACCTGGTCACGCCGGAGATGCACAACTACTGCGGTCTGGGCGCCATAAACGCCGCCCACCCCGGAGAATCCTTTGCCACCGAGCAGCTGGGCGTGCGGGCGCACATCCAGCACCTCCACGCCTACGCGACGACGTCGAACATAAAGCTGAAAAACAAGCTGATTGACCCCCGCTACAAGTATGTCAGCCCGAGGGGCAAGGCTCCTACCATCTTCGGGCTCGCAGGCACCTGGGCAGCAGACAAAGAATACGGCGCAAAGCTGGACAAACTGCTGACAAAGCTTGAACAATACTGAATATCTTCCCCGCGGATTGTGCAACAGCAGTGGTAAAGCGGGGACAGCGATAACGGTGATAACTGGGACGATGACGAGGACTGGCAGGGCATTCTGACAGCAGGCTGCAGGTCACCACGACATAGCGATAAACAAAATGTCTTAGCGCTTAAAACGAAATGTTTTAGGTGCTAAGACAAAATGTTTTATGACCTAAGACAAAACGTTTTATGCGCTAAGACAAAATGTTTTAAACGCTAAAATGAGATGATTAATTCTTTCACTAAAGGGGACAAAAACGGCACACCAGCTTACGACGTAAGCCGATGTGCCGAAAAACAAAGGAGAGCTATGCTGAAGCTTTGTGTGTGTGCGCCAAAGCCGTCAGTGCACTAAGATAAATGAGCGCGACAGCAACTGAATACTGTCGGGAATGGCAACCTCTCTATTGAAGAAGTCCTCGCCATTCACGTTTTGTATACTATCACAAACAAAATAAAAATGCAAGTGGTAAAGATATAAAAATTTGTTAGACTATTATTCGTAAGGGAATTTGTCGCAAGAATTCGAAAGCGACTTTGTCGTATAT
>CAKZZK010000141.1 GCA_937885235.1 uncultured Treponema sp.
CATCAATTCATCGAGCCATCAGAATACAGCCAGGATGGACGAAATAGTGAAACCTGCCAGCTGATAGCAAGAAGTCTCGTCAGGGGAATGGGAATCCGCGACATACGAGCAACGGAGGCAGCTTCATTGCTGTATTTGCGGGCGACACACAAAAAGGGAAAGATATACACAATTTCATTTACAGTATTTCCAAGACTTTATAAAATTTTTATTTTTTACGTTTTAGCAAATAAATCCGATTTTTTCCTTTCTCCATTTCAAAATATCCGGCGCATTTTCTGCCATTAGGAATTCCCTCCTTATCAAATCCAAATACAAAAGAGTCACTGGGACTGGAGAAATCATCAAAAGGCAGAGAATTTACAAATTTACTTAACCATTCAAATGCCAATAACATATCAAGAATTGAAACTAATCTTCCTTCATAAATTTCATTAACGTATTTTACAGGCAGTCCTCCATAAAGCTCCGTATTTAACCGACTATAGATGCATTCATAACATATAAAATGGATATTATCGATTGATTCTATAAATGATGATTTCGTAAAAGATAAATTCTGTCTAACTCTTGCAATGCTAATAGAATTTCCTCCATGAGTACAAATCTTTATTTGATAGTTAATTAATGGAAAATATTCAACCACTTCTACGTTTTGAATATCAGGGCAGTTTTGAATTATCTGCCTCTGCATCTGAGACACTCTGACATTTTCCAAATCCCTATTCAACCAGTAACCCTTTACAAAAGCAATACTTATTCCTCCTAAAATAGAAAATATAATACACACAGAAAAAATAAACTTTCTCATACACTATTCCTCTTTCGCAATATAGTAATATGGTCTCGCCAGAAGAAGTATACTTGTTCGTGCGGCTGCCGTCTGCGCCATAAACATAATCCACGGTGTACTGCGCATCCTCGCTCCTTATAAGCGGGTTACGGTCGTTCCACTTATGACTGTAAAACATGTATGTCAATCTCATTTTTCATAGAGAATCTACTACTGTTGGTATTATAAATCATTTCTATAACAATCACAGAACAGAGATTCTCTATCAGGCACTACCTGACAAGGATATGTAATACAGAATGATAGGCATGTATCATCGTACTTAGTTCCTGGATACACATCTGCAATAGTCACTCGCACATCATCTTCTTTATCCAGAAAAGAAATAGTTACTGTCTGAGGATTAGGCGTATCAAGTACGTCGAGGAGCCCTGTTTTTCCACTCTCTGTGCCTGTTACCTGTATCTTTTTGACACGGGCATTTTGTTTATACAGATAAGGTTTGCTACACGATATATAGCCGTTCATAATCAAAAGATAAGGCATTCTCTTATTAGAATGCTTTATAGTAAACCCCTCTCCTATTCCAGAACCGGGAACACCCTCGACCCATGGAGAAGCATCTTCTACAGAACATAAATTTTTTATCGGATAAGATTTTATCCGCTCCATTAAGAAAGATGAACAATCATAATATATTCTCCCCATTCCTTCAAAAGAACGGGACCAATCATGAATAAACAATTCTGTTTTTTCACCTCCAATGGGAGTGGCATATCCGATAGCAAGATTTCTCGTTTCACCATCGCGGATTTCTGTCCCAGAAAGTAGCTGTATTGAATTATACAGGCTTGAATAATATGGCAGAGGGGCAGACGTTATAGCAACATAGGAAAGGCCATTCTGTTGATAAAGAGTATACGTGAAGTCGCTCGCATAGGGAGATATTTTTCCCTTTTCATCTATATATTCAGAAACAGTTGAGTACTTTCCCGTTCCATCATTGTGAAATTCAATAAACGTCAGTCCAATGCCGCCTATGTCGAATTTTCTATTAATTCCTTGACCTAATGATTGCATACAAAGACAAGAGGCAACTAAGAGTATACACGTTAATGCTCTCATTATTTATCTCCTGATAATAATCGCTGTTGAGGAGTATTATATTTCCCCGCTCCGCTCTGCAGACGCAGACTACCAGTCAAATATAACACTACATCCTGTCCAAATAGGGAACAAGCACAAGGTCCATAGCGTTTTTGAGCACTGTGAGCGTGCAGGAAGCAAGCGCGAGGCGTGCTCCGGCAAGTTTTTCCTTACCGCTCTCTCCGGCAAGCGCGAGTATGGGGCAGTCGCGGTAGAAAGCGCTGAACGCCTTGCTCACATCGTAGAGGTAGGCGGCCATAATGCTCGGGTCAAGCTCTTCGGCGGCCTTTGCCACAAGTTCCGGGAAACGCTGCAGGATCTTTACCAGCTCCCACTCGCTCGCATGGCTCAGCAGGGACAGGGCTTCCACACTGGAATCAGGCTTTACCCCCTGCTCAGCGGCCTTGCGCAGAATGGAGGCGATGCGGGCGCCCATATACTGGAGGTACGGTCCCGTGTTGCCCGTAAAGGACAGGCTTTCCTCCGGGTTGAACATCATATCCTTTACGGGAGCCACCTGCAAAAGGTAATAATGCAAAGCAGCGAGTGCCACCTTTTCTGCCACGGCATCGGCATCGTCAAGCACGTCGTCACGCCCACGCTCCTGAATTGCCTTAAGAGCATCGGCATGGAGGCTGTCGATGAGGTCATCGGCATCAACCACCGTGCCTTCACGGCTCTTCATGCGCCCGCTCGGCAGATTCACCAGACCATAGCTCAGGTGATAAAGCTTTTCAGCCCAGTCATAGCCAAGCTTCCGTAATATATAGAAGAGAACCTTAAAGTGATAAATCTGCTCGCTCGCCACCACGTAGACCATCTGGTTGTACGGCCAGTCTTCATGGCGCTTAATGGCTGTGCCGATGTCCTGCGTGATGTAGACGGAGGTGCCGTCTTTGCGCAGGAGCACCTTGCTCTGGTCGTTGCCGTCCTTGTCCTTGCCCACCACACCCGTGATGTCTATGCGCACGGAACCGTCATCAGCCTTGAAGAAAATGCCCTGCTCCACCCCTTTCTGTATCAGCTCCCTGCCGAGCAGATAGGTTTCACTTTCAAAATACAGCTTTTCAAAGCCCATACCCGTGCGGCGGTAGGTTTCTTCTACGCCAGCCAGAGTCCAATCGTTCATCTTCTGCCACAGGTCCCGCACCGCGGCATCTCCCTGTTCCCAGCGCACAAGCATATCTTCCGCCTGCTGGACGGCTTCGGGGTGCTCTTTTGAGTATTTGTCAAATTCCACGTAGCACTGCCCCACAAAATGGTCGCCCTTGATATGGAGCGATTCAGGTGTTTCCCCTTTGGCTTCGTGAAAAAGCTTGTAGGCAAGCATAGACTTACAGATATGCACACCGCGGTTGTTGATGATATTGGTGCGGAATACCTCTGCGCCAGCCTTCTTGAGGATGCGGCTCACGCTTTCGCCAAGGGCATCATTGCGCATATGGCCAAGGTGCAGCGGCTTGTTGGTGTTCGGACTGGAATACTCAACCATCACCCTGCGTCCCGCAAGAGGTTTGTTCCCATCTTTGCCGAAAGAACCATAGTCGTCTCCCTGTTTGAGGATAGCATCGAGTATATCTACGACGGCGCTTGCCTTGTTTAAAGTCACATTCACATACGGACCGACGGCGGCAATGCTGCCAAGCTCCCCAGCCCCCGGCAGGGAAGCTGCAATGTCTGCAACGCCAAGGGCAATGGCGGGAGGAGCCATGCGGAATGCACGGGCGAAGGGGAACATCGGCACGCCGAAATCTCCCATCTCCGGCTTTGGCGGCAGCTCCACGCGCACGCTGCCCGCGCCCACATCATCGCCCGGCAAGGCTTTCTTTATTTTAAACTGCTTTATAGCTTCCGCAACAATATCGCGGAACTGATCTTTTTGGTCTGCCATACCCCCATCATATAGCATTTCCGCATATATTGCAATCGGCAGGGCTTAAGAACAAAATGACCGCCCGCCTTTGCAGACGGACGGTCAAGGAGGAGGTTTTGTTTATATGCAAAGGCAGAGAATCAGCCTTTTACAGCGCCTGCAGTTATTCCAGAATAGATTTGCTTCTGGCACAAAAGGAAGACGATAAGCGCGGGAATCAGGGAGATGATGACTCCGGCGCAAATAAGGTTGTAGCGGCTGCCCATCGGGCCGGTAAACGTATACAGCGAGATGGCTACAGTGCGGATTTTCTCTGACAGATAGAGGTTCGCCGCGTAATACTCGTTGTAAGTTCCCACGCCTTTGAGTATCATGCTCGTGATGATGGCCGGCTTGAGCAGCGGCAGAATGAGCCGCCAGTAAATGGTGAAATAGCTCGCCCCGTCCATAACGCCGCTTTCGTCCAGCGATGTGGGAATGTTTTCCATAAACTGAATAAAGATATAAATCGTAATGACATCAGTTCCCATCATCATGATGATATAGCCATAGAGGTGGTTGATGAAGCCGATGTTCACCATTATCTTGTAGACCGCCACCTGCATGGCGACTCCCGGCAGCAATGTGGCAAAGAGGAAGAGCCGACGGATGAGTGCATTGCCGCGGAACTTAAAGCGGTTGAGCACGTAAGCAAGCTGCGAGCTGATGATGATGGAACCTGCAAGGACAAAGACTAGCACGATAAAGGAGTTGACAAACGCCATGCCCATGTGCGCCTTTGAAAATGCCTGCGCAAAATTAGAAAAGCTCCATGCTTTCGGCAGCATCATGACAGACGTGCTCTGGTACTCTTGGTCATTCTTGAACGCCGTAATCACGCAGGAAACGAGGGGGATGAGCGTCCAGAACGAAAAAAAGATGAGCGAAAAATACTTAAAACCCTGTGCGAGCACCGCAGCTGAAGAATAACGCTTTGCT
This sequence comes from uncultured Treponema sp., assembly GCA_937885235.1. Classification (GTDB taxonomy): domain Bacteria; phylum Spirochaetota; class Spirochaetia; order Treponematales; family Treponemataceae; genus Treponema_D. Next base: position 4,791 of record CAKZZK010000141.1, read on the forward strand.
CTCATAATACACCGTCCTCTGAGCTTCCCGTTCCCGCGTTGCGGAAAGCATATTTAAAGAAGAGTTTCTGCAAGACAGTTGCAATAAATATCAGGCAGAGCAGGAATACCGCCATGGCGGAGGCAAGTCCTACCTTCTGGCTTACGTGGGCTATTGAATCCATGATGATGAAATAAGTTCCCGTTCCGTTTGCACCCTTGGTGATGACGAAAGGCGGCTCGAATGCGCTCAGGGACCCCGTTATGGACAGGATGACGTTAAGCGTCACAATTGTCTTGATGCTCGGCAGGATTATGTGGAAGAACTGCTGCACCTTGTTCGCGCCGTCTATGTCCGCGGCTTCGTACAGCGAAGCATCCACCGACATTATTGCGCCGATGAACAGCACCATATTCTGCCCCAGATAGCGCCACACCGAGGTTCCCACAAGCATCACGTTGTTCAAGCCCTGCGTGCGGAGCCAGTACGGCAGCTTGTCCAGTGGAAAGCCTATCCAGCCAAGCACGGTGTCCAGAACATAGCCGTGGGTAAAGAAAAACTTAAAGATAAAGCCGATCGCAATGCCATTTATCATAAACGGGAAAAACATAATTCCCTTGAAGAGATTTCCGAATTTTGTTTTAAAGCTTAAAAGCGTCGCCAAAAAGAGCGCCAGCACCAGCTGGACGATGGAGCCGCCCATATAGTAAAGGCTCAGCTTGAGCGCGCCAAAAATATCACTCCGTGTAAATACATCCTTGTAATTCCGCAGTCCGACAAAGGTGCGGGAGCCGGTATACTTCATGTCATAGAAGCTGAAGCCAACCATTTCAGCAAAGGGGAGATACGTAAAGACAAACAGAAGGATCAGGGGGATGATGATGAACGCCCCGATAATTATCTTTTGCTGCCCTTCCTGGCTTTTCACATATCCTGCCGTGCCTTTTTTCTTCACTTTATTTCTCCTGAAAATAAATTAGCAAGGGGAATGCAGCCCTGCCGCCGCAACAGGGCTGCCCGCAGACTAAAAATCACTATCTGACTTCTACGTTATTCCGTTTCTGTGCCTCTGACCATGCTTTGTTCCAAGATGCCATTATATCATCGAAGCTCATATCTTTGTTTGCCGCATGCTCAATGATCTGCTGTACCTTGAGATTGCCGCCATTATTGATGTTAAGTTCTGAATCAGCGTCGAGCTTTGACTTCAGATCCTCTTCTCCCGCAGGGGAGGGATTGTCTGCAACAAAGTCAACACCGTTAAACGCAGCATACAGGGGCGGATAGTCAGTATTAGCAATGGCAATCGGAATACCGCCTTCGTTATAGGCAAAACCAGAACGCTCCGTCATCCATTTTACGAAAATCAGGGCAGCTTCCTTGTTCTTGCTTGAAGACTTCACGTTGATGCCGAAATTGTAGTCCGGTCCCGCGGAAGCATACTGCTTGCCATTCACCGTGATGGGGAATGCCATGTAGCCGATATCCTGCGGATTGGGACCTGCGTCCTGCATCTGGGTATATGCCCAAGAGCCGAGCACCATCGTTCCGATTTCTCCGCGGTTGATCATGCCTTTGCAGCCTTCCCAGTCGGTGGTTGTGTAGTCATTTTCAATCAGCCCTGCAGCAACCGCATCATAGAGTATTTTGTAGACATTGTAAGGTCCAGTTCCGTTTCCGGGGTTGGCGAACGGAGCTTTGCTGTGGACAAGCGTATTGTTCATAAAATCAGCACTTCCCGTGGCAGAACCGCCGAGATACGCATCCCATGCGCCCATCGTCCAGCCTGCGGCATAGTTCGTATAGAGCGGGATTGCATCTGTATTCTGCTTTATCTTGCGCAGGGCAGCGATAAACTCGTCCGGCGTCTTCGGCAGGGTCGTGATACCCGCTTTCTGGAAGACCTTCTTGTTGTACAGCACACCTTGGGCATTTCCTGTAGACGGAATGCCGTAGACCTGATTGCCGTACACCCACTGGTCTACGAAGCGAGTAGTTTTTGACAGCTCATCGAGCGAGCCATAAGACATAAAATAAGTGCTCAAATCCTTTTTGTCAACAGCGGGAATCATCATGATGTCTCCCCAGCCGCCGCCACCCGTCAGCCTGAGCAGGGCAGTTGAAGCATAGTCCGTAATTCCCTCTATCTCAACCTTGATGTTCGGGTAGAGCTTGTTGAATTCAGCCAGATAGGCATTCCAGCTTGTTCCAGAATAGTCATCCTGCTTCATATCAGTCCTGTGCGTAAGCAGCTTGATGGTCGCCGACAAATCTGTATCGGTGCTGCCAAGCTGTATGCTCGAATAGGAAACACTCACTGTCCCAGTATCCGCACCGGAAGATTCCTTCTTTCCCCCGCACGCGCTGAGGGAGAACAGCGCCGATGCTGCCATTGCAACAAAAGTAAACTTTGATAAAACCTTCATAAAATCCTCCTAAAAACTTTTATAGTTTAATCATAGCATATTTTTTAACTAAGTCAAAATATTTTTCTTTATTATTTTATTTTTTAAGTAAAAAAATTAGATATATAAAACAGGTATAAAAAAAGCACCACCGAAAATGGTGATGCTTTCTGTTGCTAAAACGATACGCGACTTTGGAATCGAACCAAAGACCCCAAGCGTGTCATGCTTGTACTCTAACCAACTGAGCTAGTCGCGCATAAACTGCATAATGCAGATTATACAATATTAATCCGCATTATGCAATACCCTATTTAAGAGATGCACTGATTCTTTCCAGAACCTTTTTGCGATCAAGCGGCTTGACGATGTAGTTCTTTGCACCTGCCAAAAGAGACTTCTTTACGAGTTCCTCTTTTCCCAAAGCGCTGACCATTACGACCCTTGCATTCTTGTCAAAAGCCATAATCTGCTCAAGAGCGGTGATTCCATCCATACGTGGCATAGTAATATCCATTGTTACCAAATCCACATTCGGACACAATTCCTTGTACTTGTCAACACCATCTTTTCCGTCCTGTGCGGTTGCAACAATCTCATAACCATCACTTGTGAGAATCTGAGTCAGCTGCTTGGCGACGAAAACGGAATCATCTACAACAAGTACACGAAATTTTGAACCATCAAGCTTTACACCTTCCGGCGGACGATCATTCATTGATGGAAAATCTTCTTTCGTTTTCATGCTTTAAACTCCTTCTTATGCACGTTCGCGGATAGCGACGTTGACTTCAATTTTACCAAATTCTGTAATAAGCGGAACAATCAGAGCCTCTACATTCTCGTTCTGTCCACCTAAAGCCGCAATCTCCATCTTTTCACCAGCAAACAGAGTTGGCGGTGTAAGGTCGAACCTAAAGTTCAACTCATGAAGCTTTGTAACAGCTTGAGCCGTAATAATATTGGCAAGCTCGCTGATGGTCGCTTTAGCCAAATCATCAAAGGTATCAAGCGTCTCTTCATTCATCTTTGAGGCGATGTTTAACGCAGTTTCATAGGTCATGTCAAAAAGTACGCGTCCCTCTACATCACCTGCCAAGCCAACCAACGCCGCGACACCCATCACAGGCATTGCTGTTGACTTCAGATAGAGATCACCTCTTTTTACATCGGCACCACCCAAAACTTCCTTGAGCACTCTGTATGAAGTTTCTACAAATGGGTTAATGTATTCTACTCTCATATTTCCCCCTAGAAAAATTTCTATTCCTTAATCCCTATTTAGTATAAACAGCTATACTTCCAACTGTTTTCTTCTTGAAACCATAAGCCGACAAGTCTTCATTGTCTCCCGTAATGATTATTCCATTGCCTTTCAACTTCTCCTTAAATTGATCAATTACGACCTTCTGAGACGCCTCAGGAAGGAAGGAAATAATATCTCGTGCAAATATAACATCAATATCAGGAAGATTGTTTGTATTAACACAATCGTGATATTCAAACATAACCATATCCTTTATATCTTTGTTGAACGTGAAATCCCCCGTCACATTCCTCGTCAAATAAGGCTGATACCAGTCACGGCTCGCCTCATCAGACACCGCAAGCAACGGCGCATTGGAAACACTCAACAAATCGATATCATGAGCATACACACGCACATGCGTACTAGGATACCGTTTTTTCAACAAACAGGCAAGAGAATAAGACTCATAACCTTTGCCACAGCCCGGATTCCATACAACAATATTTTTTGCCGAGTTATCTGGCAGGGCTTTGCGGACCTCTTCCGCATATTTTTCGCCCCACCAAGCGCCGTTATGCCGCGAATAAAAAGGCTTGAGGAAAGCATCAGCATCAGCCTCATTCTGCAACTGGGTCTTGGTGCTTCCCCGCTGCTTCTTCCAATCCGCATAGCGCTCGGTAACCCAGTCCTTCGTCAAATCATTGACAAGGAACTTTCGCGTATTTAAGAGAGAATCAGCGATAAATTTTATGTCAGCCTCAGCCTGCTTTTTTTCCGCTTCGGCAGCGGCAGCGCGCTTCTGGCTGTCAGACACAGCAGGAGCGGCAAACTGTTTCGCCGCAGGACTCTGGTTTGCGGAAGCATCGGCCACAGGCTGCCTCTTTTCCATCTGAGCCTTGGCGCTTTCCGCCATCTCCTGCTCTTCTTCCTCGGTCCGCACCCCGAAAATCTTGTCTATGTCGAGCAAGATATAGAGATGCTGCTCAGCCTCGGCAACACCATAGATATACTTGATGTTGATGTCGCCAAACAGAGGATGAGGCGGTTGTATGGTGCTCTGCTGTATTCCGACAACCTTATCAATCTCGTCTACCACAACACCAAAGACCTGCTCGCCCACAGTGACGATCAACGTGTTCTCCAATGTCGTGTCTTCATGCTCAGGCACTTCAATATTGAAGAAAAGCCGCAAATCGATAATCGGGATGATCTCGCCGCGGAGGTTATAGACACCCAGCACAAATGGCAGACTGTTAGGCACATAGGTAAAATGACCTGCCTTTGCAATCTCCTTTACCTTCATGATGTCAATGGCATAGTCCTTACCTGCCAGAGCAAAAGTTACCATCTTGTAATCAATGATGGTATTCTTCTTCTTCTCTTCCTCCAGCTGTTCCAGAGTAAGATTGTTCTTACCGGTAATTTCCTCGGTTGTACTCGCAAATGCGCTTAAGCTTTCCTGTATAGTTGCCATCTATTATCCTCTTCTAATAGCTTCTTCTTCACGAAGCTGCTGTGCATCGAGTTCCTGCTTTACACCAAGCTCTAAAAGCTGGCTTACGTCAATGATAAGCGAAACAGAGCCATCACCCAAAATAGAAGCGCCTGCAATTCCCGGCGACGCAGTAAACTGATCGCGCAAAGGCTTGATAACGACATCTTCTTCCCCGACCAAGGAATCCACCATTACGCCTATCTTCTTTTCCTGAGAGCCAACGATGACGATGAAGCAGTACTCCGTATCCGCCGTCCTCCTGATATTGAAGAGACGGTTCAGACGCAAAATCGAGATGACTTCATTGCGCACATTGAGCACTTCGTAGCTATCAATCGTATTGATGCTGCTTTTCTTTACGCGCTGGCTTTCAATGACATTGGCAATCGGTATTGAGTAAACCTCTTTGCCAACCCGCACGAGCAGGCCCTGAATAATAGCCAGAGTCAAAGGCAGACGGATGCTGAATTTAGAGCCCTTATGCCGTTCGCTTGTGACAGTGATATTTCCCTTAAGCTTTTCCACCATCGTCTTAACAACATCCAAGCCCACACCGCGTCCAGAGACACTGCTTATCTTGTCGCTCGTGGAGAAACCAGGCAGGAAAATCAAGTTATATGCTTCCTGATCCGTAAGAGACTTATTCGGGCTTATGAGGCCTTTATTGATTGCCTTCTGGCGAACCTTGTCAACGTCAATACCTTCACCGTCATCGATTATGTCGATGATGATCATATTACCTTCGTTTGAAGCACGCAGAATCAAGGTACCCGTGTCTTCCTTGCCGAATTTCAAGCGCTCATCGGGTGGCTCAATGCCATGATCAACAGAGTTGCGCACACAGTGCATGATAGGATCAAGCAGATCATCGACAACGGTCTTGTCAAGCTCGGTCTCTTCACCTTCGATGACCAAATTCACCTTGCGGTTAAGGTCTCGGCTCAGATCACGGACAACACGCGGGAAACGATTGAAGATGGTGCCAATCGGAACCATGCGAATCTTCATGACGCCTTCCTGCAACTCGCTCGCGATGCGACCCAAATTCTGCGTAGAAGAACGCAGCTTGCTTGATGTCATTTTGAAATCATTTTCAAAGCCATCAAACCATGAAGTCAAAGAGCCATAGTCGTCCGTCAAACGCTGGCGGATTTCCTTAACGCTGAGATTTCCTTCCTGCGCCACCTCCACAATTCTTGGAATTTCCTCCAAAAACTTATGGTAACGCTCTTTATAGCCGCTGTTGAGTGTCTGAAGCTGTACCTGCAGATCAGCAGTGTGCAGACCAATCTGGTTGAACGCAGCCTTCGTTATAACGGTTTCGCTCACCAAATTCATGAGCGTATCAACACGCCGTGAATCAACGCGAAGTATAGAGCCTGCCTGTGCAGCCTTATGCGGAGCATTTCCGCCAGAAGCTGCGGGCTTGTCTTTTGCCGGTGCAGCAGGAGCTGGCGCGGCAGCTTTTGCAGGTGTCTCCGCAGCGGGCTTTTCCTGAACGGGAGCGGCAGGAGCCGGCGCTGCCTGAACGGGTTCTGGTTCGGCAACAGGCACAGGAGCTGCGACAGGTGTTTCCGCCGCTGTAAGGCGGGATGTCGCCGCACCCTTCACCTCGCGGGCATCCGTTGCAAGCGTCACATCATCCAAGAAAGCGGTATCTTCCAGCTCCTGACCGCTGGAATTACTCGCCACATAATAGACAACCTGCGGATAGAACGTATCCTCATACAGGGCTTCAAAGTCGGGAATAGTCTTGAGAACAGTACCGGCATTCTTCAAGGCAGCAAAAACCTGAATACCACCCACACTGTTCATCGGGTTAGATTCATCAAATGTAACGTTGATAGACCAGAGCTTCTGTCCTTCAGGGGTAGCCTGCTTAAGCTCTGTATAATCCGTATCTGACAAAGGCGGAAGGCTTGGCATTCCATTCGTGCTTTCTTCCACTACAGGAGCCGCAACCTGAACAGGAGCGGGAGGCGGAGGCGCAACTGGTGCCGGAGCAGCAGGCGCAGGCTTTTTCTTTCCGCCCTTAGCAGGAATGAAGGACTCTATCTTCTCAACAAGAGGAGCGACATTTTCTTGATATACCGAACCACTTTTGCGGGCTTCAAGCATTGCCTTGATGGTATCCATCGAGGTAAGCAATACATCGACTATCGGCTCCGTTACAGAGGCACTACCACTCCGCAAAGAATCGAGTAAATCTTCTACATCATGGCAAAAACTTGCAAGCTCAGTCATCTCAACTGTAGCCGAATTGCCTTTCAATGTATGTGCTGCACGGAAAATTTCATCTATGGCATCGTGATTGTTCGGGTCATTTTCGATAACCAAAATGTTACTCTCAAGGTTCTCCACCTGCTGTTCAGCTTCGGCAAAGAAATCTTGAAGTAGCTCCTCATTGTTCGGATCAAGATAATCACTCATATCATATATTTTAATCGCTTACGAATATAAGTCAAGATAAAAAAAATTAAAAACGCTATTTTTTATAAAATTTTAATAGTAAAGAGTTTGCAAAAGTTTCCGACAATAGAAAGATAAAGCGGCAGAAACACTAGAGCCAATAGCAAAAATTCGGTAATTATTGTATAATCAGTGTTATCTATATTATTATCCAATTTTACGGAGGAGAAGAAGCAAAAGTGAAAAGAAGCACCTGCCTGTTTCTCGCTTTTTTCCTTATGGCAAAGTGCGCCTTTGCATTTGACTCACTGTATTTCAGAGGATACGCAGGCTTCCTCGGAGATTTTACAAGCAATCCGGCAAAAGACTCTCTCGACCTACAGCTCTTCCCACGGGGATACTTTGCAGGGCAACTCGATGTGGGGGACAGGCTTTTCATCCGCAGCGAATTTCTGGTGCAAAGCTCCTCTGCAAACCCAAGCACAAATCTTTTCAGCGGGGATTTCTTCGAGTCGCCCAAGGGAGAAAACGCAAATTTCAGGATTCAGGAGCTATCCGCCACCTACAGACTAAACGGCGGAGGGGCAACGCATTATTTCAGCGGCTTCTACGGGGAATACGAACCGATAGGCTCAGACATCTTCCTCCAGCGCTATCTGGGAACAAACAAAATCACGTCAGAGCTTACAGAAAGCTGGATCGGGCTCAACGGCGTCTCTATCAATAAATTCTACGGCGGGGGGCTCTCCTACACGCTCCGCTTTGACGCCCCCGTTGCAGCAGGCGTATCTTTTTACAAGGATTTTTATCAGGAACAGGAGCGGGCATATAACCTTGACATCCGCCTTGCAGGGATCTTTTCATTTTTGACCTTTGACGCCTCCGCAGGGCTGGAAATTCCCAAAAGCAGCAGGAAAGTCCACGAGAAAAAGTACATCCTTGCGGTGCAATACCTCGTTCTGCACGCGGGGCTCAATATGCTTGTCGGCTTGCCTTCAGACACAGCCACGCTCTTCATTCAAGGAGGTTTCTCGGACCTCCTCATCGACCCCGATGCAGACAAGACAGTTGACCTTGAAGACATTGCCGAGAGCTTTTCCCTGCTGCTAGAGCCGCGAATCTCACTGCGGCAGGTAAAGCTCGCGTTTTCAGCTTTCTCCCTCAATCCCGAAAACCTAAGCACCGGCATGTACATCTACCTGCAGGACGCGCTCGGCTTCGATATACACATCTCCACGAATTACTTTCATCTGGGGAGCACAAACTTTACCCTCGGTCTGCATACGACCTTTGGCTTGAATTACCAGGACGGCACAGGAGGCTACCTCACCCTCAAATCTGCCATTGACGACAAGGACAATGCCTCTGACTGGCAGAAAAACATTTACCTCACCCCCTACACGGACATTCCCGTCAAAGGAGGAAACATTTCATCCTCTTTCACGTTCAGAGTCAACGAACTGTTCAAGTTCAAGGATAACTGGGAAAGCAACATCCATTTCAGACTTGGATTTCGTTCAGAGTTTTAAAATGAAAAAACACCTGCCGGTGAAAAAAACACCTGCCGGTGTTTTTTTCCATCGGCAGGTGAGGTCTTTCTAGTAGCTACCAAGGCTCCGCTAAAGCTTTAATTTTGAAAGCCGTCTGCACGCCTCTTCAACATCCTCGCGGTGCCCAAAACTGCTGAAGCGAACATAGCTTTCCCCCGCAGGACCAAAACCGCTGCCCGGAGTCGTAACGACGTGGCATTCGTCCAATATTTTGTCAAAAATATCCCAGCTTTTCCATTTCGGAAACTGCACCCACAGGTACGGAGAATCCCCCGTATAAAACACACGCACTCCGGCGGAAGCAAAATTCTCCCCAGTCAACGCAGCTTTCATAATCCGCGCGTTTTCCAGATAGTAGTCCACAAGCTCCCGCGTCTCCTTCCTGCCCTCTTCATCCAAGGCAGCAAGCCCGCCGTGCTGCGCAATATTGCTTGCACCGTTGAACAGCGTCGTCATCACGCGGTTCCAGTCCTGCCGCACGGGAGTGCCGTCAGCAAACGTCAGCTCAGAAGGCACCACCGACCAGCCAAGGCGGATTCCCGTAAAACCGGCAAGCTTTGAGAAAGAATTGACCTCTATCGCACAGCGGCGCGCACCTTCCACCTCATAAATCGTGCGGGGAAGAGACTCATCGCGAATAAACGCAGAGTACGCCGCATCATAGATGATGATGCACCCATGTCGCAGGGCATAGTCAACAAGCTGCTTGAGCTGCGCTTTCGTGCTTGCCACGCCAGTCGGGTTGTTCGGGCTGCAAAAATAAATCAGCGTGTTGTCCTTGATGAGGCTTAAATCAGGGAAAAAATTATTTTCCGCAGTGCAGGGCAAATAAGTCACCCCTTTATAGCAACCAGAGCTATCGGCAGCGCCAGCCGCGCCCACGATTACCGAGCCGTCAACATAAACAGGATATGCCGGATCCTGCACCGCAATGCCCACATTAGAGCCAAACAGCGACTGTATGCGGGCAATGTCGCATTTCGCGCCATCAGAAATGAAGACCTCGTCCTCACTCGCCATGCCGCTATACAAAACCTCCGCTATCCTCTTGCGGAGGCTCGTCAAGCCCTGCTCGTCTCCATAGCCAGAGTAGCCAACCCTTGTGCCAAGCCCCTGCGCATAAGACACCATCGCCTGCGTGATGTGCGGCGGAATAGCTTCCGTCGTGTTTCCAATGCCAAGGCTGATAATCTTTGCGTCCGGGTGGGCGGCGGCATATTCACGTCGTCTGCGGGCAACTTCTGGGAACAGGTAGCCCGCGGTCAAATTTGCTAATCCAGCGTTTCTTTCTATCATAATGCAATTAGTATACCATATTGGTGGGGATATATCTAGTACGCTTTTAGACGCGGGCGCGCTGCTTAGCGGCGCGGCAGAGTTACGGTGAATTCTGCCCAGGAGCCGTATGCGCTTGCAACGGAGATGGTGCCGCCGTGCGCCTGTACGATG
>CAKZZK010000142.1 GCA_937885235.1 uncultured Treponema sp.
CACGATATGTATTCGGGAGGCTTTTCCCCGTACGAGACTTCCAATGAAAAATGGGCATTCTGGAGCCGCGCCATCTATCTCTACCGCTATTCTCCCGCCCCTCGCCCCGTCTACAACACGCTCTTTGAACTTATCAAGGATAAAGATTACTTCATCATCACGACAAGCGCCGACCACATGTTCCAAAAGACGGGCTTTGATACAGAACGGCTGTTCTACACCTATGGGGATTACGGCACATGGCAGTGCTCCCTGCCCTGCAATGATGCTACCTACGATAACGAGGACGCCGTGCGAAAGATGATGGAAGCACAGCACGATATGAAAGTGCCTCATTCGCTCGTGCCAATCTGTCCTTCCTGCGGTAAGCCGATGAAAGTAAATCTGCTTACCGACACAAGCTTTGTAGAAAATGACGGATGGTATCGGGCAGAGGAGCGCTACGAACGCTATGTCCGCAGCCATAAATCAGGACGCATCATATTTCTTGACATCGGTACCACGGCAGATACGCCGATCATCATCAAATGTCCGTTCGTACAGATGACATATGAAAACCCGCTCGCAACTTATGTGGCAATAGCCAACTGCGTGCTTCCGGAAGCAGAGGAAATCAAAGGCCGTGCGCTGTACATCAACAACGACATCGGGCAGACGCTTGACAAGCTTCTGAGCTATAAGAAAGGGGCGCACCAGCTTACGGCATAGGGGATGGCAGCATGACAAGGCGGAGGGTGTACAGAGTCATCCTGACGAGCGGACTGCTGCTAGGGGTGATGTGCGTATGCTTGGCAGGCATTGCATGGCTTTTGAGGGAACCTCTGCGGCAGGGAGGATACGGCAGAAGGCTCTTTGGGGCAACATATATGACGATGGACAACCCCTATTTTGAGATACTCAACACCTCGCTGAAAGAACTCATAGAGGCAAGGGGTGACAGGCTTATCACCCGTGATCCGGCAAACAGCCAGAGCAAGCAAAACAGCCAGATTCTCGATATGCTGGACGCAGGGGTGCAGCTGCTGTTTATCAATCCGGTAAACTGCAAGACGATTAGCCCCGCCTTGGAAATATGCCATGACAAGGGCATTCCTTTCATCATCGTGGACACAGGAGTAGAGCTCGATGAATACGCCGCCTGCACTATAGTTTCAGATAACTATCAGGCGGGAAAGCTCATCGCTACAGACTTGCTGGGCAAGCGGCAGGAAGCGCGGATTGTCGTGCTCTATGACCAAGGAATAAAGGCAACAAATCTGCGGCTTCAAGGCTTTCTTGACGCGCTTGATGCTGTTTCCTTTCCCTACCGCATCGTATACACGGCAGGAGGGGCAACGTTGCTGCACGAAACCATGGTGGAAATGCAGAAATTCCTCAGCCTTGATTTAGACTTCGATGTCGTATTTGGCGGCAATGATCCTGCGGCGCTTGGTGCCCTTGCAGCTATCGAGAATAATCACAGGGGACAGGGACAGCTCATCTACGGCATTGATGGTTCCCCCTCCGGCAAGCTGATGGTCAGACAGGGAAAGCTGGAAGCAACAGCGGCTCAGTTTCCTTCTCAGCTGGCACACCTTGCAGTTGAAGCAGCCTACACCTATCTGGATGGCGGAACAATAGAGCATTCTATAAGCATACCGACAGAGCTTGTCACAAAGAGCACTGCGGACGCATTTCCCCTCACGGGCTGGCAGTAAGGAGGAAAAATGAGAAAGCTGCATCCTTACAGCCTGCGCTATGCACTGCTTGGCATAAGCACTGTTTCGTGCCTGTTCATCATGTCGGTCATTGTGTTGGTTTCAACGCTTGCCTGTAAAAGCGGACAGGCGGAAGCATTTCTTGCCACCCTAAGGCGGGTTCCCGTAAGCCCATATACAGCTATGCGGAACACTGTTGGCATCTGCCTGCTCCTGTTTGCCACATTTGTTTTCAGGCTGTCGGTGCGCGGCAGACATTTTTCTGTCTATGCCACCCTCTATATAGATGCTGCCGCAAACCTCATGCTTTTGCGCGTCATGGACTGCAACTACAATGGCTTCATCCTGTGGCTGCTTGCAAATATTGTCTATTATATGAAGAGCAGCTGGAAATTCCTTGTCATGATTGCAGGTACCCTCATTTATATGCTGTGCAGTAACGATATCATCGGGCTGTATATCCCGCTCTTCAATGTGAGGGAATACTTTCTCTTTTTTGACCATACCATGCAGCGGAAGCTCTTCCTCCTCTATTATACGCTCCATGACCTGAATTTTACCTGCTTCATCATCTTCTGTATGGCTGTCATACGCCATCAAAAGAGCGCGATTGAAGAAATCCGCAGCCTGTATGCCCGGCTCAAACAGGCGAATGCCGCGCTTCGGGAATATGCGGACATCCGCGAGCGAATGGGAGAGACACGCGAACGCAACCGCATTGCCATGGAGATTCACGACACCATAGGCCATGCCCTTACGGGTATCTCCGTAGGGGTGGATACCTGCCTTGCCATCATGGATGTAAATCCTGCCGCCGCAAAGACACAGCTAAAAGTCATCTCAGGCGTTGCGAAAGGGGGCATTGCAGATATTCGGCGTTCCGTGCGTACCCTGCAGGAAGAGGAGGATGCCGGAACGAGCCTTGACGCAAAGCTCCGCGCGCTGCTTGACAATGCCCGACAGGCGACAGGCATAGATATTGCATTTTCTTGCGACGCACTGCCTCTTTGCGGGGCAGATGAACAAAAAGCGGTATTCCGCGTGGTACAGGAAAGTGTGACGAATGCCATCCGCCACGGCATGGCAACAAAAATCAAAGTAGAGATTTCCCAAGAGGCAGGCGGGCTGCTCATCATAGTGGCAGACAACGGTACGGGCTGCCCTGATTTTGTAAGCGGCTTCGGCACCACGCATATGAGGGAAAGGCTTGCCATGCTGGGGGGCTCCGTGGAATTCATTTCCCAGAAAGGTTTTACCGTGAGGGCGGTGCTTCCGCTCCGCAAGGGGGAACAACAATGATAAAGGTTTTGATTGCCGATGACCAGCAGCTCATACGGGAAAGCCTGCGCCTCTATCTGGAAAATGTGGGTGATTTCACTGTTACGGGCATGGCGGGCGATGGAGAGGAGGTAATTGAAGCAGTCCGCAGGGAGCAGCCGGACATCATCCTCATGGACATCCGTATGCCAAAGATGGACGGAGTGCAGTGCACACGGTACATCAAGAAGGAATGGCCAGATGTGAAAATCATTATCCTCACGACATTTGACGATGACGAATACGTATACAATGCGCTCAAGCACGGGGCAAGCGGCTATCTGCTCAAAGGAATCGCGCTGGAAGAACTGAGCACGGCAATCAAGACCGTCTACAGCGGGCAGGCCATGATAAACCCAGACATCGCTTCCAAGGTTTTGCAGCTTTTTTATAAAATGGCGAATGAAGGAAACACCATGCTTGCCCCGGGCAAAGCAGGAGAGAACCTCACTGAAACAGAGTGGAAAATCGTGCGGCAAATAGCAAAAGGACTTTCAAACAAGGAGATTGCCAGCACCCTCTACCTTTCCGAGGGAACTGTGCGCAACTACCTGAGCACAATTTTGGACAAGCTGGAACTGCGGGATCGCACGCAGCTCGCTATCTGGGCGGTGCAGATGTCGCTGAGCATGTAGGCACAGAGGAAAAGCATCATGGCAGGAAAAAAGAAGCGACTCATCTTCATCACCCTGTCCGTATTCCTCATCGGGATGGGATTCATTTCCGCATTCTTGTTATGGAAGGGAAAGCAAAAGGATATCACCATTGAACTGGGCATGTTTTCTGGCAGCAACTGGAACATAGCAAACGGCAACAGTTACCGTACCGTTGACAGAGCGGTAGCGATCTTTGAGGATTCACACCCCGGCGTAAAGGTGCATTACTATTCCGGCATACGCAAGCGGGATTACGCAGGATGGCTCGCCGAACAGGTTCTCATGGGGCGCACCCCTGATGTCTTCTTTGTGCCGAATGACCAGTTCAACACACTCATCTCACAGGGAATCCTCATGGATTTAGGCCCCATCATCGAGGCTGATACGGAACTCAAAGAATGGGAATATTTTGCCTCCGCCTGGAAAGCAGGAGCATCTCAGGGCAGGCAGTATGCGCTTCCCTATGAAGCTGACTGCACGCTCATGGCAGTCAACCTGACGCTGCTCAAGCGGCATGGCTTGCAGATGCCGAATCAGGACTGGACATGGGAAGATTTTTATAAGCTATGCAAGGTGCTCACGCTTGATGAAGACGGGGACTCGCGCATAGACATAGCGGGAACCTGCGGTTATACCTGGCAGGAAGCAGCCTATGCCAACGGCATGCAGATTTTTGATGCGGACGGCACCCGCGCCTACTTCTCTGAGCCACGGATGGTTGCTGCGGTACGTTTTATGCAGCGCATCGCCTCGCTTTCAGGGGATCAGCTGTTTACCGCGGCGGATTTTGACGATGGCAGAGTGGCATTTATGCCCATGTCCTTTGCCACATTCTGCACCTATGTATCCTATCCATACAAAGTATACAAAGATCTGAACTATGAATGGGGCTGCCTTCCCATGCCCGCAGGCTATTCGGGCAACAACACATCCCAAGTGAGCACATTGCTCGTCGGCATGGAAGCGCAGACAAAGCATAAAAAGCTTGCTTACGACTTGCTCAAGACGCTCGTCCATGACATTTCCGTACAGGCGGATATCTACCGTACGGGGCAGGGAGCTTCGCCGCTACGCATCACGGCGGCATTAGGGGATTCGCGCACCGTCATCGATGCCTATACCTATGGCAGCAGGATTCGCGGCATAGGACTGCTCGCCGACATTCTGGACAACGGCACGGCAGAACCAAAGTTCAGCCGTTACGAAAGCGCCATGAGCATTGCAGACAGCAGCATCAGCCGCATCATACGCAGCCAGAGCGATGCAGAGATTTCCCTGAGCGTGCTGCAGCGCGATATTCAGGCTTTGTTGGTAAAATAATGACATTTGTCACTGCGAAGTTATGACAAAATGCAGTTGTCCGCATCAGGCTCTGCGTTTATACTGGGTTCATTCCAATATTTGGAGGAGCAAAGTATGAAAAAGATTTTAAATGTAGCGGCAGCAGCACTCATAGCCGCAGCGGCATTGGCAGGCATAAGTGCCTGTAACGGCAAGAAAGACAATGGAAGCGCTTCTGGCAGCACCGGCGGAAAGCATTACAAGTTTGGCTTTACCTGCATGGACCAGTCAAATCCCTTCTTCGTTCTGATTGAAAAGACTATCCGCGAGGAAGTGGAAGCGCGCGGCGACAAGCTCATTTCTGTCGATCCTGCAAACAATGTGACACGCCAGATTCAGCAGGTGGAAGATGTCATTGCACAGAAGGTTGACGGTTTCTTCCTGAATCCGGCAGAAGCGGAAGGCATTATCCCCGCTCTGGACCAGCTCAAGACAGCGGGCATCCCCATCGTGAACTTCGATACCGAAGTGGCGGACATGGCAAACTACGTGACCACTTACACCGGCTCAGACAACTACAACGCAGGAAAAGTCTGCGGTGAGGACCTTGTAAAGAAGTGCCCCAATGGCGGCAACATCATCGTGCTTGATTCACCCACGATGAATTCCGTGGTTGACCGCACGAACGGATTCCTCGATGCCATCAAGGGACATAATTTCAACATTGTGGCTCAGCAGGATGCAAAGGGTAACCTGCAGGTGTCTATGGGCATTGCCGAGGACCTGCTGCAGGCTCACCCCGATGTTGTCGCTATCTTTGGCGGCAATGACCCCACGGCGCTCGGCGCACTGGCTGCAGCAAATGCCGCAGGCATAAAGACCGCAAAGATTTACGGCGTTGACGGTTCTCCTGACATCAAGCGTGAGCTCGCAAGTTCAAGCTCCCTCATCGAGGGCACCGGCGCACAGTCTCCGATCAACATCGCCAAGAAGTCTGTAGAGCTGATGTACAAGATTATGGCTGGCGAAAAAGTTGATGACCGCTATCCGGTTCCCACATTCCTTATTTCCAAGGAAAATGTGAACGAATACGGCACCACAGGCTGGCAGTAAGAGTCTGGCAGACTTGCCTGTTTTTGAAACATCTTGCCGGAGCACGGTGTGTAACCTCCTGCACCGAGCTCCGGCTTTTTACTATCCAGAAAAGGACAGAGTATAATGAACAAAACTGTGTTATTACGGATGGCGGACATTGACAAGACTTTTCCCGGCGTGTATGCACTGAAAAATGTGAGCTTTGAACTGAAGGAAGGAGAAGTCCATGCCCTGCTCGGAGAAAATGGTGCGGGGAAATCAACGCTCATCAAAGTGCTCGGCGGCATCTATAAGGCAGACAAGGGAGAAATCTTCATCAATGGCAAAAAGGTGGAAATAAACAACGTCTTTGATGCCCACCGCAACGGTATTGCCATCATACACCAAGAGCTGGTGCTGGTTCCCTACATGACGGTAGCGGAAAATATCTTCCTTGGTCGGGAGCCGATGAAGGGGCCTCTGGTAGACAAGGCAAAGATGAATGCCGACACAGAGGAGCTTCTTCGCACCTACAATATGAACTTCACCCCGCAGACGCTCATGGTAAACCTCACCATAGCCCAGCAGCAGATGGTGGAAATCATCAAGGCTATTTCCTTCAATTCAAAAATCCTCGTCATGGATGAGCCGACCTCTTCTATATCAGACAAAGAGGTGGGATTCCTCTTCAAGATAATGCGCACGCTTACCCAGAAGGGGGTGGGCATTATCTATATCTCGCACAAGATGAGCGAACTGTGGGAAATTTGCGACCGCGTCACAGTTATGCGCGACGGCCAGTATGTAAGCACAGAAGTCATCAAGGAAATCACCAAAGATGACCTGATTGCCAAGATGGTTGGCAGAAGCCTCCACCAGTATTATGTGCGCGACTTTGCCACCCCGGGCGAAACAGTGCTCAAAGTGGAACATCTGAACGATGGCGATATGGTGAAGGATGCTTCTTTTGAGCTGCACAAGGGAGAAATCCTCGGCTTTGCAGGGCTTGTAGGCGCAGGACGAAGCGAGACCATGCAGGCTGTCTTCGGACTTGCAAAAAAATACAGCGGTTCTGTAGAGGTAAACGGTCAGTCCGTCCACTTTCATTCCGCAGTGGAAGCAATGGAAAAAGGGCTTGCCCTTGTGCCGGAAGACCGCAAGCTTGAAGGCTTGTATCACGTGCAGAGCGTGAAATACAACTCCACCATAGAGGTGCTCGGTGATTTCATCAAAGGGCTGTTCCTGAATTCCCGCCAAGAGGAAGCCATAGCGCAGAAATACACCACGATGATGAATACCAAGACGCCATCGCTGGAGCAGCCTATACGGCATCTTTCCGGCGGCAATCAGCAGAAGGTGATGATAAGCCGCTGGCTTGCGACAAATCCGCAAATTCTGATTCTGGATGAACCGACCCGCGGCATTGACGTAGGCGCAAAGGCTGAAATCTACGCCATCATGAACTCCCTCACCAAGCAGGGATTGTCCATCATCATGATTTCATCAGAGTTGCCGGAAATCATCAATATGAGCGACCGCGTATACGTCATGTCAAACGGCAAGGTGACGGGCTGTCTGAGCCATGCGGAAGCATCCCAAGAAAAAATCATGAGCCTGGCTACGGCTGAATAAAACGGAGGAAAAAATTATGGAAACAAATGCCATCAAAAAAGCAAATATCACACAAGGCATAACGACATATTTTAAGGAAAATATGGGTATACTCATCGCTTTTGCAGTGCTATACCTGTTTCTTGCTATCAATCCTGCCACATCAGAAGCTTTCCTGACGCGGCAGAATATGTTCAATGTATTGCGCCAGCTTTCTACGAACCTGTATCTTGCCTGCGGTATGACGATGATAATCATACTCGGCGGCATAGACCTGTCTGTTGGCTCCATTATTGCCCTCTCTGGCTGTGTGGCAGCTGCCTGCGTGGCACGGCATGGTATGCCTATTCCTGTGGCGCTCATCATCGGCATAGTTATCGGCGTGGCTTTCGGCATGATAAGCGGCATAGTCATCTGCAAAACGACCATTCCGCCTTTCATTGTAACGCTCGCCACTATGAACATCGCGAGGGGCTTTGCCTATGTATATACGGGAGGTTCTCCGGTGCGCGGGGTGACAAAGGAATGGCAGTTTATCGGTGCCGGATACATCGGGCCTTTCCCCACTCCGGTCATCATATTGATTATCGTGCTGATTGTAACTGCCTTGCTGATGAACAATACGAGGCTTGGCCGCCATATCTATGCGGTGGGCGGCAACGTTCAGGCAGCCCGCTTTTCCGGCATTTCCGTGGAGAAGGTGAAATTCTGGATCTATTCTTTTTCAGGTCTGATGGCAGGCCTTGCAGGAGTCGTGCTTGCCTCCCGCATGTATTCCGGTCAGCCGACGGCAGGCAATGGCGCTGAGATGGATGCCATCGCAGCTGTGGTGGTCGGCGGCACATCAATGTCCGGCGGTTCGGGCAAGATTGGCGGTACTATCATCGGCGCGCTTATCATAGGCTTCCTGAACAACGGTTTGAACCTGCTGAACGTGAACTCTTTCTGGCAGTACGTGGTAAAAGGCGTGGTCATCCTCCTAGCCGTCTTCCTTGACTTTATCCGCAACAGGAACAAGAAATAAAAAACTTGCATTCCGCAAAATCTGCCAATATAATAGAAGAAAATCTTATACAGGGGCAGCGCTTGGGCTGATGGCTTTGAGCGCTGCCCGTCACAGTTCTGGAGGAACAGGTATGGCAGGTCATTCTGATGCACAGATTGCGTCTTTGGTAAGGGAAATGACGTTGGAAGAAAAATGCAGCCTTTTGAGCGGCGCAGATTTCTGGCACACAAAGGCTGTCGAAAGGCTTGGCATTCCCGCCGTTATGGTGAGCGACGGACCGCACGGGCTTCGCAAGCAGGATACAGAGGGCGACCACCTCGGTATAAATGACAGCATCAAGGCTGTCTGTTTTCCCGCAGCCTGTGCCACGGCAAGCTCCTTTGACCGCGAAGTGCTCAAAAAGCTTGGCGAAACGCTCGGCGATGAGTGTCAGGCGGAGGATGTTTCCACCATTCTGGGACCTGCCATAAACATCAAGCGTTCCCCCCTCTGCGGGCGTAATTTTGAATACGTCAGCGAAGACCCCTACCTTGCAGGAGAGCTTGCCGCAAGCTACATAAATGCCGTTCAGTCAAAACATATAGGCACCTCTGTCAAACACTTTGCCCTCAACAATCAGGAATACCGCCGCCTTACCAATTCGTCAAACTGTGATGAACGCACGATGAGGGAAATCTACCTGCCCGCCTTTGAAATTGCGGTAAAGAAATCGCAGCCCGCAACCATCATGCACAGCTACAACCTGATAAACGGCACCTACGCGGGAGAAAGCAGCTGGCTGCTCACCGATGTGCTGCGCAAAGAATGGGGCTTCAAGGGCGTGGTGGTAAGCGACTGGGGAGCCGTGAGCAACCGCGTCAAAGGTGTTGCGGCAGGTGGCGACCTTGAAATGCCATCCTCGGGCGGCAAAAATGACAAGAAGGTAAAGGAAGCCGTCAAATCTGACCCGCAGCTGGAAGACAAAATAGACGAGTCCTGCCGCCGCATTCTGCGCTGGGTATTCGACTATTTGGACGGCAGGCAGCAGGGAAACTTTGACTTTGCCCGCCACCACGAAGTTGCTCGGGAAATAGAAGAGGAATCCATCGTACTCCTCAAAAACGAAGGGGCACTGCCGCTTTCCCCCGATGCCACCCTTGCTGTGATTGGCGAGTTTGCCGAAAAGCCGCGCTACCAAGGAGGTGGTTCAAGCCACATCAATACCAAGGCTGTCACAAGCGTTATTGATGCCCTGAGCAAGACGAACATCACCTTTGCCTATGCCAAGGGCTTTGAGATTGAGCCTGACAAGGATGCCGCAAGAGCCGCCGCAACGGCTGAGGAACTGACGGAGGAAGCGCTGATGCTCGCCAGCCGTAGCAAGGCAGTGCTTGTCTTTGCGGGGCTTCCCGACAGCTTTGAGAGTGAGGGGTATGACCGCAAGCATCTGCAGCTGCCGCAAAACCAAAACGAGCTTATCAAGAGGCTCTGCGAGGTAAACAGAAACGTAGTCATCGTGCTCCACAACGGTTCCCCCGTGGAGCTTCCGTGGATTTCACAGGTAAATGCGGTGGTGGAAGCATACCTTGGCGGCGAAGCTGTCGGCGAGGCAGTGCTGAATGTGCTCACGGGAAAAGTGAATCCCAGCGGCAAACTGGCGGAAACCTTCCCCCTGCGCCTTGAAGACACGCCGTCATTCCTGAGCTTTGCAAATGATAAAAAGAATGTCTGCTACAGCGAAGGCATCTTCGTGGGCTACCGCTATTACGACACGCGGAAGATGGATGTGCTCTTCCCCTTTGGTCACGGCCTCAGCTATACGACATTCGCCTATGAATCTGTGACGGTCAGCAAAAAATCGCTTTCCGACAAGGACAGCATAGAAGTCACAGTGACGGTAAAAAATACCGGCGCACGGGACGGCAAGGAAATCGTGCAGCTTTACGTAGCGGACAAGACGAACGCAAGCACACGTCCCGTCAAGGAACTCAAAGGCTTTGAGAAGGTCTTCATTCCCGCAGGAGGCTCGGCAACGGTTCGCTTTACGCTCGACAAGCGCAGCTTTGCGTGGTACAACACGGACATACACGACTGGTATGCGGCAACAGGCGACTATGACATCCTCGTGGGAGCTTCAAGCCGCGATATTCGGCTCTCGGAGAGCGTCACATTCAAGACTGATGTCGTGCTCCCCCTGCCTGTCAACGAAGATACCGCAGTGGGCGATTTGCTGCGGGATGAGCGTACCGCCCGGATTATGCAGGACTTTCTCGCGACGCACGGCGATGATGAAGGGGGCGAGTCTTCTAAAGAAGCCATCACAGAAGAGATGGTGGCAGAAATGCTCGACGGTATGCCTCTGCGCGACCTGCTCATGATGGGACGGCACGCTGAAGAAGAAGACCTCGTTAAACTCATGGCGGATTTGCAGGCTGCCGTCAAATAGATTTTATGACGCATATTGCTGCGTCATAAAATTACGCAATGTATCAATTTGATACAATTTTAACTCCGCCTCTGGCTCCAAGGTCAGTAAGGAAACGCTGCAAGGAAAGCTTGATTTCTCACAGAGAGAAAAATCAGCCTTTCCTTGCTTTTTTTATTGTTTTTTCACAAAAAAAGAAAATTGGCACGCAACCTGCTCTATTATTCAGTGTAAGGCAAATGAAGCCTTACGAAAACAAAGATTCTTTGGAGGAATATTATGAACGATGTAACGCTTTTTAACCCATTTTTGGATGATGATTTCGGCTTCTGCCTGCCGAGGGTGTTCAGCCCCAAAGCTACCAGCTTGCCGAAGGTTGATGTGAAAGAGACAAAGGATGCCTATGTGCTTGACATGGATTTGCCGGGCAGCTCCGAGAAGGATGTTGACGTGAACCTCAAAGAGGATGTGCTCACCATTTCTTCCCGCAAGGAAGAGGCAAGCGAAAAGAAGGATGAAGCAGAAAAAGACCGCTGGCTCCTGCGCGAACGCCGCAGCTACAGCTTCTCCCGCAGCTTCACCCTGCCGACGGACGTCAATCAGAACGACATTCGGGCAAGCTTCAAGAACGGCGTGCTGGAAGTGAGGATGCCGCGCAAAGAAGCTGCAAAACCGCAGAAAATTGCTATTGACGTAGCGTAACAAAGAAAAAGCGAGAGCCGCCCTGAAAGGGGCGGCTTTTTATTGACAACGCCCGTTTTTCATTCTATTATATGGCTTATGGATGTCTATGAGCAGATAAATGCGCTGGTGGCTTATGGCCTTACTACTGGATTGTTGGAACAAGAGGATATAGTTTATACACAGAACCGTCTTTTAGAGCTGTTCAAACTCGACGGTTTTGAAAGCGAGGAACAGGCGGCGGCTCTCCCTGTCGTCAAAGTAAAGCAGCTTGAAGGAATATTAAAAAATCTGTTGGATTACGCCGCCGCAAACGGTCTGTTTACCGATGACGGAGTGGTGTACCGGGACCTTTTCGATACAAAGATTATGGGATGCCTTGTGGGGCGCCCTTCCGAAATTGAAGGAAAATTCCTTGCCGAATATAAAAAATCTCCCAAACAGGCTACAGACTGGTTTTACAAGTTCAGCCAGAATACAGATTATATCCGCCGCTACCGCATAGCAAAGGACATTAAATGGAAGACCCGCACTGAGTATGGCGACATAGACATTACGATAAACCTGTCAAAGCCGGAAAAGGATCCAAAAGCCATAGCCGCTGCACGCAATGCTCCGCAGGGAGGCTATCCCGCCTGTCTTTTGTGTAAGGAAAATGTGGGCTATGCAGGACGGGTGAATCATGCCGCGCGTCAGAACCACCGCATCATTCCGCTCAAATTGGCGGGGCAGACATGGGGACTTCAATATTCTCCTTACGTATACTATAACGAGCACTGCATTGTGTTCAGCTTTGACCATGTGCCCATGAAGATTTCTCATGAAACCTTTATCTCGCTCTTTGACTTTGTGCAGATGTTCCCGCATTATACGATTGGAAGCAATGCCGACCTGCCCATCGTGGGTGGCTCAATCCTCAGCCACAACCACTATCAGGGGGGCAACTATGAGTTTGCCATGGCGAGGGCTCCTGTGGAAGAGACCATCGATGTATACGGCTTCAACGATGTAAAATGCGGCATAGTCAAGTGGCCTATGAGCGTAATCCGTCTGAGCGGGCGCAACAGGAACCGCATTGAGCAGCTGGCGGACAAAATTCTGGCGGCGTGGCGCTCGTATACGGACAAGAGCGTCTTTATCTTTGCGGAAACTGATGGCGAGCCGCACAACACTATCACTCCGATTGCGAGAATGCGCAACGGTGATTACGAGCTTGACCTCGTACTGCGCAACAACATCACCACGGAAGAACATCCGCTGGGCGTATTCCACCCCCATGCTGAGCTGCACCACATCAAGAAGGAGAATATCGGTCTCATTGAGGTGATGGGCCTTGCCGTCCTTCCGGCGCGTTTGAAGAAGGAACTGCAGCAGCTTGCTAATGCCATTGTCAAGAATAAGGATTTTTCTTCTGACGAGACGCTTGGCAAACATGCAAAATGGGTGGAGGAATTCCTGCCCAAATATAACCATGTCACAAAGGAAAACATCGGGGATATCCTGCGGGAGGAGACGGGACATGTCTTTGCCCGTGTGCTTGAGGACTCCGGTGTGTTCAAGCGTTCCCCCGAAGGCAAGGACGCGTTCCATAGATTTATCAAGACATTTGCGTAAGGAAAAGATATATGTCTCATTTACAGATTCCGGCTTCCTACAAGCCCTTGTTGCATGAAAAAGAAACAGAGCACGCTATCGTGCTCATCAAGGATTTCTTTCAGCTTTCACTTTCCACCGAGCTGAACCTGACCCGCGTAACGGCTCCGCTCTTTGTTCGCTCGGGATTGGGAATAAATGACGATTTGAATGGGGTTGAGCGCCCTGTTCGTTTCCCGGTGAAAGATATGGACGAGGCTCAGCTGGAGATTGTGCATTCGCTTGCCAAGTGGAAGCGGCTCAAGGTGTCCGAGATGAAGCTGAAACCCGGCTTTGGTATCTACACTGATATGAATGCCATCCGTGCTGATGAGGATTTGGACAACCTGCATTCGCTCTATGTTGACCAGTGGGACTGGGAGCTGTGCATAGACGGGCTTGACAGGACAGTAATGTATTTGAAGTCCGTCGTGGAAAAGATTTATACCTGCCTCAAGCAAACGGAATTCTATATCTACGATAATTACAGCGCGATTGAGCCCATCCTGCCGGAACGCATCACCTTCCTGTACAGCGATGACCTGCAGCGACAGTACCCAGACAAGAGCCCAAAAGAGCGGGAGTACGAGGCTTGCAAGAAATACGGTGCGGTATTCCTCATCGGTATTGGCGGCAAGCTGCCTGACGGTTCGATTCACGACGGGCGTGCGCCTGACTATGATGACTGGATTACTGAGAGCGGTGACGGTCACCGCGGTTTGAACGGAGACCTGCTTGTGTGGAATCCCGTGCTGCAGAATGCCATGGAGCTTTCCTCTATGGGCATCCGCGTTGATGCCGATTCTTTGAAAGCCCAGCTAGAGGAAAAGGGCTGTCCCGAGCGGGCTCAGCTTGCATTCCACAAGCGGCTTCTGAACGGCGAGCTCAGCCAGACGCTTGGCGGAGGTATTGGTCAGAGCAGGCTGTGCATGTACTTCCTGCGCAAGGCCCATATCGGCGAGATACAGGTGAGCACCTGGCCTGAAGATATGGTAGCCGAATGCCGGAAAGTGGGTATCCCCCTTCTGTGAAAAAAACAATCAGTTTTTCCGTCCCCACAGCCTCGCTGTTGAAAGAGCTTCCTGTCCTTGCCGAAAAGGGGGTGACGGAATTTGCTGTGCATGACAAGGCTGTGGCAGGCAATGCCGCCCTCCTGCACGAGATTATACGCTGCGTGGCAGAGCACTGCCCGAATATGTTTATTTCACTGCCTGTCGATGTGCGCCTTGTGACCCGTCAGCTTGTTTCCGCTGCGGCGGATATTTATTGTTCGCTGGAAATCACTCTGTTGGGTACCGAGAAACAGGGCGACAGGGATGCCGTCCTGCTTTTTGACAAGAAGCTCTATGCGGGTAAAGCCGCATTGCTGAATGAGGCAGGGCTTGTCTTTGGCTTTACGATGGGCTGGGGGCAGCAGGCAGGGGACACGTTCAAGCACTTCCGCGACAGGCTGGACTTTGCCATAACGCTTTATCCAAACCACATAGATTTTCCGCAGTTTGAGTTACGGGAGCCTTCGCCAAAGCCGACGGGCATCTATTCTTCTAAAGATATGGATTTTTCCTGCGGCATGGCGTTTGCGTGCCGCAGTTTTTACAGCGCGGGCCGCGCGGTGCCCTGGTTTGCCACTGTGCTCAAGCCTCTCAAGATAACGCCGTCGTCTTTTTTTGCTGACTTTGATGAATGGCAGCAGTGCAATAACTGCTCGTATATCACCGGCTTTGAACCTGACGAAGTTCCTCATCGGGAGCTTGAAAGGATGCAGCTGCATTTCCTTAAAGAGAAGTATGAGGAGAAGCACAAGGAACAGCTCTTCACCGCCGTGTCCGACATGGTCAGACTTAACGGAGCCTTTTCCCGCGTGGTGGCTGAGGGCGAGGAATGCGAGCTTGAAACTTCATACCGCCCCGATGACCTGCTTTCACCTTATGCCGCAGATATTGCAAAGTTCTGCGATACTACCTGTCTGGAGCAGTCATCCGTCAAGGTCTTTGCGGGGAAAGACGGAGTGGATTATATTTCCCGCAATTAGCGTACAAGTTTCAAAATTCTTTATTGACAGCGCTCTTCTCTGATGCTAAGATTGAGTTTAGATAAATTTTAAGAATTTGAAGGAGCTATTCATGGTAAGGGTAAACAATCTGATTGATAACAAGAATATCAAGCAGCTTGATCAAAAAGGACCTTTCATTATCTTTGAGCATCAGAACGATTTGAGCATCGGACCGGGTGAGGCTTCCGATGCCTACTTTATGGCGCAGATGAATGTGCGCAAACGTCAGGCGCTGTGTATGCTGAACAATTCCGCTGTAAAGCTTCAGGCAGGCGCCATGCAGTGGATGTCCGGCAATGTAGAGATGAATGCCAATGTGGGCGGCGTAGGCGGCCTGCTCGGCAAAATGGTCAAGGGCGCGGTGACAGGAGAGTCTGCAGTAAAGCCCGTCTATCGTGGCACTGGCTATGTTATGCTTGAACCGACCTATAACTTCCTCCTGCTCGAAGACGTTGCTTCTTGGGGGCAGGGCATTATGCTTGACGACGGTCTCTTCCTCGCTTGCGAAGAGCAGGTGAAAGAAAGCGTTGTCAGCAGGAAGAATATTTCTTCTGCACTGCTCGGCGGCAAGGGACTGTTTAATCTGGTGCTCTCCGGTTCAGGTACCTGCGTGCTTGAAAGCCCCGTGCCCCGCGAAGAGCTCATTGAATTTGAGCTTGAAAACGATGTGGTAAAAATCGATGGCAATATGGCAATCGCTTGGTCTGCGGGACTACAGTTCACCGTTGAAAAGGCGGGTACCTCGCTTATCGGCTCTGGCTTGAGCGGCGAGGGCTTTGTAAACGTCTACCGCGGCACAGGCAAAATCCTCATGGCTCCAACCATCGCGGGTACCATCCATGACAACAAGCATGGACCTGAGCAGACAAGCGCGAATTCTTCCCACGGCATACTCAACACCGTGAAAAACAGCGTGCTCAACGCATAGAAAATCGTTTACTCGGATGCAATCGGCAGCCTTCCGCAAGGGACTGCCGATTTTTTTGTCGCTTTTGCATACTTCTTGCATAAACAGAGAATATATGTTACTATTTATGGAACCAAAGACGGCCGATTTCTGCGCAATGATGCGTTTACTGCGCGGGATCGGCATTTTTGTTTTTAAGGAGTAAGGACCATAGTATGAAAACTCTTGAAGTAATCTTGGATAAGATTGATTCCTGGATCTGGGGACCGCCCCTCATCGTGCTCATCATGTTTGCGGGCATATTGCTCACCATCTGTACGAAAGGCATACAGTTTAAGAAGCTCGTGCGTGCCTTGAAGTCCATTCTGCATAATCCTAAAAACGGTGAAGGCGAAGTGTCCAGCTTTGGCGCACTGTGTACGGCTCTCTCTGCCACAATCGGTACGGGCAACATCGTGGGCGTGGCAACTGCCATTGCCGCTGGCGGTCCGGGCGCACTTTTCTGGATGTGGCTTGCCGCCCTGTTCGGCATGGCGACCAAGTATGCGGAGTGTATGCTTGCCGTAAAGTACCGCGAGGTAAAGAGCGACGGCCACATACTCGGCGGTCCTTTCCTGACGATTGAGAAGGGTATGGGCAAGAAGTTCATCTGGCTGGCAAAGCTCTTTGCGCTCTTCGCTGTCATGGCGGGCTTGCTGGGCATTGGCACCATGACGCAGATTCACGGCATTACAACCGCCGTCAACAATACCTTTGACCCGCAGAACACGCACGTGCTTTCGCTTTTTGGACAGGATTATTCATATTCAGTCATCGTTTCCGGTCTGATTGTCACGCTGGCGGTGGCGCTCGTCATCATCGGCGGATTGAAGCGCATTTCCTCTGTGGCGCAGGTCGTCGTTCCCTTCATGGCGATTGTCTACGTTGTGCTCGGTGCTTTCGTCATCCTGTTCAACTTTGGCAAGATAGACCTTGCCCTCGAAGAAATCTTCCGCGATGCCTTTGGTGCGCGTGCGCTTGCGGGCGGCATCATCGGTTCCATGATGATTGCCATGCAGAAGGGCGTTGCACGCGGCATCTTCTCTAACGAGGCAGGCCTTGGTTCCGCTCCGATTGCGGCGGCAGCGGCGCAGAATGAGGAGCCCGTGCAGCAGGGACTGGTTTCAATGACGGGGACGTTTATAGATACCATCGTCATCTGTTCTATTACGGGGCTGACCATCGTGATTGCCGGCGAAGGGCTGTGGGGCAGGTACACGGGCATAGAGCTGTCTACGCGGGCATTCCAGAACCTCTATTGCGGCATGTTTGACGGCGGGGCGCCACTTTTGGGAAAATTCGTGCAGTTTGCGCTCATGCTCTGCCTGATTTTCTTTGCCTTTACGACAATCCTTGGCTGGGACTACTACAGCGAGCGCTGCCTTGAATACCTCTGCGGCGGCAATATGACGATTGTTAACGTCTACCGCTGGCTGTACATCGTCGCCGTGTTCATCGGTCCCTACATGACGATTACCGCCGTCTGGACCATAGCGGACATAACGAATGCCCTCATGGCGCTGCCAAACATCATCTCCCTCATCGCTTTGAGCGGCGTGGTGAGGCGGATGACGGATGATTATTTCAGACGCTATCCAAAACTGGATGCTATTGAGGATATTTAATTTTTTGATTTTGGATAAAAAAATAATAGCAAAGTAGTGTCATTCGTAAGCGATTTTGTCAAGTTAAGCACCTAAAAATTTAGGGACTTTT
>CAKZZK010000143.1 GCA_937885235.1 uncultured Treponema sp.
AGTGCTCCATGAGGATGAGCCCCCTGCTGCCTTCTGCCACTTGGTCATAGAAGTCCTCAAAATTTGCAAGCCCTTCAAGGCGGCTGCCCGGCAGCAGGTTGTCGCTTACGAGCTTGTCCATCAGAGCCCGTGAGTCAGAGTTTGCCTCTTGGTATACGTTCGTCTCATCTATCTTTGCCGCCGCGTGAGACAGTGCGGACAGCTGGTTTATTAAATCTCCATATTTTTCAAAAAGAGAAATCTTTTCCATAAAAAGAGCTCCTGTTTTATTCACTGCAAAATCGCTCACAGAATATTTTAAAGGGTAAAAGCCTTGCTGTCAACTGTGTGATGAAAAAGCTGATCAAAACTTCCCCGTAAAAACCGCTCCTCATTCAGCAAAACAGTTGTAAGTGTGAACACGGAAATTGACATTTTCTTTCCATTCCAGTATAGTATGATAGCTCAAGACAACGGAGTCTGTACAGCGCAAGAACTGTGTTTATTGCACTGGGCAGGCTCCTTTTTTATTTTCTGAAAAAAAGAGGTAAAGATATGTGTGGATTTGTGGGAGCATTCGGGCTGGACAGCGGTTCCGTGCCTGTAGCGGAGGGCTTGAAGGAAGAGCTCCGCACACAGGTGCTTGCTATGTCGAAAAAAATCCGCCACCGGGGACCGG
The DNA here is from genome assembly GCA_937885235.1 of uncultured Treponema sp. Lineage (GTDB taxonomy): Bacteria > Spirochaetota > Spirochaetia > Treponematales > Treponemataceae > Treponema_D. The sequence goes on from CAKZZK010000143.1 coordinate 659, forward strand.
ACTGGAGCGGTGTCTATACAGGGCACAATGCTATTCTTAGCCATGAGCGGCTCGCTATCGTTGACCCGCTGAGCGGCAAGCAGCCCCTGATGAGCGCCGATGGCAAAATAATCCTCGCCGCCAACGGAGAAATCTACAACCATCAGGAACTGCGCCGCCAGTTTGCAGGGCGCTATGAGTTTCAGACAGGCAGTGACTGCGAGGTAATCATAGCGCTGTACCGGGAAAAAAGTACCGCTTTCTTTGAAGACCTGAGCGGAATCTTTGCATTCGCGCTGTACGATGCAGAAAAAGACGTATTCCTCATCGGGCGGGACGAAATAGGAGTGATTCCCCTCTATCAGGGCTGGGACAAGGACGGGCGCTACTATGTGGCAAGCGAGCTGAAAGCGCTTGACGGCATCTGTACCACGATTGAGGAATTTCCCAACGGCTGCTACCTTTATTCAGGTTCAAAAGAAGAAAAGCCCGTGCGCTGGTACCACCGCAGCTGGGAAAGCTACGATGCAGTACAGGCTGCCCCCCGTGCCTGCGGCGATGACGGCGCCGTGATTGACAGGAGCGTTGTTACCCGCGTGCGCGACGGGCTTGAAGCGGCAGTCAGGCAGCAGCTCATGAGCGACGTGCCTTACGGGGTTCTGCTTTCCGGCGGGCTTGATTCAAGCATTGTCGCCGCCATCACGCAGAAGTTTGCCAAAAAGCGCGTGGAGACAGGCAGCCTGCAGGACGCATGGTGGCCGCAGCTGCACAGCTTTGCCGTGGGGCTCGAAGGCTCTCCAGACCTCCTTGCCGCCCGCAAGGCTGCGCAGTTCATCGGCACCGTACACCACGAGGTACATTTTACCATACAGGAAGCGCTGGACGCACTGCCCGACGTCATCTATCACATAGAGACCTATGACATCACCACCGTGCGGGCGAGTACGCCGATGTATCTGCTCGCCCGTGTCATCAAGTCGATGGGCATCAAGATGGTGCTTTCCGGCGAGGGAAGTGATGAGCTCTTCGGGGGTTACCTCTACTTCCACAAGGCGCCAAGCGCAAAGGAGTTCCATGAGGAGCTGGTGAGGAAAATGAGCAAGCTGCATCTCTACGACTGCCTGAGGGCAAACAAATCCCTTGCAGCCTGGGGGGTGGAGGGGCGCGTTCCCTTCCTTGACAAGGATTTCATAGATGTCGCCATGGAACTGAATCCCGTTGACAAGATGTGCATCCGCCTGCCTGACGGAACACAGCGCATTGAAAAGTGGATTCTGCGAGAGGCTTTCGCTGACCTTCTGCCACCGGAAATCTGCTGGCGGCAAAAAGAGCAGTTTTCCGATGGCGTTGGCTACAGCTGGATAGATACGCTCAAAACCGTGGCAGAGTCAAAGGTCAGCGATGCGCAGTTTGCCCAGCGTGCAAAGCGCTTCCCCATCAATACTCCCGTCACGAAGGAAGAATACTATTACCGCGAGATTTACAGCAGCTTCTTCCCCGACGACAGCGCGGCGCTCACCGTTCCCCACGAAGCGGGAGTCGCCTGCTCAACGGCAAAGGCTCTGGAATGGGATGCGGCGTGGAAGGATATGGACGAGCCAAGCGGCCGTGCCATCTCCGGCGTCCATCTGCTGCCGCTCGCTTAACAATGCTTCGCCGCTAAAACCTTTTAGCGGCGAGCTTCAATCCAGCTGCTTCCAGTTCTCTTCCCTGAAGATGTCGTCATGGACGGAATACCAGTGGCCGTCGCTTGTGTCGAAGGTGTAGCCATTGTTTCTCTCTATGCCAAAGTTATGGGATAAGCTGATTATCTGTGGCTGCATTTTCCGTTTTTCGTCTATGATTGGATTTCCGGTAAAAGGATTAAGCGGATTAGCAATTATATCCTTTACCGCCAACGATGGAACATCTGCATTTGTCATAAAATCATCGATCGTTGAAAAAGTCTCAGCATAAAAATCCTTCATCATGAGCAAAGGATTACACCATTGCACATCAATCGGCGGTTCAGCCATAAGCATATAGTCAAACTGCCCAAGTCCCCTCCCATGGTCTGAAACAAGAATAATCCGCGTATTATCATACACACCATTTTCTTTCATAAAGGCAAACCATTTACCCAGCTGCAAGAAAGCGGCCATATTGACATGATAATGGCTTATTTGTAATTTGGTATCCAGATGAATATATTTCTCTACAGGACTTTCATATCCTTCATTATTGACAGTCTCCACTGGTTCATACGCTGGAAGCTGAAGAAGACATGGTTCATGCGTTATATCATTGCTCATCATAAGAAAAGTATCTCTATCATCATCTGAAATGGCGGTTAATTCAGGAAGCTGTGACAACACGCTGTAGCTTTGTGCAAAATCTTCATCAATGTCGCTCTGTTTGCTTGTAAAATACTTACCGCCATCATAAACAGCTCGTGAGAAACAGAGTGGCATAACTTTAAAAACTGCATAACAGAAAAAATTACGCTCATTATTTCGCAGCCCGCTCGCCCGCATATATTGTTGCAATGCAGGATCCTTTATGCTACCCATCGTAATGCAGGCATGAATTCCCTCGTATTCGTCATATATGGATAAATCGGGAATGAGATGATAATTTGCGTAAGTAGGATCACAGACGGTGACAGAAAACCCCTCGTTTAAAAACATAAGGGGCATAACTTTCAATGCCTCATTGTGTTTGTCAACAAGCTTTTCTTCCGAACGCCTGTCCATCTCAGTGACAGTATAGTCATAACCGCCATATAAAGCTGGAGAAGCAAGACTGGTGTAAAATCCGTATGATAAAGCATTGGGATAATAAGAAAATCCGGTAAACTGTTCCCTCAACTCAGGCTTTTCTTCAAACAAATAAGGAACATAGCCGCTAATAGCTCTGTCCAACATGAGTACAATGACATTTTTTCCTTTTCTGCTTAACGAGAACAAAGCTTGTCCGTCATATTCTTTTGTATCTTTGATATACGCCATATCAGAAAGCTTCTGCTGAATATGATATATATTTATAGCTGATAGTACACAGGTACAGAAGATTAGAATCATATATGCAAAAGGGATATTCTTTTTTATCCTTTTTTGTTTATACGCAAGAAACAGAAAAACACTACAGGCTACAGCACACGCTGTATTCAAAAATACTTCTTTATGCGAAAAAGAGGGATCCTCTGCAAAAGTCAGTGACGAAGACAATGTGCCCAGATTTCTGCCAAAACACATGTAATCAACAAGGCTTACTACCGAAATTACCAGCAAGGTATAATATACCCCCC
>CAKZZK010000144.1 GCA_937885235.1 uncultured Treponema sp.
AAATAAATGCAGGTAATCTATCATTCGTGAAGAAATAAAAAATATTAATAAAATTTATAGGAGCTGTGAGTTAAATTGAAAAAAGCTATATTCCTGAACAAAAGGACATTGACCAGTTAGGTCTTACCATAAAGGGGGACTTAGTTACATTTAAAAGCTGGGCCCCTTTAGCGGACTCCGTAAGGCTTCTGCTTTATAAAAATCCCCCGCTAAATAGGGAGCAGGAGCCCGATGCAAGTTTTGAAATGTCAAGCGAAAATGGCAAGGGCTGGGACTGGAAGGGAATATGGGTATATACCCTTGAAAAAAAAGCTGACTTTAACTACTACTTATATGAGATTACAAATTTTGGAAAGACAGGTAGGGTTGCAGATATTTGGGCTTACGCCGCAAGCGGAGATTCAATTGCAAGTCAGATTGCAGACATAAACAGTCAGGACTTTTTACCAAAAGACTGGGAAGAAGATTACACTAATCCTTGGGGAAGTACCAGCACTGAACAAAAAAACTATAGCCAGGCCCTTATTTACGAAATGCACGTCCGCGATTGGGCTAAGGGGTTGAATCCAAACCTAACGGGAAACAGCGGTTGCTATGCGCAAGTAACCGCTGCTTTAAAAGAAGGAGCAGTTTTAAATGACTACTTAAAAAGCCTCTGCATAAGCCACGTTCAGCTTTTGCCAATTTTTGATCATGTGCAAAAGAATGCAGAAGATGATTATAACTGGGGCTACAATCCCTACAATTACAATGTGCCTGAAGGCCGCTATGTGCGCAAGATGAAGGACGGCAGCGATGCTGTGAGCCAGTTCCGCGCACTCATACAGGCATTCCATGCGGCGGGCATAGCCGTCAATATGGACGTGGTATACAACCACACGAGTGGTACGGGACGCTATTCCCTCTATGATATGACGGAACCGCGCTACTTCTACCGCATGAAGGAAGACGGCTCCTATGCCAATGGTTCCGGCTGCGGCAACGAACTTGCAAGCGGGCGCGACATGGTGCGCAGCTTTATGCTTGATTCCCTCCGCCACTGGATGCTCGATTACCATATAAACGGCTTCCGCTTTGACCTGATGGGCTGCCATGAGGTGTCAGTCATGAGGGAAATCTATGCTTCGCTGTCTGCCATTGACAGCAGGGTTATGGTTTACGGCGAACCGTGGACGGGCGGCGAAAGCCTTGTGCGCAACGGCGTGTGCAAGGAGCGCATAGATGCCTGTGCGCCTGACGAAAAACGCAATGGCGTTGCCTGCTTTAACGACCGCTACCGTGATGCCATAAAGGGCGCGGAGTTTATGTGCTTCAATCCGGGGCAGGTGCAGGGGACTTTCGATGATGCGGCAATTTGCGCGGGGCTGTGCGGCTCCAAGGAGCTGTCTCCTCATATCGGGCGCATGATAAACTATGCTGAATGTCACGACAACTATACGCTTTTTGACAAGCTAGCCTTGGACAGAATTGGCAGGCAGGGCTGTAATGGCAGCCTCTTTGCCGCACTGGACGGGGAGTCTCTTGCCCTCATAAAGAAAGAGGACACGCTTGCCGCCGCTTTTGTGCTGCTTGCGCAGGGAACGCCTTTCCTGAACGGCGGGCAGGAATTCCTTCGCAGCAAGCGGGGGGACGGGAACAGCTATGCTTCTCCCGACGATATAAATCAGATTGATTTTTCCTTTACCGAAACATACCGCGACGTGCTCAACGTATATCGGGGGCTGATTGCGCTCAGAAAGGCGCATCCAGAAGCGTTCGGTGCAAACGACAAGGCGGATGCTGTCATTGTGTCAAACGGCTTTATCCGCTATCGCACTGCTGACTTTGTGGTGTATTTCAATGCCACAGATGAAAGCTGCTCCTACGAGGAAAAGCAATTCCCCCTGCACGTGGATGTGTCAGGGGGAACGGTGAGCATTGACGAAAAGCTTCCTGCGGCAGTGCCCGCGAAGTCTTTCTTAATCCTTAAAAAGGCTGTGTGAAGCTGCTTTAAGCTTTAATACGTAAAGCGGTGTTCTTCAGTGGTACCTTTGCTGTCGTCCACAGTGACAACAAGGAAAACTCGATTAGAGAAGTGCGCCGCGATGACTTGTTCTTTAAAGCCAAGCAGTTTTTCGCTGTTGCTGTGGTCTGAATGTATGTGCCCCGCGAGCGAGAGTACCACTTTTTCTTTGTTGCAAAGCTTGATGAGGCTGTCTGTCTCCTGTGTGTTCTGCAAGGAAAAGTAGTTCCAGAAGAATTCATCTGTAGCATAGACGGGGTAGTGAGAGCAGAGTATTTTGTAGCGGTCGTCTTTCTCCATCGTCTTTTTCAGTATTTTGAACTGCGCAGGTCCCATGGAGCCGCTACCTGTATCGGTAAAGTAAAAAGTAAAATTGCCGCCTACTTTAAAACGATAGAAAGAAGTGTAGGGCCATACAATGTCCTCGTAGTCATCCCAGCCATTATTGAAAAGGTCGTGGTTGCCCACAGCGGTGTAGACCTTGCTGCTTATAATACCTCCAAGTGTATCCATGAAGTCTTTATAGTCCTCAAATTCGCCCTTCCAGCCGTGGTCTGCCACATCCCCTAGACAGACGGCAAATTTGATAGGTTTACCGGCATCGTTGTAGCTGCTCATGACTTCTTTGACCTTAGCAAAGAACTCTGTTTCATGGCGACCGTAATCCGAATTGCCAAAATGTGTGTCGGTGACGGCGATAAATGAATAAGTGGCACCGCTGCTTATGTTTGGAACATCATTGCCCTCCAGGTCAAGCATTTCTTCCGCACGTTCTTCAACGCTGTCCCCGTGATCAAGTATTTGTCCTGGACCGTAATCGCAGGATGTATAGAGAAACGCGGCACTGAGGCCCACTGTAAGGCATACTGTTCGTAATAGTGAAATTCGTTTCATAGACGGACTCCTATAGTGACGCGGTATTCATTGCTGTCGTGGTATGTTGAGATGGTGAAAAAGTCCACGTAACGCGCTGTTGCCTCAAAGCCAAAGAAAAGCCTCTTTGTCGGTTCAAACTTCACGCCCGCGGTGAATGACGGCGCGCAGAAAATGGGATAGTGATACAGCTCGTAGGAGCTTGCCCTCGCGTAGAACGTAAAGTTGCAGGGCAAGTAGAAGTCCAGCTCCACGAATGCCGTGGGGTCGTGGGAAACGAGCCGTTTGTCCAAGCCGAATATCTTTCGTGATTTGTAGATGTAGCCAAGCCCCGTCTGTATGC
>CAKZZK010000145.1 GCA_937885235.1 uncultured Treponema sp.
AGTCCCTAAATTTTTAGGTGCTTAACTTGACAAAATCGCTTACGAATGACACAAAAATATTTGATATTTATCCAAAATTGAGGAAATGAATGTGCTTCGCTTGTGTCAGCTGGTACCCGATTCTCCTCCCTGTTTCTCAGCTATTCCAGTGGGCAGCATATCCAGCGAGCGTCCGGCGGCGGTGTAGCAGAGCCAGAAGACTGCCGTGCTTGTGGCAAAGCCAAGAATGCCCCCAGAGACAACGTCCGTCAGGAAGTGATTTCCGCTGAATACGCGCAGCGTCATGGTGGCAAGGGCAGGAACGAACAGCAGGGAAAAGTAGACACCGCAGAGCTGCGGTCTGACTTTGCGTATGATGAGCCAGCTTAAAAAGAAGCCTGCGGCAAGGCAGACACTCGCCGAATGACCGCTTGGCCAAGAGCGGCAGAAGTCTCCGTCCTGAATGCCCTCTATGCTGGGATTGGGAAAGTACATATAAGGCCGTACCCGCCCCGCAAGATTTTTAAGGAGACGGAAAGCACCACCGGTGTATAACCACGCCAATACAAAGACAAAGACATCATAAGCAGTCTGCCTAAACAGGAACGCCTTTTTTCCGCCGCGAAGGAAACGCGCGGAAAGGCAGACAAGCACCGTCAAGTTCACCGCGATGACGAGGCAGTCCGCAAGGCTGTCGAGAGGGGCATTGTACGCATGGGCAAAGGCAGCATCAAGGCTGTTCACCTCTTCAAGCACGTACTGCGTTCCGTCCCAAGTCGGCTGTGGTTCGTACTGCCTTACCCACACGGAAGCACCCATAATCATACAGCCAAGGAGGAATACACCTGCAAGCGTAGCTATCTGCTTTCTTTCCATAGTCATATAGTATACCATAAGCTGCATTTTCACAATAGAGGCGAAAATCAGCTTTTTGCCTTTGCGAGGTTTTTGAGCCAGCGCTCTTTTTTCAGCCAGAAGTGGAACACCACGACTTTTACGAGGTCAAGCAGCTTGACGCCGAGGTACATCAGCACCGGCCCCACAGGGGTGAAGAGGGCAAGCGTAAAGACAAGCGGTACCATCACGAAGATGGTGAGCAGCGCGTCCGTGTAGGCGCCCATTGCCGTATCGCCTCCTGCCCGCGCCACCGCCTGCTGTGCGTTCATATAGACCCATACCGGCATAAAGAAAGCCATCAATATGACCATGCGGCGGGAAATGCTGATTGCGCCATCGCTGAGCCGGGAAAAGACGAGCGGGATAATCAGCGTGGTTGCAAATCCCACTGACATCATAAATATGCCCAACACAGCAGCACCAGACAAAAGCCATGTCTTCTCCTGCCGCGCCTTTTCCAGCTTTCCCTCGCCGAGCGTCTTTCCGATGATGACCCCCGCAGCCGAATAGATGCCGCCGAACGCCACAAAGAAGAGGTTCGCTATGGCAAAGCTGGACGCCATGCCTGAAACAACATCCGCCCCGCCCCTGCCGTTGTAGAGGGCAGTAGTCAGCGTTTCGGAAAGCACCCATACCATCTCGCAGAAAAGCACGAGTGCGCCTTTCTTCAGTATCGTCCTGAACAGCTTGCCGTCTATCTTTAAGAAGTCCCTCACCTTAAAAGCAAAGTCTGGTTTCATCCTGATATACAGCACGATGAAAATCACGAGCTCAAGACTCCGTGCAATGACAGTGGCAAGAGCCGCCCCCTGCACGCCCATCTTCGGGAAGCCGAGGTTTCCGTAAATCAGCAGCCAGTTGAACAATGTATTCGTCACGGTGGCGACTGCCGTCACAATCAGCGGTATCTTCACCTGCCCCATATCCCGGAGCGAGCTTGCAATGCACATGGAAAACGTCAGCGGAACGCCGATGAAAATCATAAGGCGGATATAGCGCACCGCTTCATCGAGAATTCGCTCTGACTGCGTATTCCCTATCAGCATCAGCGACAGCACCTGCCGGGGAAAAACGACGCAGACAAGACAATACGGGATAAATGCAAAAAGCCCCATGACGAGTTTGAAACGAAATGCCTGAGCCATGCCCTCCTTGTCTTTCGCGCCATAAAACTGCGTGAGGAAGATACCTCCAGATGTACAGATGGTGATGAGGTACACCATGAACACAAACAGGACCTGCCCCGCCACGTTCACGCCGGACATGGAGACATCACCGAGTCCAGAAACCATAAAGTTGTCAATCAGCGACACCATGCTCTGGATGAGCTGTTGCATCATAATCGGCACGGCTATTGCCAATGCGCTGCGATAAAATGATATGGGGCCAAACAAGCCCCCTCTTTCCTTCTTTATATCCAGCATTTTAATTTCCTCCCAGCAAAGTCAGAATTGCAGCACGGTCAGCGGCGAGCACGGCGGCTTGCAGCTGCTTGTACTGCGGCACATAAGTGGCGGGCAGCGCGTGAGCGGCAAGCTCTGCCATAATCGCGTCCACACTGTCAAAATCAAAGGCTGCCGCAAATTCGCGCAGGACGGAAAGCCGTTCGTTGAGCTCTGCCTGCGAAAGCGCTGGCAGCGTGCTTGCCCCTCCCTGCCCGGCGCGGGCGCACAGCGGCGCAAGCTTTGCCGTGTAAGCGCGATAGTCGGCGAGCAGCGCGGGCGTCTGCCCTGCGATGGTGGCAGTTACCTCGGCATCATGCAAAGCCATCGCTTTGTCACCAAGTGCTTCAAGCGCAGCTGCCTGTTCGCTCAAGCCATCTGCGCCGATGAGCCGTGCGCTGCTTTTCAGTGCGTGGACAAGCACTGTGTAGTTCTGCCAGTCCTGCGCTTCGGCATAGCGCTCAATGCTCTCAGCCTTCGCTTCAATCGCATCGTAAAAGCCCTGCAAGGCTTGTGCAAGCACCTCCTCGTCCCCGCAGTGCGCCAGCGCGGAAGCAAAGCTGATGCCAAACTTCTTTGCCAAGAACGCATCCGCGGCGCCCGAAACCTGTGGCTGTGTTTTCTGTACGATAGCAGGAGCAGGAGCAGCAGTAGCAGGGATTGGAGAATCAGCCCAGCCCTCGTCGCCCTTGTGTAGGACAAGCGCGGAAGGCAGATAGTGCACGAGCAGGGCTTCGAGCAGCTTTGGCTCAACGGGTTTGGAAAGATAGTCCTCAAAGCCCGCCTCGATGTATTCCTCGCGGATATTGCCAGCTACACTCGCCGTGAGTGCAACGCAGACAGTTTTCTGGTTCATGCTTTTGCCGTCAGTGCGGAGGGCGCGAATCATCTGCACGCCGTCCATCTTGGGCATACGATGGTCTATGAAGATCACGTCATACTTCTGGGCCCCCGCTTTTTCAAGCCCCTCAATGCCATCCGCCGCCGTGTCAATCTGTAGGCGAGTCTGCTTCAAAAGCCCGCGCATCACCGTCAGGTTCACAGGAGTGTCGTCAACCACGAGGATTTTCGCCTCCGGTGCTTGGAAGCTCTCGGTATAGGCGGAAGCATTTTTAAGGGCGGCAGCTTTTGTCGCGCGGTAATCACCGATTGCTTCCCAGCTATGCACCTCCTGCTCTACGCGGAAGGAAAAGCAGCTTCCCTTGCCGTACTCGCTCTGCACATCAAGCTGCGTCCCCATCGCAGCAAGCAGGCTCTTCACAATGCTCATGCCGAGCCCCGTCCCCTCAATCGCGCGGTTTCTGCCTTCCTCAATGCGCTCGAAGGGGCTAAAGAGCTTCTTGATGTCCTCCGCCTTTATGCCTATTCCCGTATCCGTAACCGACACGAACAATGCGCAGCTGTCACCGCCCGTTTTCTCTGCGCTCACTTTGAGCGTAACCGAGCCAGAGGGCGTATACTTTACCGCATTCGTGAGGATATTCAGGATACACTGCTTGAGCCGCGTGTCATCGCCAAAAAGCCGGTGCGGCATCGCTTCGTCCACATCCACAATGAAGCGCAAGCCCTTTGCATCCGCCTTGCTCGCCGTCATATTCACGAGGTCAGCAATCACACAGCTCAAATCATAGTCGACGGGGATAATCTCCATCTTGCCAGACTCTATTTTGGAAAAATCAAGAATGTCGTTTATCACCGAAAGCAGCATTTTGCCGCTCGACTGAATGTCCGCTGCGTAGCCCTTTATCTGCGCCTCGCCGCTCTCTCGCAAAATCATCTCGTCCAAGCCCAGGACCGCATTAATCGGCGAGCGGATTTCGTGGCTCATATTGCTCAAAAACTCGCTCTTTGCGTTGTTCGCCTTGTCCGCAATCTGTTTTTGCTCTTTCAGCTCTGCAATGTAGCGGAAGTGCTCCGTGTCATCGCTGAGCACGTAGACTTTTCCCGCCACATAAGCACCGTTTTTGAGGACATCTTCTTTAAGCGTGTATGTCCTGCCCTCTATGAAGAGCGGCTTTTCCTCCGCAAGCAGCTTTTTCAGGTCGGCAAGCACTTTGTCGGGGACGTCCGCAAGCTCAGGGAACAGAGTCATCGCTTTTTCGTTGCAGAAACTCACAGTGCCGTCCTCGCTCGTCGCAATGACGCCTTCGGAAACGCGATCAATCACAAAGTCGCGGGCAAGCTCCTTCGTGCCCAGCATATCGTAGCGGAAAACCGCGATATACAGAAATATAGTAGCAAGCGTGTAGCCCATCACCGTCATGTCATAACCGGGAATGACGTGGAGCAGCTTGATGATATAGAACAGGCTGTCTGTGGCAATCGCCGCAATGATGAAAACGAGCTGCTTTTTCTTCTGCGGATTTTTCTGCGCGCGGAGCCTTATAAAAAGGAGACTCAGCCCGTAAATGATGTACAGTATGACCAGCACGTCGAAAACGAAGTGCCAGATACCGTTCGTATAGGTGGCATGGGGAAAAAGCCCGTCCTCGCTCCATTCAATCGACGTATAATACAGCGAATTATGCCGCATGAAGAGGACAAGAAAGTAAGTCAGCGCATGGATGAGCGCAAGGCAGTTCAACACTAGTAAGCGCCGTTTTTGCTTGCACAAAATCAGCACGAACTGCAAGAACGCAAAGGGAATCCACACGCGTCCCAGATAGCAAATTTGCCATGCGAGGACGGCAGCTTCTTCAGAACGGGCGAGCATGAGCGCAAGATAGCCCGCGTTGTTGATGAGCGTCATGGTGCAGTAAAAGAATAGCCAGCCGTGCAGTGGCTTTTTCCACTTTTTGGTGATATAGGCGCACATAAACATCATGAGCGCTATGCTTGCGTATTGCATTGCAAGCAGAAATTGGTATGCAGTCATCTTTCACTCCTTGCCGTTCGCGAACGTTTTCAATTCTATCACGGAAAGGAGGAAAAATACACGGTAATTAGACAAAATGCAGGGCGAGGGAGATGAAATGCAGCAGGCAAGCAAGCATCAGATGATGTCTCTGAGGCCCATTAAAATGAATTGTGCTAAAGCTTGTTGACAAGATTTAAAATCCTGTTAATAATCCTTATTATTGATGGCAATTATGAAAGAAAAAGCGAAGACTGGCATAAATTTTACGGCATTTTTGCGAGACCTCTTTTTTGTGGAAACGGAATGCACGCTTTCCTTTGCCATTATCGGCACGGTGTTTGCCCGCGGCGCCACTATCTCCTACGCGCACTTTTTTATTCCGCTTTTGCTTGGCTTGGTCTGCATGGTTCCCTGCCTGCCTGTCTATCTGAAAGAAGATTTGACTATTCCGCAGGTTATGCTGCAGCGTTCGCTTGAGCTGATTGTGCTTGAAGCGGTATGCGTCTGGACGGCTCAGCTGCTTGCGGGAAATTTCCTCGGCATAGCGGGGCTCTGCGCGGTGGCATTCAGCGTCCTGTTTTTTGACGTAGCGGCGTACTTCTTTATGTACCGCATGGAGAAAGCTGAGTCCGAACGGCTGAACAGGAAATTGCAAATGCTTGTGGAATCTCAAATCACCTTGGAACGCACGTCTTCGGAAGAAGTGAAGGCGGAAGACAAAAAAAGCGGCAAGATAGAGGCGATAGGCGAGCACGGAAGCCATGTGCAGCTTGCGCTTGCAGAGCTTCTCTATTTTGAGGCAGACCATGAGCAGGTCTTTGCCTATACGCTTGAAGAAATCTACAAGGTGAATATGCGGCTTTATCAGGTAGAAGAGCTTTCCCGTCCGGCGGGGATAATCCGCGTGTCAAAATCCCACCTTGTGAACCTGCAAAAAATTCTGTCTGTCCGCCCCGCGCTCAACAGCCGCCTGTATGCAAAGATGCCCAACGGCGAAGAAGTTCTGGTCAGCCGCAAATACGCGCCGCACTTCAAAGAGGCTATAGAGCCGCTTTCAAAAGCTGTCTGAAATATGCGCGCCGCATTTCATCGCTAAAAAATGCATCTTATCTGAAAGTCCTTGTGCCTTCTCGTTTTATTGTATAGCATAGGCGGTATGAGTGCAGATTACATAATACGTTTGGAAACGGAGAAAGATTGGCGCGAAGTGGAGGAGCTTACCCGCGAAGCATTCTGGAACGTGTACCGTCCCGGCTGTACGGAACATTACGTGCTCAAGGAGTACCGCGCAAATCCTGCGTTTATCCCTGAACTTTCGCTTGTGATGGAAAAAGAGGGAAAAATCATCGGACATGTGATGTACTCAAAGGCTGAAATCATCCTTGCCGACGGCAGCCCTTTTCCTTCCTGGACATTCGGACCGATAAGCATTCACCCCGCCTGCAAGCGGAAGGGCTATGGCTTGAAGCTGCTGAATTATTCGCTGGAGAAAGCGCGCAAACTGGGCATCGGCTTGCTTTGTATGGAAGGCAATATCGCTTTTTACAAGCATGCGGGCTTTGTGCTTGCAAGCGGCATGAACATTCACTACCATTCTGAGCCGCACGATGCGGAAGTGCCGTATTTCCTTGCACAGGAACTAATCTCCGGCTACTGGCAGGGGAAAGAAGGCATATACACGCCGCCAGAAGGCTACTTTGCCGCGGAGAAAAATCCAGAAAGCTTTGCAGCCTACGATGCGACATTTCCGATGAAAGAAAAATTAAAGCTTCCGGGGCAATTAGCACAATGAAAATCTAATCCCTTGCGTTTTTCATAGGACTTTCGGTATAATAGTAACGAAAGTCCTATGATTTTTGCGAGGTTGCTATGTACAGAGAAATAATCAATGACCTGATCAAGTGGAAAGACAGCAAAAGAAGGAAGCCTCTGCTGCTGACGGGCGTGAGGCAGTGCGGCAAGACATATATATTGAAGAAATTTGCCGCTGATAATTTTGCTAACATGGTGTACGTCAACTTTGAGGGCAACGCAAGTTATGCCGCAATATTTGATTATGACTACAATGTAAAGCGTATGACCGCAGAGCTGGAAAGAATTACAAAAGAAAAAATTCTCCCAGGAAAAACTCTTTTATTCTTTGACGAAATTCAGGAATACCCACGGGCGATAACGTCTCTAAAGTATTTTTGCGAAGATATGAATGAGCTGCATGTGGTGTGCGCAGGCTCCCTGCTCGGCGTCGCAATAAAACAGGAAAATATTTCTTTCCCTGTCGGCAAAGTGAACAGAATGCAACTGCGTCCAATGAATTTCAAGGAATTTCTGAAAGCCTGCAATGAGGCGGATATGATTGCCACATTTGAAAATTGGGCTATTGACAGGGTAATTCCTGAATCATATTCTGCCAAGATGACAAAGCTGTTGAAAGATTACTATATTGTCGGCGGTATGCCTGAAGCGGTAAAAACGTGGATTGAAACAGGAGATTATGAAGAGGTTGATGTCGTGCTGAATGAAATCCTTGAAGATTACGCAGATGATTTTTCAAAACACGCTCCGCTGTCAGAGCTGCCGAAGATACGCTGGATATGGGATTCTGTTCCGGTGCAGTTGGCAAAAGAGAACAACAAATTCATTTTCTCTCATGTAAAAGAGGGAAAACGTTCCGCCGACCTTGAGAATGCATTGCAATGGCTGAAAGATGCGGGATTGCTGTCTGTCATTGAACTGGTAGAAAATCCAGAGTTACCTTTATCAGCGGAGGCTGACAAGACGTATTTCAAAGTGTATTTGTCCGATGTGGGAATTTTACGAGTCCGCTCAAAGATAAATGCTGCCACTATTATAGAAGAAAATGCGCTTTATATAAAATTTAAAGGCGCCTTTGCGGAAAATTATGTCTACAATGAACTCCTCTCTCTTGGCAAGCATCCTTACTTCTGGCGTTCAGGAAATACTGCTGAGCTGGATTTTATTTATGAAGATAAAAACAAGCTTATTCCTGTCGAGGTAAAATCCGCAGACAATACGCAGGCAAAAAGCTACAAGCAGTTTTGCAAGAAATATGCTCCCCAGAAGGGATTTAAACTGTCACTGAAAAATATCGCGAAAAACCAGTGCGAAGAAACGCTGACCTTGAGCCTTCCACTTTATCTTGCGTGGAACATTGATGTATTTTTTAATGCTATGACAACGGAGCTTTAAAGGTAAACGGAAATGGTCACAAAATATGTTACAGTCTTGCCTTATGATGAGATGTGGGAAAAGAACTTTGCAGATATAAAATCCGAACTTCAAAATGCCCTTGGAAATTTGGCATTGAGGATTGAGCACGTGGGCAGCACTTCTGTGCAAGGGCTTTCGGCAAAACCGATTATTGACATTGATGTCGTTATCAAAGATTATGCTGACTTTAATGCCGTTCTTTGTGCTTTGCAGAATATCGGCTATGAGCACGAGGGCAATCTTGGCATTGCAGGGCGGGAAGCATTTACGTATGAAGACAAAGCCCATTTGCAGAAGCATCACCTGTATGTCTGCCCTCAGAATTCTGCGGAACTCAAAAGGCATATCGCATTCAGGGACTATCTGCGCATTCATCCTGACGCCGTGCGCGAGTACAGCAGGATTAAGGAAGAAGGAGCGGCGTTATATCCGTATGATGTTGACAGGTATATTGAGCACAAGTCTCCTTTTATCGATACTATATACAAGGAAATCGGGATATAAATATTCTGTCAACAAAGCGGAGAATAGATGAATAGCTCATAAGCAAACGTAACAAGCATCGTAAGCCCATCCAATTACAATATAGCTGATGCCCTTAAATTTTCCAGTATGTATGACTCCACCTCGCGGGCAAGGGCTTCCTGATCGGGACTGATTGCCTTGTCCTTCTTGTACTGCCTTTCGTAGTAACTTGGGTTCTTTTCTTTTAGTCGGACCGTCGTCTCAGGATTGTTCTCTTCAATGAAACCGTGATAAGCCCCACGTATTTCTTTTATCTCAAGCACATTGACCCCGAGCGCGGAAAGTTTTTTACCATACTGAATACCGCCGTCCTTGAGCGGATCATTTTCACAGACGATGATAAACGCGGGCGAAAGCTTTTCTTTCGCAGATAAATCAAGCGCATCAAGCCTGTCGCCAGCATCACCAAGATATGGATAGCATAGGACTTGGCAGGCAAGATTGAATCCTTTTTGGGCAAGAACATGAGAAGCCGTCATCGTATAATAGCCACCTGCACTGTAACCCATAATCAAAAATTTTTCAGTATTCAGATTGTATTCTGAAGCATGAGCGGCAAAATATAAAACTGAATCGCATATTTCCTCGATGGCATAATCCTTGTCATGATTGTCATCGAGCTTTGTGTAGTTCACAGAAATAAAGGCAGCACCCCATGAAGTGCAGAGCCGCTGGCTCAGGCTGTCAAGCAAATCAGCATCCCCTCCGATGAACGCTCCACCATGTATATGGAACACCGCAGGTGCCGGACTTGCTGAATCTTTTGGAATATACAGATTTACAGCGACAGAAGTTTTTTTATCACGAGGTACCAAGAAGCGGTTTCCCTGCCGCTCGTCGTCATCCAATATCATACTTTCCCTTACCGCAAGATTTTCATTTTGAATCGCTTCAATCATTGATGAGCAAGACGAAATTGCACATGCAGCGACAACACCTGCAAGAAGTATTTTAAAAGCGCCTAATTGTTTCATAGCAAACCTCCGTTGACATCATGTGGTCTCTGTGGTATAAAATGCTTGTGGAACAAATGTTTCAATGATGGAACTATACAGCCACAGCTAGTTTTTGTCAACGAAAAGCTTTGGATGTGAAACAGAAGCGGGGAATTGTATCAGATGAAAAAAGAAAACGAGAGTAACAGAATTGTACGTCAGTGCCTTACAGACGCTCTCTTTCTGTTATTAAAGGAGAAACATATCGATGAGATAACTATAAAAGAGCTGGTTGACCGTGCCGGTGTAGGACGGGTTTCGTTCTATCGTAACTACAAGAGCAAGCAGGACATCTTGCTCTGTTATATAAATAAGCTTGCCGACAGCTGGTGGGAGAATGTAAAGAAGGAAAAGAAGCCAGATATCATACTGAGGATGTTCGAGCTTTTCGTAAACATGAAAACTACAATTCAAATTTTATATGACTCATCACTATCAATTTTGCTCTACGAATTTATCCGCAGGACGCAGTTCCATGAAAAAGCTTATTCCGTAGAAGAAGAATATACGTATACGAGAAGATCTGGTCTTATTTTCGGTTGGTGCGACCAGTTGGTTCGGCGCGGTATGAAGGAATCTCCCGAAGATATGAGCCGCATTATTTCTCTTGCCCCGTGCGTGACGGACAGCATCGTCCTTTTCAGCTGACATCATGATATATTGCCTTGACAGACAGAGATGCGTACAGTATACTTCCTTGCCTATTGTAACAGTGTATCAATACATACAGGAGGAATTATGAAATACAGAAATGTTGGAAAATCAGGGCTGAAGGTTAGCGAAATTGCAGTTGGTAGCTGGATGACTGCACTGCAAGGGGCGGATGAGCAGCGAATTGCGGAAAGTGTACTCAGGCTTGCCTATGAGCGTGGCGTTAATTTCTTTGACTGTGCAGATGCCTACAGCGGAGGTGAAGCGGAACGTTTTTTAGGTAAAATCCTTCGCGACTATCCGAGAGGCAGCTACGTTGTTTCAAGCAAGGTGTTCTTTCCTACCGGTAATAGCGTAAACGAACGGGGGCTCTCACGCAAGCACATCATGGAAAACATAGATCGCTCGCTTACAAACTTGGGGCTGGACTACATTGACCTCTATTACTGCCATCGCTTTGACCCATATACCCCTATGGAGGAAACGCTCCGTGCGCTAAGCGACCTTGTTTCGCAGGGAAAGATTTTGTATTACGGTGTAAGCGAGGAATGGAGTGCCGCCCGCCTTGAAAAGGCAGAATCCATCATTGAACGTTATGGACTTTACCCGCTTACCGTTATCCAGCCACAGTACAACATGGTTGACAGGTACATCGAACATGATGTTATAGATGTATGCGTTGAGCACGGTATTGGGATTACGCCCTTTTCTCCGCTGGCACAGGGATTGCTAACTGGTAAATACAAAAAGGGACAGCCTCTTCCAGCCGGTTCCCGTGCGACACATCAAGCTGACCGACAGATAAACAAGCTGCTTACTGATGAAAACCTTTCTAAGGTGGCACAACTCGAAAAAATTGCTACAGACTTGGGTACAAATATGTCAGTTCTTGCCCTCGCATGGATTTTAACAAAGCCTTGCATCAGCAGTGTCATCACAGGAGCCTCAAAGTCTTCCCAACTTGAAAACAACCTCGCCGCTAGTGAACTTTCTATTCCTAACGATGCCCTGTCTGAGATAGAGCGCATTCTTGGCTTTATAAAATTCGAGCGACACGTTGGGTAAGCCGTAGAGAGGACAGCACGACTTGCATGAGTCCAGCCTTGCAATAACTGGGATAATACGCTTTTCTGCACTGTGCCTTTTATCGATTCTGAACATCGCGGCAAGGAAAAGGGGAAGCAGCCAATGGAAATGTTAGGGAATATCGTAACTGTAACCATAGACCGACCGATTGGTAGCTATCATCCAGAACATAACGACCTGTATTATCCCATCAACTATGGCTATATAAAGGGGATTATGGCAGGCGATGGCGAAGAACAGGATGCGTATATATTGGGACTGAACAAGCCTGCAAAAGAATTTACAGGAAAAGTGATTGCTGTTATACACAGGCTGAACGACGTTGAAGATAAATGGGTGGTCTGTCCTGTAGACAGAAGCTTTACAAAAGAAGAAATCATTGAGCAAGTGAAGTTTCAGGAGCAATATTTCAAATCCGAGCTCATACTGGAATGATGAAAGCTGTCTAGGATAGAAAAATGCGTCTAGATGCAAAAATCTATTCTACATCTTGACTTTTTGTTTGGGAAAGGATAATCTTAGGATAGAAAAATGCGTCTGGACGCAAAAATCTATTCTAAAGAGGTCTTGTTTATGGAAATTAGACGGGAAAATTACCTCAAGAAACTCATTGACCGACGAAAAAATGGACTGGTAAAAGTCATTACGGGAATCAGACGGTGCGGAAAATCATATCTTCTGAACACGATTTTCTACAATTATCTTCTAGAAAATGGAACAGATGAAAAGCATATCATCTGTTTTGCCTTTGACTCTGCCGATGACCTCAGCCTGATTGGGGAAAACTTGATTGAGCTGCAAAAGAAAAACCGCAAGGTAAATCCCGAAAAATTCATTGCGTACATAAACACAAAGATTTCCAATGATGCAGACTACTTCTTACTGCTTGACGAAGTACAGCTTCTGGACTGCTTTGAGAGCGTCCTGAACGGATACCTCAGAAAAGCAAATCTGGATGTCTACGTTACGGGAAGCAATGCAAAGTTTCTGTCTAAAGACATAATCACGGAATTTTCTGGACGCGGGGACGAAATCCACATGTGGCCGTTGAGCTTTAAGGAATTTATGTCCGTGTATCAGGGCGACAAATACGATGGGCTTTCTGAGTATATGCTGTATGGCGGAATTCCACTGGTAGTGCTTGCAAACGAGCAGAATAGCAAGGCGCAGATTTTGAAAAATCTATTCGATGAGATTTATATCACCGACATAATGCGCCGGCACAAAATAAAAAAACAGAGCGAGATAGAAGATTTGCTGAATATTCTTTCATCTTCGGTTGGCTCCCTCACGAATCCTGAAAAGCTGAAGAACACATTCCGCAGCGTAAAGAAATCAGACATCACCGCAATGACGGTAAAGAAGTATATCGATTATTTAGAAGATTCTTTTTTAATAGAAGGTTCTCGACGGTATGATGTGAAAGGAAAAGCATATATAGAAACGCCGCTTAAATTCTATTTTTCTGATTTTGGACTGAGAAATGCACGGCTGAATTTTCGCCAATTTGAGATGACTCATGCAATGGAGAACGTTATTTATAATGAGCTGAGAATAAGGGGCTATAATGTTGATGTAGGGGTTGTTCCTATTTCGACAAAAGATTCTTCTGGTAAATCTATTCGGAAACAGCTTGAAATAGATTTTGTCTGCAATCTTGGTTCTCAAAGGCTTTATATACAGTCTGCGTATTCAATTCCCAATGCGGAAAAAAACGCACAGGAAATCAGACCTTTTTTGAAAGTAGATGATTCGTTTAAAAAAATAGTGATAAGCGGAAACATTGTGCCTAAGCAGTTCGATGAAAATGGCATACTCACGATGAGCGTGTATGATTTTCTTTTAAACGATGAAGTCTTGTAGACGAAATGGAAAAAGCCACTTTGCATTTCATCGTATAAAAAATGCATCTTGTCTGATTTTTGTTTTCTTCCCCTTGTTTCGTGCTAAAATGAGACGAGTCCTGTAAAGTGAGAGGGATTCTGAGGAGACATGATGAACAAGATGATTGCCTATTGCGGGCTTGACTGTGAAAAATGCGATGCGTATTTGGCAACTGTCAACGATGACCAAGCCTTGCGGGAGAAAACTGCGAAGCTGTGGAGCGAGCTGAACCATGCGGAGATTTTGCCAGAGCATATCAACTGCGAAGGCTGCCGTGCTGACGGAAAGAAAAGCGTATACTGCGAAAGCCTCTGCGCTATCAGGCAGTGCGCGCTGAAAAAATCACTTGCAAGCTGCGGTGCTTGTGCTGAGATGGAAATATGCCCCACAGTCGGGGCAATTATCTCGAATAATCCCATTGCGCGGAAAAATCTGGAAGGCAAAGAATAATCGCTATGAAATTACATCTGTCAAATTTTTTGTCATTGATTTTTAAGACCATCAGAAACGGTTTGGTAATGCTGCTTCCTGTTATTTTTATCGGAAGCTTTGCGGTTTTGCTGCTTTTTTTCCCGATAGCAGCCTATCAGAATTTTATCTACACATTTCTGGATGGCTTTATCGGTAAATTTTTGCTTACCGTGCAACTAACGACCCTTGGTTTGCTGCCTGTCTATATGACGGTTTCAATCAATTTGAGCTACACAAACTCCACCGAAGAGGGACAGAAGCTTATAAGCAAGCTTACAAGCCTTTCGGCAGCCCTTACCAGCTTCTTTATTCTTGTCGGACTCTTTTCACCGGGCTTTGAACTGAGCCAGTTAAGCAGCCAGGGGCTTTTCAGCGCGTTGGTCGCAGGGATTTTTGCTTCAATCTTGTTTCAGAAATTTGAGCGCCTTTTTAAGAAAGGCTCATTTTTCATAGAAAGCGCGGACTCTATCTTTAACACATCAATTCAAATGATACCCCCGTTCTTGTGCGTCATTTCTATTTTTGCGCTGGGCAACTATTTGATTACGGTACTTTTCCATGTGTCAGGTCTACAGGAACTGTTTATAAAGGCTTTTTCTATTGTATTCGCAAAGATGCAGCGTTCTTTTATAAGCGGCTTTTTGTTCATTCTGATTATTTCCATTTTGTGGTGCTTTGGAATTCACGGAAACAAAGTGCTTGATAAAGTTGCGGTTGATATGTTCCAAACTATCATTCCGGGACAAATTGTCTCAAAAACATTCATCGACACATTTGTCTACATGGGCGGCACAGGAACAACATTGGGACTTATCATCGCCCTTTTGATTTTCGGAAAGATGAACAATTCAAAGAAGCTTGCAAAAATGGCAATAACACCCGGGCTTTTCAACATAGGGGAGCTTTTGATATTCGGCTTTCCTGTCATTTTCAATCCATATCTGATTGTTCCGTTTATCCTTGCGCCAGAGCTTTGCTATTCATATACCTACCTCATGGCAAAATTGAATATCCTTCCGCCTGTCATAAACGAAGTGAACTGGACTACTCCCATTTTTTTAAGCGGCTACATTGCGACAGGCTCTTTCAGCGCGATTGTTGTTCAGTTTATAAATCTGGCGATTTCTGTTGCCCTGTATGCTCCGTTTGTGATTTTGTATGAGCGGAAATACATGGGAAAGCTTTCCAACTCAATGGACGCTCTTGTAAAGATTTTGAAACACAGCGAGGAAACGACAGAGCCGGTAATTTTGACTGAATGCGAAGGGAACGAAGGCCGTCTTGCAAAACATTTGGCAAGCGATTTAGCAGAAAGCCTTAAAACTGGATTTGTGGACAGTCCTTCTCTTTCAGAAAATTCACTTTTGATGAGATACCAACCTCAGTTTGACCACAACGGAAAGTGCATTGGGGCAGAAGCTCTTTTGCGGTGGAATCATGAAAAATACGGAATTGTGTATCCGCCGCTCGTAGTTCATCTTGCAAAAGAAAGTTCCCGCCTCTATGAACTTGAAACTTTGATTATTGAAAAAGCAGTCAGAGATTCTGTTGAGCTGAAAAAAGTATACGGGGAGAGTTTCAAGATGAGCATCAATATCACTGTTTCTTCTCTGAACGACAAGAGATTAATTCCTTTTCTCAAAGAAATCAGCCAGAACTATGCCTTTAAGCAAAGTTCTATATGTATTGAAATTACAGAGGAAACAGCTCTTGAAAGCACGCAGGAAACTGCAGACCTCATAAATCAAATCAAGGCGCTTGGATTTACCTTTGCGCTTGATGATTTTAGCATGGGACACACAAGCTTGCAATACCTTCAATATAATCAATTCGATATGGTGAAACTCGATGGAAATTTGGTGCGTGCGCTTTTGGCAAACGAGCGCACTAAAGAAATAATAAACTCCATCGTCTATCTTTCGGAGTCTTTAGGATTTAAGGTCATTGCAGAGTTTGTGGAAACTGCGGAACAGCAAAATGCCCTTGAAGCGATTGGCGTAAAACTGTACCAAGGCTATCTATACAGTCCTGCGATTGACAAGGGGGCATTTCTAAAAATGAAATAAGAAGGAACCTTGATATTCTTAACGCATATGGAGTAAAATATGCAATTTGGTATGCCCACATTAATTGAAAACCGCACATTGGAAGAAAATGTCGCTTTGTGCGGGGAGTTAGGACTGAAGTTCATAGAGCTGAATATGAATTTTCCAGAGTACCAGCTTGAGCATTTGGAACGGACAGATTTGCTGATAGCGGCTGCGAAATCGATCTCAACGCCAGATTGGTATTAGCGGAAAAATGCAATGCGAGATGCGTTCTTGAGACGAAGACGATTGCGGCATTAAAAAAATCTGTAGATTGGCTTAGGCAGAGGTAAAAAGCTACAAAGAAAGACAGCTTGCGCTTTATGAGGCATGCCGAGAGCTTTAGTCCTTCTTCTTAAAGAGCTTATGAGACAACCAAGCACAGGCACCGTACAAAGTCCTGTGCCTTGTATTGATAAGAAGAGAGTATGTTTCGCTTAGCTTCATTTGTAACGCTTCGATTTTTCCCTCTTGCTCGGAAATACGGCGCTCCTGTTCAGAACATTTCTCTTGCAGACGAGAAAAATGCTCCATAAAATCATCTGATAGCGATACGCAGTAATTCTTTGCCACTTTGAGCATATCATTAGGCAAGACATAGGGAATCAAATCATCAATCCTTGCAGCTGAAATATTTTTCCACGACTTTGTTTCACCTGCCATATGAAGGATAGCAGGATTTTGCCAAGCTATTTTCATTTCAGTTTCTGTAATTCCATAAAAATCTGCCATGTGTAAAAAAGGTTTACCATCTTTGTAAATCATATTAATCGTTTCTGGTAAACAAGTTGCTATCATGTTAAATTTCGGGCTAACCCATATACAATCTTTACCGAGGATAGCATTCAAAGCATTCTGATCCATAAAGGATTTATCCCCATCATTTTTCTTATATTCGATAAGGAGTTCTGTAATTCTATCCTGACGCATTTTTTCCAAATTTAAATACATCATACCAGAATTAAAGTACTTTTCATGTCCAATTTTCTTATCAAAACCCATTAAACACGCAAGTAGATCCTGTACGACAGCAGCATATTTTTCGGAAATATCAAAATGAAAAATTTCAAGAGAATCACGAAAAAGAATCATATCCCCATCAACATACAGGATTCTACCCAAATCAGGAAAAATATCAGGAAGTTGAAATTTAAACAGTGCAGCACTTGAAACATAAAGATGATTTCTCCCTAAATTCTCAAACTTATTATTAAAACAAAAGATTTTTACAACCACATTTTTGCTAGAAAGATTCCGAAAGGATTCAATATCCGCTTCTGAAATATCTACCGCAACAACATGGACCGTAATATCTATATCAGCAATATTCTGTATTATGGAATTAATTGATATCTTTGTGGGAAGTATGTAATTTTTATCTGTGATATAAACTATATTATACATGATAATATTCAATCCCTAAAAAACAAATCCCTCGTGTACACTTTGCCGCGCACATCGTCAAGATCTGTGGTGTATCTGTTGGCAAGGATGACATCGCATTTTTGCTTAAATCTAACAAGGTCTTTTTCCACCGGGAACTTCTGGAAGCTGCCCTCTGAAAGCATCGGCTCATAGACAAGCACTTCCACACCCTCCCCGCGTAAAATCTTCATTACGTCCTGTATGGAGCTCTGGCGGAAGTTGTCGCTTGCAGACTTCATCGTCAGCCGGTACACGCCCGCCACGGACGGATTCCTTGCAAGCACCTGCGCCGCTATGAACTCCTTGCGGGTGCGGTTTGAATCCACTATCGCCTGTATCATATTCTGCGGAACGCCGTCAAAGTTTGAAAGCAGCTGCTTGGTGTCTTTCGGCAGGCAGTAACCGCCGTAGCCAAAGCTCGGATTGTTATAGAAATCCCCTATCCGCCCGTCAAGACACACGCCCTGTATGATCTGCCCTGCATCTAGCCCACGCAGCTCCGCGTATGTGTCAAGCTCATTGAAATACGCCACGCGCAGGGCAAGATAGGTGTTCGCAAACAGCTTTACCGCCTCTGCTTCCGTGCTATTCGTAACAAGTACCGGCACATCCTTTTTTACAGCCCCGTCCCGCAAGAGCTCCGTAAACCTTACGGCATCAGCCTTAAGCTCGGGAGCGTCTTTTGGATAGCCCGCGATTATCCGTGACGGATACAGGTTATCATAAAGCGCATGTCCTTCGCGCAGGAACTCAGGCGAGAACAGCAGGCGTTGTATGCCGAGCTTCCGCCGTATCCGCTCCGTATAGCCCACAGGCACTGTAGACTTTATGACTACAACGGCATTGGGGTTCACCTGCAAAACCTTGTGCAGCACGTCCTCCACAGAAGAGGTATTAAAAAAATGCCTCTCCGGGTCATAGTTCGTGGGGGTGGAGATGATGACAAAATCTGCATCCCGAAGTGCGGCAGCGGCATCAGTCGTAGCAGAAAGCCGCAGTCCGCCCGCGGCAAGAGTGCGCTCTATTTCGCTGTCAACGATGGGGGACTTACCCGCATTTATAAGCGCAGCCTTGTCCGCGACCACATCGAGCGCCATGACGTCGTGCCCCCGCGCGAGGAGCACTGCGTTTGAAAGCCCCACATAGCCCAGTCCTGCAATACTTATCTTCATAATTTAAAACGCCTCCTCATGTTAGCAACTATCACCTTTCTTTTCTGGAGGTAATGTTTCTTGCCTTTGAAGCATTCCAATGACTTTGAATAATTCTTCAATATCAACATTGCGTTTCTGTGCAAGTTTATAATCTTTCTTAAACTAAGTTGTATATACAATTTCAAGCATTCAAAGAAGCCCTCAGCTCTTCGACCGTTGAAAATGGTCCATGTATTTCTTTTCCATTTTCTGCAAGTTCTATTGTCTGTCGAGTAATGCTATTAGGCAAATCGCTTCTTATTTCAAAAGGAATTCTATGTTCACGCACAACTGCTTTAGCAAACAAGGTAAACGCGGTGGAAACAGTCATTCCAAAATCCTCACAAATAAGGGAAAACTCATCTTTCAACTGGCTGTCCATTCTTACACTAAAAGCGGATTGGTTCATATTCACACCTCTTATATGCAAGTATACACCTATCTGATACCTTTTTGCAAGTTTTTTTGCAAAGTTTAATTCATATTTTTTCAGACTGCAGGCTGCACACATATATATAAATACAGTAAGGCAGATAAATATTTATATCTTCTAGATTTAATCAGCGTTTCCTTAGATATTGCCCAAAAGACTTTCATTTTTATCAATTGTTTTCTCCACCTTCCTTGCAATTGCCGCAACACTGCCATAATAGGGATACATAAAATGTGGAATTTTAGAACATATACCGTTAAGAATCGAAAAAAGGTTTGGATAATTGAGCCAGTTTCAAAAGTATTAGCGGTCTCGGCTAAAAAAAAGCTTCCCAATG
>CAKZZK010000146.1 GCA_937885235.1 uncultured Treponema sp.
CAGGAAATCTTAAACCCGGAGGTAAAGAAATCCGCATGATTTTTGAAAAATCACCAGACAACTATATTGACACAGAGGGATAGCGGAACATGTTGTAGACGAGATTGATCAAGCAAATGTCAAAGCGCGCCCTAACCATTCCTATCCCCCTGATTTTGAGTTCATGCATGCTGCGTGTCATGAACCCGAATACATGCTCTATCCTGCAGCGGACTTTTTCAATCGCGCTGTTCCGCCTTTTCTGTTCGTCTGTAAGAGGCCTGTTGCGGACGCCTTTCTCACAGATATGTATTTCATTGACATTCTCAGGAAGCTTGTCAAGAACGGTTGGCCCTGTGTAGGCCGAATCCGCATAAAGCGCCCTGTCTTTTTCATTAAGCAGTTCTCCTTTTCGTGCCGCGAGCGCTTTCTCTATCTCTGGTCTGAAAAGTTCCCAGTCAATGCAATCCAGTTTTTCAAGATTGTCTCCCAGTTCGCACAGCCTGCGAAGCCAGAATTCTTCCGTGAATAATCCTTTCTGTTCCATACTTGGATTTTAGCATAATTCAGGGGTTTGGGGGAGTTTTTAGAGGTTGCCATAAAATAGATACCATTTTAAATCTTTATAACCATGATATAGTTCGGGCATGGGTTTGAAATTATTGATGAAGCTCTTGGTGAGCTGAAAACGAAAGCTGGATATACTGATGAATTAAGATTTTAAGGAGGCAACGCAAGATGTTCCTGCTATATATAGACCCCGGCACGGGGAGCATGCTGTTTTCAATTCTGATGGGGGTAATGGGGACTGTCGTATTCTTCGGAAGAAAACTCGCTCTGTGGATCCGTTTCGTTATCGCAGGAGGCAGGGCAGAGAAAATCAGTAGCACGAAGATGCCCTATGTGATTTTTTCCGATCATAAACGCTATTGGAATGTTTTCAAGCCTGTGTGCGATGAGTTCGAGAGACGCGGAATAGATGTGGTATTCTGGACAGCTTCTCCTGATGACCCTGCGCTTGATGAAAAATATAAATATGTAAAAGCCGAATTTATCGGCGAAGGAAATAAAGCTTTTGCGCGTCTTAATATAATGAATGCAGGAACGGTACTATCCACGACGCCTGGACTTGATGTCTATCAATGGAAGAGAAGCAAGAATGTAGAACGCTATGTGCATATAAGGCATTCGGTAGATGAGCCTGTCGGCTATAGAATGTTCGGCTGCGATTTTTATGATGCAATTTTGCTTACGGGAAGCCATCAGGAACAGTACATCAGAAAATTGGAGGAGCTTCGAGGCGAAGATAAAAAGGAGTGTGCAATAACCGGGTGCACTTATCTCGATGCAATGAAGGAACGCTTTGCACTCTCAAAAAAGGCTGCTCAGAATGATGTGAGGCATGATGGAGAAAGGACTGTCCTCCTTGCTCCGACATGGGGCGCAAGTGGTATCCTTGCAAAATATGGCGAGGATATTATAGCTGCCCTTGTTGCTACCGGCTATAAAATAATTATCCGTCCGCATCCCCAGTCATATATGGCAGAACAACGGCTTATAGAAGACCTCCAGAAAAAATTTCCCGAAACAGAAAAGCTGAACTGGAACTGTGATAATGATAATTTTGAAGTTTTAAGCAAAGCTGATATTCTGATCAGTGATTTTTCAGGAATAGTTTTTGATTTTACACTGATCTTTGACAGACCTCTAATTTATGCAGATACATCGTATGACAGCGGACCGTATGATGCCGCATGGATACAAGAACCTCTCTGGCGCTTTGAAACCCTCAAAAAACTCGGCAGAAAGCTCCAGGCAGCAGATTTCTCCAACATGAAAGAGATTATTGACTCTGTGATCGTTGACAGTTCTTATGCGCAGGCGAGGAAATCAGTCCGCGAGGAAGTCTGGTATTTTCAGGGAAGTGGGGCTGCAAAAACAGTAGATTATCTGCTAAACGTGCAATAAAAGAATAAAAAAGGATAGTTTGTATGCAGGGATTGATACTCGCCGCGGGAAGAGGAAGCCGACTGAAGGAATTGACAGCGGACAGACCGAAATGCATGGTCTGTATAGACGGCATAACCCTCATAGAGCGGACGCTACGCAGCCTTGATAGGCTCGGGCTGTCCCGCATAGTCATTGTTGATGGATATTGTGGCGATATGCTTCGTGCCTATGTTGCCTCGCTTGGCATCAAAACAGCAATTTGCTATATCCGCAATCCGGTATACGACAGCACGAACAATATCTACTCGCTTTATCTTGCAGAAGATGCGCTTTGCGCCGATGACACGCTGCTGCTTGAGTCAGATATCATTTTTGATGATGCAGTGCTGCGTTGCCTTTATGACGATGTCCGCCCTGATTTGGTGCTGGCTGCTAAATATGAAGACTGGATGGACGGTACCTGTCTTGTGCTTGATGGAAATGATGGAATACGGCGTTTTATCTTCGGTAAGGCTTTTGATGAAGAAGAGAAATATAGTTATTATAAAACGGTGAATATATATAAATTCAGTAAAAAATTCTCGCAGGAACTGTATATGCCAGAAATGAAAAAATATAGGAAGAGGTATGGAGACGGCGAATATTATGAGGCCGCTCTTGGAGCATTGTTGGAATATGCCCCTGAAAGCATATGGGTGAAACGGCTTCCGGCTGGTATGAAATGGTACGAGGTGGATACTGCTGTAGATCTGGCAAATGCCTCTCGTGTTTTTCAGTAGAGGAAAGGAAATAGAATAAATGTTTTCAATCCTTTATAACATAGCCGTTAGCCCGATAGAGCTTGTCGTGGAGCTGGCATTTGAACTGATGTACCGCCTTGTCGGACATCGGGCTGCAAATGAAGGAATTGCGGTTATAGGCGTGAGCATTCTCATAAGCCTGCTTACGCTTCCCCTGTACCGGATGGCTGACGCAGTCCAGAAACGCGGACGTGATGAGCAGGCAAAACTTTCGAAATGGGCAGGACATATTCGGAAGACGTTCAAGGGAGATGAACGTTTTATGATGCTTCAGGCCTATTACCGGATAAACCATTACAGTCCTCTCCAAGCGCTGAAAGGCGCTGCGCCACTTATGCTTCAGATACCCTTCTTCATGGCTGCATACCGTTTCCTTTCCGGTCTTGATGCCCTGCGCGGGGCATCGTTCGGTCCTGTCAGGGATCTTGGGCTTCCTGACGGGATTATAAGCTTTGGACCGCTGAGGTTGAATCTCTTACCGATCCTTATGACGTTGGTGAATGTCGTTGCTAGTACTATTTATACGAGGGATTTTCCGTTAAAGAGTAGAATTCAGCTTTATGCGTTTGCCGCGGTATTCCTCATGCTTTTGTACAGATCCCCGTCGGGGCTGGTCATTTACTGGACATGCAACAACATATTTTCGTTGATAAAGAATATTTTCTATAGGCTTAAAAATCCAAAAAAATATGCCGCCGTCTGCTGTGCCGTGGCAGGAACGGTGATAGCTGCCTGTCTTATCCTGTGCGGCAGTTTGAATTCACGGAAAAAGATTTTTTTTGTATTCCTATTTCAGAATGTGTCGCTTATGCCGCTGCTGCTTTCGCTAATCCGCTTACCTGCCATCAAAAAGCCAGTACCCTCTGTAGGAATATTCATAAGCGCGGGTGTCTCCCTCATGCTGTTGACCGGTGTGCTTATTCCCTCTGCCGTAATAGTTAGCTCTCCATCCGAATTTGTTGATCCCGCTGCATTCCAAAATCCACTTTATTTTCTTGTTCATTCCGCCTGTTACGCGGCAGGTTTTTTCTTGCTGTGGCCGGGGATTGTTTATGCAATGGCAGGGGCAAGGACAAGAAGCTTGCTGCCGTTCATTTTTTTGCTTTTACTCGCCATATCCCTTGCAGACTACTTTGCATTCGGTCGCGGGCTTGGCATCATTTCGCCTTACCTTCGCTTTGACAGGCCTCCCCGTTATTCTAGCAGGGAGAACCTTGCCAACATGGTGACTATAGGCGTGACCGTCCTGCTGTGTTCTACCCTGTATGCAGCAAGGCGCATCAGGATGATTATTCCCGCTCTCTGCCTTGCGCTGAGCCTGTGCCTGTGCAGTCTGTCGCTGACAAATATACGCCGCACACAGGCTGAGGTTTCTGGCATGACTTTTGCCAGTGGACAGGCAGATGGCGGAATCTTGCACCTGAGCACGAAAGGAAGGAATGTAATCGTTTTTATGCTCGACAGGGCGGTAAGCGGCTATGTTCCGTATATGCTTGAAGAGAAACCAATACTTAAAAAGCAGTTTGATGGCTTTACCTACTACCCCAACACATTGTCCCACGGTTTCTTTACGAATTTTGGCTCCCCTGCGCTGTTTGGTGGCTATGAGTACACGGTATCTGAAATGAATAAACGCAGTGATGAGACATTGGCGGATAAGCAAAACGAAGCGTTGAAGGTGCTCCCCGTCCTTTTCCATGATAATGGTTTCAGGGTGACAGTATGTGATCCTCCCTATGCGGGGTACAAGGACGTGCCAGATCTTTCTATATATGATGACTATCCAGAGATAGCGGCCTATAATACACAGGGGGCTTATATTACAGAAGAAATGAAGGAGTCTTTCGGTGTTCAAGGGATAAAGGCTGATGAGCGGAATTTTTTCTGTTACAGCGTGTTTAAGGTGTCTCCGATTTGTCTACAGAAAAGGATATATGATGATGGCAAATATTTTTCCAGCAAGGCAGGTTATGCTCTTGATTCCGCGACGACGGTATTCCTCAAGCCTTTTTCTGTGTTGCTTTCCCTTGTAGATCTGACAGTAATTGAGGAAGATGTCCCAAAAAATACTTTCCTGATGATAGATAATACGTCCTCCCATGAGCCATGCATACTGAGACGTCCTGAATATATGCCTTCTGTTCGGAAAGCTTCCTCCGATTATCTGACCGGAGCAGACGGGCGCATACGGATGGGTTCGGAACATGTCATAGGACATTATCATGTGAATATGGCTTCATTTCTTCAGATAGGAAAGTGGCTTGATTATATGAGGGAACAGGGATGCTATGACAATACCCGTATCATAATTGTAGCGGACCATGGGCGCGGGCTTGGGCAGTTTGACAATATGCTCATCGGTGGCGATGTGGGAATAGACGTGGAGTGGTGTAATCCGTTGCTTATGGTGAAGGACTTCGGTGCAAAAGGTTTTTCGGTGTCTGATGAATTCATGACGAATGCTGATGTTCCGAGCCTTGCGGTGTCAGGCATTATAAGCCACCCCGTAAATCCCTTTACGGGAGTCCTTATATCCGATGCAGAGAAGCATTCGCATCCCCAGCTCGTTACATCATCGGGCAACTGGAATATTCATAAAAATAACGGGAATACCTTTGATACGAGTGATGGGCACTGGTTTTCTGTCTATGATGATATCTTTAAGCCTGAAAATTGGAAGAGGCTTGATTAGACCTCATGAAATTTGATATGTGGCGTGCAGAGGATACTGAAAATCCCATTATAAAAATCTTCATTTCCTGTCACAAAGACTGCTACGTGCCGAAACACCCCCTGCTGTACCCCATACAGGTTGGTGCAGCGCTCGCAGAGAAAAGGCTTCCCTGCTTCTTGCATGATGACGAGGGTG
>CAKZZK010000147.1 GCA_937885235.1 uncultured Treponema sp.
GACTCTTGCTCATCTTGCGCCCGTCCTCGGCAAGCGCAATGCCGCTCACAATGCAGTTCTTGAATGCAGGCTTGTCAAAAATGTCCGCCGCAAGCACGGTGAGCGTATAGAACCAGCCGCGCGTCTGGTCAAGCCCCTCGCTGATGAAGTCCGCAGGGAAATGCTTCTCAAAGTACTCTTTGTTTTCAAAGGGATAGTGATTCTGCGCATAGGGCATGGAACCGCTCTCAAACCAGCAGTCAAAGACCTCAGGAATGCGGTGCATGGTCCCCCCGCATTTCTTGCAGGGAATTGTAATCTTGTCCACAAACTGCTTGTGCAGGTCATCGGGATACACAGAACTGAGCTGCTTCAATTCCTCGCGGCTCCCCACACAGAGGGCGTCCCCGCAGCTGTCACACTTCCAGATGGGGATTGGATTTCCCCAATAGCGGTTACGGCTGATTGCCCAGTCGCGGGCGCCGGCAAGCCACTTGCCAAAGCGGCCATCCTTGATGTGCGCGGGCTGCCACTTGATCTGGCTGTTCGCGCGTAAAAGCCGCTCATGCTCATCCGCCACCTTGACAAACCAGCTGCCTATGCCCCGATAGATGAGCGGAGAACCACAGCGCCAGCAGTGCGGGTACTGGTGCTTCACCGTGTCGCGCTTGACAAGCTTTCCCTCTTTCTTGAGGCGGTCCATGATGTCCTTGTCGCAGTCCTTCACGAAGCGCCCTGCGTAATCGGAAACCTCCTGCGTAAAGCGGCATTCCGCGTCAATGGGCTCAACGGCGGGAACACCCGTCCCCTTAAAGACAAGAGAGTCATCTTCGCCAAAGGCAGGAGCAATGTGGACAATGCCCGTACCGTCTTCGGTGGATACATAGGCGGCATTGAAGACCCTGAATGCGCCCTCCTTGCAGGGCTGCTTGCTCTGCTCCGCGCAGACAGCGGCATCGGCGAGCTTGGCAAAATAGGGGAAAAGCGGCTCGTAGCACGCCCCCAGAAAATCCACCCCCTTGCGCCTGTAGATGATTTCGTACTGACTTGCTTCCTTATAATACGCGGCAAGGCGGCTCTCGGCAAGTATGTAGTAATCGCCAGACTGCACATCGCGGATTTTCACATAGTCAATATCCGGCCCCATACACAGACCGAGGTTTGACGGCAGCGTCCACGGCGTCGTTGTCCATGCGAGGAAATAAGTCTTGCCGTTCGTCAGCTCGGGATCACTGAATGCGGCGGGTCCCTTCAAGACTTTGAAGCGGATGGTAATGGCAGGATCCTGCTTTTCCTTGTAGCCCTGTACAAGCTCGTGGGTGGAAAGCACCGTGGCACAGCGGGGGCAGTACGGCAGGATGTACTTGCCCTCATAAATCATGCCCTTGTCCCACAGGGACTTTGCCACCCACCAGATGGATTCCATGAAATCAGGATTCATGGTCTTGTAGTCGTTGTCAAAATCCACCCAACGCCCCATGCGCGTGATGGTCTTGCGCCACTCGTTTGTGTATTTGAGCACAGAAGCACGGCACTTGTCGTTGAAATTCGCCACGCCGTAAGCTTCAATCTCGTGCTTGGAGTTGATGTTCAGCTCTTTTTCAATGAGGTTTTCAACGGGAAGGCCGTGGCAGTCCCAGCCAAACCTGCGCTCAACCTTCTTTCCCTTCATGGTCTGGTAGCGAGGAATAATATCCTTTATGGTAGACGGAATGAAATGTCCAAAGTGCGGCAGTCCCGTAGCAAACGGCGGACCGTCATAAAACACATACTCCTCCGCGCCCTCGCGCTGGGAAACAGACTTTTGAAACGTATTGTTGTCCTGCCAAAACTTGAGGACACCCTCCTCCAGCTCAGGAAAATTAGCCTTCGGGTCTACCGGTTTATACATATATTCACAACCTCTTGAAAGACAAATAATGCTGAAAACCAGACACGGTTTTTCACAGCTTTTCCTACTATATCATAGAACAGTTTTTTATGCCACAGGAAACGCAAGGTTAATTACACCCCTAATACAAGGCCTGCAGTGCGATTATCTTGTGGATTTTTGCCAGGCAAAGGCGGAAAAAGAGATAGCTGAACACGGCATCGAGCAGAAAGCACAGGCAGTAGAATACAAGATAGACAAGCGGATGCGGAGCATGGCGGCGGGTGGCAATGGCAAAAATGAGCAGGGGCAGATCGCACGAGCATCTGTATAAGGGAAAAGAGCTTTGCTTTTTTTGAAAACGAATAATCGAGCAGCAGCTTTCTGGGGTCCTGCGAAAAGTAGCCCGTCACCGTCGGCTCGCATACCAGCTGCTTTCCTGAAGGCAGCTTGAAAGGCGGAGTATAGCAGAGCGTGAACATACTGCTGAAAATCGTACCGCTGAACTTCTGCTGCGCAGCCAGCTCGCGCATACGCCCGATGATTTCCTCTGGTGTACAGGGACTTATATCAAGCTCACGGTGTTCGGTGGGGAAAAAGCTCATACTAAAACTATATATCGTGTAAGTGAGACTTTCAAGAAAAAAATAAAAAAATTTGCAAAAGTCTATTGACACAGTTTACAAGTTAGCGTATGATAACATCACAATCGGTTAGGCAATACTAACTTAGATTGTACTGAACTACGAATATGAGCAAAGGTGCGTCAAGTATTCTCCTTACACAGCCACAAAAAAATATTCGCCGCACCTTTGCTTTTTTTTGAGGTACTATGAGCTTTGAACAGACGCTAATGTATTTTGCAGCACCTGCCCTTTGCGGATTAAAAAGCGCAAACCTTATCTCTGCAAAACCCGCAGCAAGCTCAGCACAAATACTGTCTCAATGGAACAAAGAACTCTCACCTTCAGGCAAACGGATCGTGCTCATCAGGCGTTCCAAGAGCTTGAACCTGCTCTTCGTCTACGACAAAAACATACTGTATCAAACGCTCAGCGGCAGCTCCCAGATACTTTACCTTAAACAGAAAGGCTATCCGGTAGCAAAGGGTATGGATGCCCTGCTTGCAGAACTCTTCCACCGCCTTGCCTGCCAGCCCTCGTTTCCGCATGAAATAGGGCTTTTCCTCGGCTACCCGCTGGAAGACGTAATTTGCTTTGAAAAAGACGGCGGACGTATGAGCAAGTATTCAGGTATGTGGCAGGTTTACGGCAACGTTGAAGAGGCACGCCGGCAGATGCAGCTGTACAGGCAGTGTTCCGCAAACTGCCGGAACTACCTTGATATGGGGATGAACATTCCATATATAAGCACACATTACAAGTCAATAGTGACAGGAGGAATAGGACAATGAAAAAAGCCGTTGTATATGCAAGCACGACAGGCAATACGGAAGCTATGGCAAACGCAGTTGCAGAAGGAGTAAAGGCTTCTGGAGCAGAACTGCTTCTCGCAAAGGCAGACGAAGCAGATGCTGCCGCCGTGCTCGCAAGCGATGTGATTATTCTGGGTAGCCCTGCGATGGGCGATGAAGTGCTCGAGGATTCCGTGGAAGAATTCTTCGGCAAGATTGAAAGCCAGCTCGGCGGCAAGAAGGTCGCCATCTTCGGTTCCTACGACTGGGGAGACGGCCAGTGGCTCCGTGACTGGGCAGACAGGATAAAGGCAGCAGGCGCAACAGTGCTCAACGGCGAAGGACTGAAAGGCCATCTGGAGCCGGATGAAGAGACACTCGCCGAGTGCAAGAAGCTCGGGGAAAGCGCGGCGTGAGGTGTATATGAAATCGTGTATCATCAGCAATATCAAAGGACGGGAGATTATCGACTCCCGCGGAAATCCGACAGTAGAAGCAGAAGTAGAGCTTGCAGACGGCACTGTGGCGCGGGGAACAGCTCCGAGCGGTGCTTCTACCGGTGAATTTGAAGCGCTTGAACTGCGCGACGGCGACAAAAAGCGCTTCGGCGGAAAGGGAGTGACAAAGGCAGTCAGCAATATCAATAGGAGCATCAAGGACGTGCTCGTCGGAAAGGATGCAGCGGACATCTATGCCATAGACAAGGCGATGATTGAAGCAGACGGCACAAAGGACAAGAGCAAGCTCGGTGCAAATGCGATACTTGCAGTGTCCATCGCCTGTGCCCGCGCCGCGGCATGCTCCTTGCAGATTCCCCTCTACCGCTTCCTTGGCGGCATTCAGGGAACAAAGCTGCCCGTCCCCATGATGAACATCCTCAACGGCGGTGCCCATGCCAGCAATTCCGTGGACACGCAGGAATTTATGATTATGCCAGCCGGTGCGCCGAGCTTCAAGGAAGGCTTGCGCTGGTGCACGGAGGTCTTCCATGCCCTGCAAAGCCTGCTCAAAAAAGAGGGCAATACCACTGCCGTAGGCGACGAGGGTGGCTTTGCCCCCAACCTCAAGAGCGACGAAGACACCATCGAGCATATCCTGCAGGCAATCAAAGATGCGGGCTTTGAGCCGGGCAAGGACTTTATGATTGCCATGGATGCCGCATCATCCGAGTGGAAGAGTCCCAAGGGAAAAGGCTTCTATCATCAGCCAAAGAGCGGCAAGGACTCTACCACAGACGAGCTCATCGCCCACTGGAAGGCGCTTGTTGACAAGTACCCGATTATCAGCATTGAGGACGGTCTTGATGAAGAAGATTGGGAAGGCTGGCAGAAGATGACAAAGGAACTGGGAAGCAAAGTGCAGCTTGTCGGCGATGACCTCTTTGTCACCAACACAGAGCGTCTTGCCAAAGGCATACAGCTTGGCGCCGCAAACTCAATCCTCATCAAGCTGAACCAGATTGGTTCTGTTTCTGAAACACTGGAAGCCATCAAGATGGCGCACAAAGCAGGGTACACCGCAATCTCAAGCCATCGTTCTGGCGAAACCGAGGACACGACGATTGCCGACCTCGCCGTTGCGCTGAACACCTGCCAGATAAAGACAGGAGCCCCGAGCCGTTCCGAGCGCGTGGCAAAATACAACCAGCTCTTGCGCATTGAAGAAGAACTCGGCGAAAGCGCCTGCTACCCGGGCTTTTCTGCCTTCAATATAAAGCGCTGAAACCCACAAGGGCTGCCCACACAGTACTAATTGGAGGCTTACCTCGGGCCTATTAGTAAATAGAGTTGACCGGCTTCGGACAGTTTGCCGCGAAGCCGGTTTTTGTCTTTGCGCAGCTTACGCCCTAGTCTTCTTCCTTCACTTTGATGCGCAGCGTCTTGCCTGTGCTGGAGAGGAAAACTGAATTACGCCCGCGTCACAGGCACAAGGGCATAGCTCTCCCTTCGCCGAGCCCCGGTTTTGTCAAGTGATTTTTTCTGCATTGAACAAAATGTCAAAAAGTGTTAAAGTGTCATTATGAATATGTATGTGGCTCTTTGCGCCGTGGGAGCTGAAAAAATTCTCGGCAACGAATTGAAACAGCTCGGCTATAAGCTTGCTGGAAACAGCTTCGGCAGGGTTGCCTTTACAGGAGATAACGACGCGCTCTACCGTGCGAATTTTTGCCTTCGCACAAGCGACCGCGTATACATACAGATGGCGCAGTACGAAGCGCTTGATTTTGACGAGCTTTTTGATGGCTGCTATGAACTGCCATGGCAGGATTATTTCAAAAAAGACGTGCGGGTAGTTGTTGACAAGGTGAGGAGCCACAAAAGCCACCTTGACAGCGAGCACTCCGTTCAGAGCATGATACAGAAAGCAATCTACAAGAAGCTTGGCGCAAGCTGGCACATGAACACGTTGCCCGAAAGCGGTGCAGAATGCGATATACGCGTCTACATAGAAAATGACCTCATAACGCTGCTGCTGGACACAAGCGGCGAAGCCCTGCACAAACGTGGCTACCGCAGTGCAGGAGTGCTCGCTCCCCTGCGCGAAAGCACTGCGGCAATTCTCCTGCAGGAAATGCTCTGGCGGCGAAAGCTTCCCCTGCATGATCCCTTCTGCGGCAGCGGCACCATAGCCATTGAAGCCTGCCTGTACGCGCACAACATAGCCCCCGGACTGGGGCGCAGCTTTGCCTACGAAGAACTTGCCATCTGCAATCCCCGACGGGCGCTCGAAATAAAGAAAGAAGAAGCCGCAAAAATCCGCACGGACGTACAGAGCCGCATCACCGGCAGCGATATTGACGCTTCCGCTATCGAAAAAGCGCGGCTGAATGCCGAGCACGCCTGCGTAATGGCGGGCAGGGCGCTGCAGCTCATCGGAAGCGATGCCAAGATAGAACGTCCAGACTTCGTGGTGAGCAATTTTACAGATTTGCGGGCACCCTATGACGAAGGACTGCTTTTATGCAATCCCCCTTACGGAGAACGCCTTGGAGACACGGCGCCGGCAGAAAAGCTGTACACCGACATGGCAAGCCTTTTCACAGATTTTCCCGGCTGGAAGCTCGGCGTCATCACAAGCAACGGCAAATTCCAGCACTGCATAGGCAAATATGCAGACACACTGAAATCCTTCAAAGCGGGAAGTCTGGATACAACTCTCTACATATATAATAGAAGATAATGGCAGTCCAAGTAGAACACGACAAGCGCAAGCACGAAATCCTCGCCAAGGCACTGGATCTTTTCATTGAAGAAGGCTATGAAGACGTGACCTTCCAGAAGATTGCCGACCGTTGCGGCATTACGCGCACTACGCTTTATATTTATTTTAAAAACAAACGAGAAATCTTCCTGTGGAGCATCAAGCAGCTTTTGGGTGAGCTTGAACAAAAGCTCCGCAGCATTATCAGCGATAAATCGCTTTCTGCCACAGACTGCCTGCGCTCATTTTTCTATACGATGATCGATGCCTGCGAGCAGAACACGCAGCTTTTCAAAGTGCTGCTCGTCTACCTCATCCAGCTGCAAAAAAGCCAGGAAGACGTAGACCGGCGGGTCCAGCGCCGCCTTGTGCGCCTGCAGCACCTCATGAGCACAGTGGTAATCCGCGGCCAGCAAAGCGGAGAACTGCTTCCCCTGCCCGTCAAGGATATAGACACCCTGCTGTACACCGTGATGGAAGGCGCCGTGCTGCACCTCGCCGTGCTCGGCAAGAAGAACCTGGACGACATCAGGCAGGTGGTATCCTTCTCAATCGCCACGTTCAGCGCAAAGCGGGAGGGGCTGTCCGCATGATGGCGCTTTCCCTGCTCTCCATAGCGCTGTGCTTCATCCCCCTTGCGGCTGTCTTTCTGGGCATTGCCCTGCTCGCAAAGGATTTTAAAATACGCTACGGACTCTTTGCCTGCGCGCTGGGCCTTGCCGCCGTCATTCCCATCGCTGTCATACAGGTGCTTTCTCAGGATTTTTTTGAAGCAAAGACACTCGGCATGGTCTTTATCCGCGCCCTGCTCTTCAACGGTCTCATCGAAGAAAGCATCAAGACGCTGATTTTCTTCCTGATGCCAGCAAAGAAGCTGGAGCTAAAAAACTTCTTTCACTGCGCCGTACTCAGCGGTATGGCGCTCGCCTGTTTTGAATCGCTCCTCTATTTAATCAGCGGCTATGAGCACATCGGCCTGCGCATGGGGACCGCCGTCATTATCCATGCCGTATGCGGAGGACTGGGAGGGCTTTTCGTGTACAGCGTAAAGGCAAAACAGCTGCGGATATTCCCGTTTCTCTACGCGGTGATGCTCCACGGCATCTACAACTATTTTGCCGGACTAGGAAGGGACACGGTTTACTTTTACCTCGCCTTCGCCGTGATTTTGCTTGCCATCGCCGAATGCCGTGTGCAATATCTGAAGATAAAAACTTGCCTGTACGGAAAAACTGTGCTATAGTGTCCCTATGATTAAAGCGGATATTAAGGATGCAGAGCTTGCGGAATACCTGCGCGAGCTTCCTGCGGATGATATGGTTCATTTTACGATGGCGGAAGGCAGGATTCGCGGAGCCATCTTTCACGGCACTCACTTTGCAAACCAAATGCGCGCCCAGCATACAACGGGCATACTGGAAAGCTACATACTGGGACAGGCATGCCTTTCTGCGGCGCTGCTCATTCCCGCGCTCATGAAAGGCAGGGAGCACATCACCTGGCGCTACGAAGTGGAGAACGCTCCCGCAAAGGGATTCAGTGTGGAGGCGGATTCTTCCGGCTGGGTACGCGGCTGCCTGCTTGTGCCGTCAATTTCCCTTGACCACCCCCTTGAAAGTTGGGATATGGCTCCCTTCCTTTCGGGAGAGGGCACCATGACGATACAGACCGTGAGGCCCGGCGACAAATATCCTCAGACAAGCTCCGTGGAGACGACGGGAAACATTGCGGATGACCTCGTTGCCTACTTTGACCGCAGCGAACAGCTGAGGACTGCGCTCACCACCTCCATACAGATGGACAGGCAGGGGCGCATAATCGGCGCGGGGGGCATCTTCATCCAGCTTATGCCGGAGACAGGGGGACAGTACCACGGCGTGCAGAAGCCCGGCTCACAGCTAAGCAGTTCCCCCGATGCCGCGGCAGACGCGCTCCTGCTTGAAGACGTAGAGGCAGCCTACAGGAAAGTGCCCTCGCTTGGCACTTGGTTCAGCAGGGGGCGGGACTGCGAGTCTCTGCTCAAAGAAGCATTCAGTGCATTCAGCCCTGTTGTCGCGCTCCACAGAAGCGTTGTCTTTGACTGCCCCTGCTCCCGCGAGCTTTTCCTGCGGCACCTGCGCACGCTCCCCCCTGCGGACAGAGAAGAGATGAAGAAAAGCGGCGAGCCTTTGGAGCTCAGCTGCCAGAACTGTTCCTCCGTGTACCACATCGATGTCTCAGAACTTTGAGCTTTGCCGCCACCTGCCCACACTGCTTTCACTCTGGCGCGGGAACAAAAAAGCCACAGCGCCCCTGTCCCAACGAGAGCTTGACGGCGTGTCCTCCTCCCTGCTTGCCCTGCAACGGGGACTGACGGGGGAGCGGCAGCTTGTAGGCGCGTCATATATGGAAAAGCGCGGCTATCTGGGGGCATACCTGCTCTACTACTGGCCCGTGTCCTATATGCAGCTTTCCTTTGCCCTGCAAAGCCTTGGACAGCCGCAGTTTTCACGCCCGCTCCGAGTCTTGGACCTGGGCTGTGGTCCCGCCCCTGCCGCGGCAGCTGTCTGCGACTGTTTTCCCGTTGCCACAGTACAGCTTGTCGATTCCTCGCCCAAGGCATTGCAGCTTGCGCGAGAACTTTTCGCTACAGATTTTCAATCAGACAACAGGCAGATTGACGTGCAGACAGAAGTCTGCAACATAAAAACATACAATCCTGCGGAAACCTATGATTTTATCGTGATGAGCCACGCGCTCAATGAGCTCTGGGCAGGCGAAGCAGAGCAACAAGCGCACTGTACAGAGCTTGCGGCAAGGCTCGCTTCCGTCCTTTCGCCTGAGGGCATACTGCTCCTCGTAGAGCCGGCACTGCAGGAAACAAGCCGCCTCCTGCTCGGAATCCGAGACGGACTGCTCAGCTCTCAGAAGGGGCTCCATATCCTTTCCCCCTGCCCCGCAGGAGCTACACCCTGCCCTGCGCTTAACAGCGGCACGCAAAGCTGTCATGCCGAAGCAACGTGGGAACCCGTGGAACCAGTTGCCTCACTTGCACAGCAGGCGGGACTTGAGAGAAAATCCGTAAAGATGTCTTTTTGTGCATTTAGCCGCCGGGAACGGCAAGAGGGAAATAAACTGCGCGTAGTCTCGGATGCCATGCTCAACAAGGCAGGCAGACTGCGCTACCTGCTCTGCGACGGCAAGAGGCGCATAGCCCTTTCGGCAAAAAAAGAAGACACCCATGCAAAAAGCACAGGCTTTTTTTCACTGAAACGCTACGATATGCTTGAGCTCCGCAATCCAGAGCTACGCGGAGACAGGGAAGCCCCCGCCTACGCTGTGGGCAAGGACACCGGGCTTGCCATCACCCGCTTTTCCTGAGGGGGGCGGCTGGCTTCTATTCTAATCTATGTCCTGCTGGTACATCTGCCTGTCGCGCACATAGAGCGTAAGCATAGAACCCGCATTCACGCTGTAGGGGATGGTGATAGCCTTTCCCGGGTGATTAAAGCTCACAAGCGTCTTCGTCCGCCCCTCGCTGTCAGTCGCTTCAAGCTTTACGCTGAGCGGATACGGATATTCGGGAAGCGTATAGGAGAGGATGCCGTTGATAACGGTGTCGTTCTCCTTGCGCGGCGCAAAGGCAACATCTGCTTTTATGCGGCTGTAAGCGCTCACCTTGCTGCCCGCAGGCTTTTCCATATAAGTCACTGTTCCTGACTTTTCCGACTCAGAGGCGTTATGGGAGCTGAAATCAAAAATCACCTTTCCCTTCTGCATGGCTTCGTAGACCTGCGGCACCGTCATACCGATGAGTTCCGGCAGCTCCACAATCTCAGTCTTGGTACCGCTGCTCACGATGAACTGAAGCGTAAGGGGGTCTGAAATATACGTTCCCCCTTCGGGATACTGGGCAAGGATGATTCCCTCCGCGCTCCCGCTTTTCTGGTAGACAGGAGGGGCAAGCTTTACCAGAGAAGAATCCCCGCTGAACAGCGTCTGCAGGCGCGGCAACACCTCTTCCACGGCTTTTCCCACATAGTCGTCTATGGAATCCACCGCCACGCCGCGGCTTACCGTAAGGGTGACGCGCCGATATGCCTTGACGATGGCGCCCGGCTCAGGACTCTGTTCAAGTATGGTGTCTATGTCTCCCGGCATATCCGAGTAGCGGAGCTGAATCTTTGCATACAGCTCTTTCTGCTGCATCTCCAGCAGGGCATTGGTCAGGTTCTTGCCCACCACATTGGGCACCATGACCTGCTCTTCCCCCTGCAGGAAAAAGAAAAACACGGCAAGGCATGCCGCGCCCATAAATATGATGGTCAGGAAAAAGGTGATGAACACCGGTTTCCCGCTTTCAGCCAGCCCCGCTATCTGCCGTTTGAAGCTCGCACGAAATCTGTTAATAAACGGTTCTTTGTCTGCCATAATTGTTTCCTTCACTCAAGCACGGAACCGATGAAGTTCCTTGTGCCGTTCATAAATGATTTATAGTCCATGGCCTTTTTGGCCTGCCACTGTAGTTCAGTCGCAATCAATATGCCGTCCCCCGTCTGTATGAGGATGCCCCTCTGCTTGATGAATGCAAGCACCATGCCGGGAACAGCGTTGGTATTCTTGGGTATGGAATTATCCTGCAAAGCAATCTTTGTCGCGGCGGCTGCCTTGACTATGCGCAGGTTCTGTCCGTTTGCCGTCGTAAAGCAGCCCGGCCACGGCGTGTACGCGCGTATCTTTGCGTCAATGTCCTCAGCGGAATCCTTCCAGTTGATGCGCCCGTCTTCCTTCTTGATAATCGTACAGTAGCTCGGCTTCCCTTCCTGCGGCATGGCGGGAGGAAGGGAACCACAGCGCGCCGTCTGCCGCAGTATGTTGGTGATGGCGATGGCGCCATAGAGCGCCGTCTTGTTGAGCAGCATTTCAGCAGTCTCGGTGTGGGCAAGACCCATCCGCTCCTGCACGATGACATCCCCTTCGTCTATGCCGAGAGCCATTTTCTGGATGGAAAAGCCAGTCTCCGAATCCCTGTTGAGGATGGCGGCAGGAACCGGCGTTGCCCCGCGGTACTTTGGCAAAAGCGACGGGTGCAGATTAATGCCCCCGTGGGCAAAGAGGGAAAAGAACTTGGGCCCCAAGATGTGCCCATAAGCAAAGCAGACAAAAATATCCGGCTTGACGGCGGCAATCTCGTCCCGCGCCTCCTGCCTGATGTGTTCCGGGGTAAAGACTTTAACGTCGTCCCCTCGAGCCTCGTTCCAGATGGCGATATACTTCGCCACCTCTGTGGGAACAAGCTCCCGGTGCCGTCCCTGTGGAGAGGGTGGATTGGTGAGCACACCGACAATCTTGTACTGGTCAGATTTGAGGGAGGAGCTGAGGGACATGGCGCTGTCCTTGAGGATAAGCTCCAGAGATTTTGCGGCAGCGGCAGGACTGCCGCCGTAAAGGACGCGGAGCATCTCAGGCGTTTCCTTTTTTTGCCGCTTTCGCTGCAAGCTTTGCTGCTATGCTTGCCTGCTTAGCGGCCTTAGCCGCCTCTTTTTTGGCAGCCCGCTCTGCGCGCTTTTTGAACTGCGCCACCGTATCTTCAGCAAACTGCTTGTCACCGCGGTCAATGTACAAGATGCCGTCCAGATGGTCATTCTCATGCTGTATGACCCGCGCCAGAAGCCCGTCGGCATCTTCAATGGTAAAACGCTTGCCGTATTCATTGAGCGCGGAAACAGACACCTTCACGGGGCGGTTGATGTTTTCATATACGCCGGGAATAGAAAGACAGCCCTCCTCGTAGCTTCCCACCTCCTGAGAGGTTTTTATGATTTCGGGATTGATGAACACGCGGCGCACATCGTCATCGGCAATGATGACAAAGAAACGCTTTGCAATGCCCACCTGCGGAGCCGCAAGCCCTACGCCGTTTGCGCTTATCATCGTTTCAAACATCTCGTTAAAGAGCTTTCGCAAATCATCGTTTATCTCTTCTGCTGCCACAGGCTCGCATTTTTCGCGCAGCACTTCTTCGCCTAATTTATATATTTTCATAGCTGCAATTTCCTTCTATATAATACTACTATCTATTCTAAGCGCAAGCGTGCGGCCCGGGCATGTCCGGCAAGCCCT
This sequence comes from uncultured Treponema sp., assembly GCA_937885235.1. Lineage (GTDB taxonomy): Bacteria > Spirochaetota > Spirochaetia > Treponematales > Treponemataceae > Treponema_D. Next base: position 12,567 of record CAKZZK010000147.1, read on the forward strand.
TCGGCATCTCCAAGCTGAGCGGAAGCCTGAGCGGAAGCGACAGCCCCCTTGCTGCCAGCTTCCACGCGCAGGGTTGTAACCGTCTTAAGGAAGACGCGCACCGAAAGCCCGCCCGTAAAACGCGCACTGCCTGAAGTCGGCAACGTGTGGTTCAAGCCCGCCGCATAATCCCCAAAGACCTCTGCGGCATCGTGACCTATAAAGAGAGAACCGTAGTTGTGCACAAGGGAAACCAACTTGTCCCGCTCCTCCCCCGCTGACAGCGCCAGCTCCAGATGTTCGGGAGCCTTTCTGTTTGCAAGCTCTGCCGCCTGCACAAGGTCCTTTGTGATGATGATCCGCCCGTAAGTGTTGACGCTCTGCTCCGCCGTACCGCGTGTGGCAAGGGTGGCAAGCTGCTTCTCTATCTCTTCCGCCACCTTCTTTGCAAAAGTTTCGTCAGGCGTAGCGAGCACAGGCTGGGCAACAACGTCATGTTCCGCCTGTGCAAGCAGGTCTGCGGCAACCCAAGCGGGCTTTGCAGAGCTGTCGGCAATGATGAAGACCTCCGTGGGTCCCGCCAGCATATCTATGCCAACCGTGCCGTAGACGAGCTTCTTTGCCTCAGCAACAAACTTATTGCCCGGTCCCACAATCACATCAACGGCAGGAATGCTCTCTGTACCGAAGGCAAGCGCCGCTATTGCCTGACTGCCGCCGCAGGCAAAGGCACGGGTCACGCCGCAAAGGTATGCGGCAGCCATGATATTTTCATCCGCATAGGCTTTACCGCCCATAAAGGGCTTGCCCGAAAGCCCCTGCCCCGCCGACTGCGCGGCAGCCCTGTCATCGGGGTGCACGCGCGGAGGAGTACAGAGGATGATGTCCTTCACCCCCGCCGCCACCGCAGGGGCAACCGTCATCACCATGGTGGACATAAGCGGAAAGCGTCCCGCAGGCACATAGACACCCGCCCTTTCCACCGCTATGTTTTTCTGTCCGGTGAACAAGCCCGGTTCAAGCTCCGTTTCAAAGTCATCAAAAGATTCCCTCTGCTTCTTTGCAAAGCGCAGGGCAAGGTCACGCGAGTAACAGAGCGCATCGTATAAGGCAGGATTTTCGCGATGCAGCTTTTCAGCGGCGGCTTTCAGCTCTTCCTGAGGAATTTCAAATGACTGAGGGGCAGACACATCAAATTTTGCGCTGTATTCGTGAAGCGCGACATCCCCTCGTTCCTGCACGTCTTTGAGCACATCCCGCACAAGGTCCAGCGAGGCACCAAAATTGCGCCCGTTAAAGAAACTGTCCTCTACATCTTCAGCTTTCTGTATCTTTATCATATACTTTCCTGTATAAATCCTTGCCTTTCTGAAAAGAGCGTTTGCAGTATAACACATATTCATTTTCATATCTAGGCCCTTTTCAAAATCAAAAATTTTGCTATTTTTTAAACAGTGAGGTACTTATGAACAAAATTTCAGGCTTTGCAGTACTGCAGAGCGCGATGCTGGCAGTTTTTACCCTTTCCGGCTGCACATCTTCAACAGGCAAGACTGCCTTAGCAGGCTCGACGGCAAAGACAGGGCTACCAAAAATCAACATGGAAGCATGGCTTTACAATGCTGACGACAATGTCTACTACCAGACCGGCATTTCCTACGCGGAAACCCCGGCAGATGCCAACTACGAGTCGATGGGCATCTTTGTCCCCGGAGCCTATTTTGACGCGCAGGACAACGGAGACGGAACTTACTCCGTACAGGTCAAAGCAGACGGCAAGGCAGGACCTTACACAGCGAAAAACGCACCCGCAGTCATCCTCGTGGAGACCCCCGGATACTCGGCATGCACACCGCCGAGCGGCTATGTCTCTTCCGTAAAGGACTTCACCGATGAAGGAATCATCTATATATACCCGGGCTGTCGAGGACGGAACCACGGCGCACCGACGGGAGTGACGGACCTAAAAGCCGCAATCCGCTATTGGCGCTATAATGCGGACATCCTTCCGGGCAGCAGCGAGCGCATTTTTTCCTTCGGCATGAGCGGCGGCGGCGCACAGAGCGCACTGCTCGGCGCTACAGGAAACAGCGCCCTCTATGAGCCGTATCTGGAAGCAATAGGCGCAGTCAAAGGCGTAAGCGACGCAGTGACAGGCTCCATGTGCTGGTGCCCCATCACAAACCTTGACAGCGCAAACGAAGCCTATGAGTGGAACATGGGCGCATCCCGCAGCAATCTGGATTCTCAGAGCCAGCAGATTTCAGACGCCCTCGCAGAATCATTTGCCGCCTATATCAACAGCATAGGCTTAAAATCAGAAGACGGGGAAAGCCTCAGCCTCCAAGAATCCGCAGAGGGACTGTGGCAGGCAGGAAGCTACTATGACTACACAAAGGCTTTCATCGAAAATTCGCTGAACAACTTCCTCGCAGACACAAGCTTCCCCTATGATGCAAGCAAAGCCCAGAGCGGCGGCTTTGGCGGCATGATGGGCGGTGGAAACGGACCGCGGGGCGGACGCGGCGGCATGCCACAGGGCGGCATGGATTACGCCCAGATGGACGACATCAGGCGGACAAATACAGCTTCCTCTGGGCTTGAACTCAACGGAAAATACGAAACCAAAGAGGACTACATCAACGCGCTGAACGCAAACGGCGTCTGGGTGCTCTATGACGAAGAGACAGGCAAGGCAAAAATCACAAGCATAGCCGACTTTGCAAAAAACGTCAAAACCGCAACAAAGTCCGTGGGCGCATTCGATGACCTGAACGCACGGCAAGGCGAAAACACGCTCTTTGCCTACGGGGACGGAAACGGCGCTCACTTTGACAAATACCTTGCGGAAATCGTAAAGGGCACCCAGTATGAAGAGGCTTTCGCGGCAGACCTCGCACGGACAGACTCTCTTGGCAAGAACGTAGCATACCGCATGAATGCCTACAATCCCCTGTATTATCTGAACAAGCATTTTGATGGCTACAGAACTTCCGATGTCGCCCCATTCTGGCGGATCCGCTCGGGAATCTTCCAAGGGGACACCGCAGTCAGCACGGAAATGAACCTTGCCCTTGCCCTCAAAAATTACGGGATTAAAAACGTAGACATTGAGGCAGTCTGGGGACAGAAGCACGTCAAGGCAGAGCGCACGGGAGAGTCAACAAGCAATTTTATAAGCTGGGTGCATGAATGCATGATGAAATAGTATATTAAACCTGTTCGGAAACTTCAGTTTCAGAACAGGTTACTTTGAAAAGCGATGTTTAAAACCGCGCCATTTGAGCGGTTTTAAACTCGCGACCTGAGCGGAAACAAAGTTTCCGAACAGGTCTATTGACTTTAAATGAAATCAGCCCGCACCTAAGCAGTACGGGCTGTAGTTTTGCTGATACTTTTTATTTATACGGTGCCGAATACTTTCTCAAAGGCATCGGCGTTTTCATTCTTGCCGCCTTTATCCGCGAAAAGTGCGGGGAAAAGGATGAAGAAATAAAAAAACAGTGGCTGGATTTTGGCAATTCGCACGGCTGCGTTTCTGTTCGGAACGAGGAAAAAAGGCAGGTTGTAAACGCGCAGTGGAAACCCGAGGTGCTTCCAGAGCTTGTAAAGCTGCTTAAGTCAGAATACGGCTCTGAAAGCTCTTGCAGCAGGCAGCTGTCAATTCCAGAAATCAGCGGGGAGAAAAAGCTGTATCTTTCCGGAAAAATGCCGCACTGGCTCTTGGCATCACTTTGCCTGAGCTATGCAAATGCCGAAAAATACGTATGGCAGGCAGGGCTGTACTTTGTCTGTGTGCAGGCTGCATCACCGGACGGCATCGGCAAAACGGTCTCTGCGCCAGAAGAAATCGATATAAAGAGCTATTTTAAAAACCGCAAGCAGGCAAAATAGAATTAGCAAATCGCGGTGCTGTCGGGCAACAGCATTTACATGCTCTTTGGCAGCAGCCAATACCCTGCTTTGTTAAAAATGAAAACCATTTCAATTTTCAGCCTTAATTTTAAAACGTAGAAGCCTTTATTTTAAAACGTAGAAGCCTTTATTTCAAAACGTAGAAGCCTTTATTTCAAAACGTAGAAGCCTTTATTTCAAAACGCAGAAGCCTTGACTACGCTACGTAATAGCCTTGACTACGCCCTGAAATAGCCTTGATTACATCCCGAAATAGCATTAAGGACGCCTCGAAAACTGAAGTTTTTCGAGGTTTCCTTAACAATGTCATACTGACCGGCGTGTAAGTTGCCAAGCTCAGTCTGGCAGCTTGCCAAGATTGCTTAGGCAATAAGCGTGGTCATATTTGTAACTTTCAAGCGGGAACGGCGCTCCCACGGAAAAAATAAAAAAGACCGCGGTGTTCGCCCTTTGGGCGACCAATGCGGTCTTTTTTATTTTTTCCGTTCCGCGCCTTCATGCGTTTTTGAAGAAATGATGTTCGCTCTGTCTCTGCTGCTCCTCGCCTAGCAGGTCAATAGATTCAAACATTCGTGGACGACATGGCAAAAAGTGGTCGCTGTACCAAGTCTTAATCCCTTAAAGCAGGTCAATAGATTCAAACGGAGGAATTCAAGGAGAAATGCATTTGGGGCTTCGCCCCGTCTTAATCCCTTAAAGCAGGTCAATAGATTCAAACCTGGACCAAGATCCTGGAATAATTTATACGCCAATGGTAAGTCTTAATCCCTTAAAGCAGGTCAATAGATTCAAACTTGTTTTGTAATAAGGGGTATAAGTTTTCCAACCTAAGTCTTAATCCCTTAAAGCAGGTCAATAGATTCAAACGGTCTCAATCATACCATCTTTCCCTGCAAGGAAACATGGGTCTTAATCCCTTAAAGCAGGTCAATAGATTCAAACCCCATTAAGGGGAGGGGATTTTGGAAATCGGGCATAACGTCTTAATCCCTTAAAGCAGGTCAATAGATTCAAACAGAGATAAGCCAACATTATTCAATCAACGGCGAATATCGTCTTAATCCCTTAAAGCAGGTCAATAGATTCAAACCGGAGAGTAATAGTTAATTCACAGAAAGGCAAGGGAATTATGTCTTAATCCCTTAAAGCAGGTCAATAGATTCAAACGATTTATAGGATCAATCTTACCTGCTACAGGTGTTACAGTCTTAATCCCTTAAAGCAGGTCAATAGATTCAAACCTTAGAAATTTTGAACGGAGAATACAGGATCCTTCAAGGTCTTAATCCCTTAAAGCAGGTCAATAGATTCAAACCAGTAAAGGAGAATGGCATAGTGAGAGTAAGTATAAGTGTCTTAATCCCTTAAAGCAGGTCAATAGATTCAAACCTGCTTCATGTCGTAGTCCATCTTCCAACGCTCGGCACTGTCTTAATCCCTTAAAGCAGGTCAATAGATTCAAACATGTTACACCAAGGAATTATAATATGGTTTTAGCAGACTGTCTTAATCCCTTAAAGCAGGTCAATAGATTCAAACTTGCGAACGATGCGGCGGATACATGAAGGTTTCCTGGTCTTAATCCCTTAAAGCAGGTCAATAGATTCAAACCAACAAGCAAAATGCTTGATTTTCCGAATAGGGTACCCGTCTTAATCCCTTAAAGCAGGTCAATAGATTCAAACAATTACTGATGGGTGTATAACAGACTTGGATAATAACAAGGTCTTAATCCCTTAAAGCAGGTCAATAGATTCAAACGCGAAAAAACGCTTGTTGAAGTTTTGGCAAGCGAGGGCGTGTCTTAATCCCTTAAAGCAGGTCAATAGATTCAAACGCGCGGCAGACTGGAATGACTTAACAACCTCACTATAAGGTCTTAATCCCTTAAAGCAGGTCAATAGATTCAAACCTGATTAGGGATGGGCAAAAGTTATGAGTGAAGAAAAACAGTCTTAATCCCTTAAAGCAGGTCAATAGATTCAAACGTTGCTCCAGATATGTGCGGACGCTCGGTTATTAAGAGTGTCTTAATCCCTTAAAGCAGGTCAATAGATTCAAACAGGCAACACGCTTGTTGTAATCACAAAAAAAATTGCAAGTCTTAATCCCTTAAAGCAGGTCAATAGATTC
>CAKZZK010000148.1 GCA_937885235.1 uncultured Treponema sp.
ATACTGCATTGCTATGGATCCCCGTGTAAAAGAACTCATTGACAGGCTTGAATCACAGCATTCGCTCAGCGAAGCTGAATACACCGAGCTTCTCCAGAAACGTGATGCCAGTGCCGCAGACCTCCTTGCACAGAAAGCAGTCGAGGCGCGAAAGCGTTTTTATAAGACAGATGTCTATGTGCGCGGGCTGATTGAATTCAGCAACACCTGCAAAAATGACTGCTTCTACTGCGGCATCAGATGCGGCAACAAAAAGCTCCTGCGCTACAGGCTTGACACAGAAGAACTCATCGCCTGCACGGAGAGGGGCTATGAGCTGGGGTTCCGCACCTTCGTGCTCCAAAGCGGCGAAGACCCTTTTTTCAGCGATGACATACTCTGCCCCTTTATCTCATGGCTCAGAAAGCGACATCCTGACTGCGCGGTAACGCTTTCTATCGGCGAGCGCAGCCGTGACAGCTACCAGAGGCTTTTTGACGCAGGGGCGGAACGCTATCTTCTTCGCCACGAGACGGCGAGCAAAGAGCACTACGGCATACTGCACCCCGCTTCCATGAGCTTTGACAGGAGGATGCAGTGCCTTAGAGACCTGCGGGATATTGGCTACGCGGTCGGCGCAGGCTTCATGACGGGCAGTCCCTTCCAGATCGAGGAACTGCTCGCAAAAGACCTTAAATTTATAGAAGAATTCCGCCCGGAGATGTGCGGCATAGGCCCCTTCATTCCCCACAGGGACACGCCGTTTGCGGACAAGAGCGCAGGCACGGCGGAGCTCACCTGCTACCTGCTTTCTATCATACGGCTCATCAGACCAAACATACTGCTGCCCTCCACCACCGCGCTCAACACCATCTGCCCTGACGGCTGGGAACGGGGCATACAGAGCGGCGCAAACGTCGTCATGCCCAACATCACCCCCAAAAGCGTGCGCAAGAACTACGTGCTCTACAATGGGAAAAACAGCGAAAGCGGAAACAACGATGAAGAAAATGTATCCTGCATCGCCCTTCTGGAAAAGAGAATGCAAGCCATCGGCTACCGCGTGGCATTGGGCAGAGGGGATATAAGGCAACTCGAAAAATAAAAAGGTCCGGCGGGAACAGTTCCCGCCAGACCTCAAACAGCTGTAAAAATCTTTCTACACCGCCTTACTTTTCTTCAGGCGTGTGCCAAGTCCAGTTCAGGACTTCAGGCAAATCCTCGCCCTTCTCTGAAATATACTGCTTGTGCTCCACCAGTTTGTCATTCATCTGCTGTACAAGGTGAGATGCCTTGTTGCCAAGCTGGGGAAGATGCTTGAGCGCAGCCTTTACCAGATCAAAGCGGTCAATCTTATTCTGTACGCGCATATCGAAGGGCGTGGTTATCGTCCCCTCTTCATGATAGCCATATACGTGCAGGTTACGGTTCACGCGCTTATAGGTGAGCTCGTGGACAAGGCGCGGATAGCCGTGATAGGCAAAGATGATGGGTTTATCCTTGGTAAAGAGCGCGTTGTAATCCGCGTCGGAAAGCCCGTGCGGGTGCTGCGTGTCCGACTGAAGCTTCATCAGGTCAACAACATTTACGAAGCGAATCTTAAGCCCGGGCACATTGTCGCGCAGGATGGTCGTAGCGGCAAGAGCTTCCAGCGTCGGCGTGTCTCCGCAGCATGCCATAACCATATCCGGCTCCTCACCTTGGTCATTGCTCGCCCAGTCCCAGATACCTACACCCTGAGTGCAGTGCTTTACCGCCTGATCCATCGTGAGCCACTGGCAGCTCGGATGCTTTGAGGCAACAATCACGTTGACATAGTTCTTGCTGCGGATGCAGTGGTCAAAGGTAGAAAGCAGACAGTTTGCATCAGCGGGCAGGTAAATGCGTACCACGTCAGCCTTCTTGTTCACAATGTGGTCAAGGAAGCCCGGATCCTGATGGGTAAATCCATTGTGATCCTGCTGCCAGACATTCGATGTGAGGATAAGGTTCAGCGAAGCGATGGGCTGCCGCCATTTGAGCTGAGAGCAGACCTTGAGCCACTTTGCATGCTGGGCAGCCATGGAGTCAATGACACGGATGAACGCCTCGTAGCTTGCAAAGAAACCGTGGCGCCCCGTCAGCAGGTAGCCTTCAAGCCAGCCCTCGCACATGTGCTCACTCAGGTAAGAGTCCATGATGCGGCCGTCGCGGGCAAGCTTGTCATCGCTTGCGATTATCTCGCCGTTAAAGTCACGCTTTTCCGCCTCGAAGACCTTGTACAGACGGTTTGACATTGTTTCGTCAGGTCCAAAGATGCGGAAGTTTTTCTGGTCCTTGTTCAGCTTGAACACATCGCGGATATAGCCGCCAAGCTCTATCATATCCTGAGCTTTGACGGAACCGGGCTTTTTCACGTCAAGCGCATACTTCTTGAAGTCGGGAACACGAAGGTCCTTGAGCAACTTGCCGCCATTCGCATGGGGATTTGCAGAAATGCGGCGGTCGCCTTTGGGAGCAATCGCGGCTATTTCCGCCTTGAGCCTGTAGTTTTCATCAAAAAGCTCCTCAGGTTTGTAGCTTTTCAGCCACTCTTCAAGCTTCTTCATGTGCTCCGCTTCATGAGCATCGGGCTTGGTCAGGTCAATAGGCACCTGATGGGCGCGGAAAGAACCTTCAATAGGAAGCCCTTCATCGTTTGTCTTGGGACCCGTCCAGCCCTTGGGAGTGCGGAGGACAATCATGGGCCAGAAGGGACGCTCCGTTTTGCCGCCCTCGCGCGCGTCTTTCTGAATCTGCCTGATTTTTTCCACGCACTTGTCAACAGCCTCAGCCATCTGGTGATGCACAGCGATGTGGTCTGAATCCGCACCTGCCTCCACAAAATATGGCTCCCAGCCGCAGCCGTGGAAGAAGCTTGCCACCTCGTCCTTGCTGATGCGGGCAAAGACAGTGGGATTGGAAATCTTGTAGCCGTTCAAGTGAAGGATGGGAAGCACCGCGCCGTCGCTGACGGGGTTCAGGAATTTGTTCGAGTGCCACGCGGTGGCAAGCGGACCTGTTTCCGCCTCGCCATCACCTACGATGACGGTGGTGATAAGGTCGGGATTGTCAAAGACGGAACCAAAGGCATGGGCAATCGAATAGCCAAGCTCACCGCCCTCGTTGATGGAACCGGGAGTTTCAGGTGCCACGTGGCTTGAAATGCCGCCGGGGAAGGAAAACTGCTTGCAGAGCTTCGTCATACCGTCTTCATCCTGGCTTACATTCGGGTAGATTTCGCTGTAGTGCCCTTCCAGATAAGAGTTTGCTACGAAAAAGTTTCCTCCGTGGCCGGGACCAGAAATCAAAATCATGTCGAGGTCATACTTGGTTATGGCGCGGTTCATGTGCACATAGACAAAGTTCTGCCCCGGCACGGTGCCCCAGTGCCCTACAATCTTTGACTTTACCTGCTCTCTGGTCAGGGGACGGCGCAACAGAGGGTTCTCCTTCATGTACAGCTGCGCAGCTCCCAGATAGTTAGTGGCACGCCAGTAGGCATCCAGCTTCAGAAAGTACTCGTCTGTGTCTTCAACACAGCCTTTGGTGTTTGTCATGCTTTTGCTCCTCAATAGTGTATTGTATATATTCCGCGCTAAGGCGGTTTCTTACTTTAAATCTGCCGCATCCTGAAAGCTTTCCTTCCTCTCCGCGTCGAGGGCTTGCTTGAAGTGCGAAATCTGCATATTCGCTATGGTGAACATTGTCTTATCGTGCGACATTATCAGCAAGTGGGTGTTTGTCACGGGGACAACATTCATCTTGACAGCAGTTAATCGCGGCGCGCTGGCAGGGACAGCACATATGCCGCCCGTAGCACCGTTCTCCACGTTCACTCCCCAAAGCTCCTACATGCCCTTGAAGCAGACATTCACCTCAAAGGCTCCCTGCCGCGTGTAGAACGGAACGCCGATAATGCGGGTGGTGCGCGGCCAAGGGATGACGTGGTTCTCGCCCGAACGGATAACAGGGGCAGAGACCGATATGTTTTTCGTCGTGATTGCAGACACAGCATTTCCCGTGATGATGTTCGTCAGCTCGCTTACAAGCTGCCCCGCCATCTCATCTTTTTCCTCTGGGCTGTCAACAGAGACGCCTGAAATGTCAAGCATCTTGTCCGCAAGGATTTTATGCAGGCGGAACGCAACAACACCCGTCACATCGCCGGAAACAGCGACGATTCCTGAAATTTCCCAGGAATGCGCGGAAATCGGATTGAGCAGATATGGAGGCTTATGCTGGGGAATAATGTTGAACATTGTTGCGAAAGTGTCTTCACACGCGCTGAGGAAAGGATTTATAAGCGAAACATCCATAATGCATTATTATACACCCTACTTGCAAATATGCGCAATATTTATTTCAGGGCAAACGCATTATAAATGCCTCTTAAATGGAATTGCCAATCACAACAAAAAAGAAGAATCTGACAATCGGCAACAAGCAGG
>CAKZZK010000149.1 GCA_937885235.1 uncultured Treponema sp.
TCCTGTTTTTTACATATTGACTTTTGGCTCACCATATCAACTGGTTGTACCGCAGCGGGCTCCTATGATATTTGTCAATAGCAAGGAGCTCCTGATTCCATAATTTTACGATGCCAGTGCTTCATCTGCAAGTTTCTTTGTGGAAATAGCAGGTGAAGTCCTTTTTTCATACGACGTACCGTTCTTCAATATTGTGTACATCAACTCCGCGAGTTTCCTTGCGACCGCGACTATCGCTATTTTTTTCCCTTTGCTCTGAACCTGCGTCATGTAAAGGTACTTCTCTTTTAATGCTCCTGCATTTCTTGCCCTGACATGTGTCCATGCCGCCAGAATTAAAAGAGACCTTAAATTCCTGTTCCCGCACTTTGTTATGTGGCCCAGCCTCACGACCGTACTCGATATGTCAAGACGTGGTACAAGCCCTGTGGCGGCCCCTATAGCCGACGCATTGGGAAAGCGCGAGCCGTCCCCAAGGAATGCTATGTAGCTCGACGCAAGCTGTTTGCCTACCCCGGGAATCGCCATAAGCTTTTCTACGTTCTTATCTCCTTCAATTTCAGCTTCAAGAGACTTTTCAACATCTTCGAGCTGTTCATCTATAAGCTCAAGTCTTTTCAAACATCTTTGAGCTTCCAATAAAGACATTCCTTTTAACAGCTTTATACTTTCATTTCTGTTGCAGGCAGTGGCTAGATCCTTCTTTTTCATTTCTGTAATGCCGCGCTCAAGGAATATCGAGTGCAGCCTGTTTATTTCCCTTGTCCTGTCGTGCCTCAGCTGTCTTAATTCTGTAAGAATCTGTCTTATATTCTCCTCATGCTCTGACGGAAGCTCAACTTTAGGCAGTTCCTCATTAGTGTACTTCTGTACAAGCCTTGCAAGCTTCAGGGCATCCTCCTTATCATTTTTTTCAGGGAGCGGTAGATCAGGGCGATCTGGCTCGGATTCAGGAGGACTACCTCGCATCCGACCTCTTTCTCCATCTCCTTTGCCATTACCATTGCGAGCGAGCATACTTCAAGCGCGACTCTGTCGGCCGGCATTAGTTTCCTGTACAGGGCCTTCCTTCCCGCCGGGCTTGTGGGGCCGTTCGTTCCGGTTACTTTTCCTCCGCTGCCGATGATTTTAAGTTCATAGGTTCTTTTCCCCAGGTCAATTCCTACAAATCTTCTCTGTTCCATTTTTTCACTCCTTATGATAGAATGGAATCAGGAGTAAACGCTGGTAGTGGTATACCGTGCTCCTATCCGAGGTCGTGGGGAATGCCCCCGCGCCTCATTATGGCGTACGGCGGTCGGTTTTGGTTAATCTTGACCCCGAAGTAAGGGACTGCCTTTCAGCCGTGCCTTCTTCACTGCCCGCGAGAACCTTCCGCCGACTCTCTGATTCCGTCGAATCAGAGTACCACATTTTTCCAAACATTTATATCATGCCATCTTGACCTGGAGGTCCTGCTCTCAGAGAAGACGCAGAGGCTCCAGTCAAAGTTCATCCCCATGGCGGTGCCACACAGCAAGTAATTTCGGTTAGGTTTTTACATGACTAACCGCCAATATTTGGGTTAGAATTTTACGTGAGTAAATACGCTTGCGATAACAGCCTTCACGTAATCGTACAGACTGCTATCGCAAGCATTCCTCGTCAGTTAATGACGACGGGGCGATTGAACACAGCCACCCTCGGCTCCGCGTGGTATGTTTTTGTCTTGGAATACTGGGTCACAATCCGTATTCTGTAGTTTCCTACAGCCATTTCGGCGGGGGCAATGCACTCAATGACGGAAGCATCGTTCCTCACTATGTCCTTAGAGGAAAGCTTGATGCTCTCTGAGCCATCCTCGGCATCAAAATAGACGCCGACATCTTCCTTCTCTCCCACGATGCAGAGATTTTTACCTTCGATGCGGAAGAAGCCGTTTACAGAAATCGTGCCCGGGCGTTCCTTTTCCGCTTCCGTCAAATTGCCGCTGTCCCAGCCGCTTTTATGGTCTGCCACCCGCAGTATCTGGGGGTCAACGCTGTTTCCCTGCGTTACGACGGGGGTAAGCTTGCCCATGACATCTTTTACAAGACTGCTCATGCGATATTGCACGCCGATGCTCGTCTTGCTCCCGTCAAGCTCCGCGCCGTTTCTGTCGAAGCAGCCGTTTATGCAGGGATACAATATGCCAAGCCCTATGTCAACGCTCAGTCCGGCTGAAAGCCGCATGAGGATGGCATTCGCCATGACGCTCCATATCTTTACAATGTCGGCCTTATCATGCGCTATGCCGTCAGACACTACGTCGTTCGCGATGTCCTCTACGCTGAGTTTGCGGCGGTTCACCACGCGGGCATAATACTTGCTGATGCCGCCGTTCTCCCTGTGCATCATGTCGGGATAAAGGGCGACGGAAAGGTAGCCGCTCTTGGGGGCGGTATCATTCGTAAGGTTCTGTTTCATAAATCTTATACTCCTCGGTATATGGCTGTTGCCTATCCGGCGCAGTACAGCGTGCTGACAGCATACAATGTACCGCGTCGCTTTGTTTCCGCCCCTTCTTTTCGGCTATAAAAGAAGGGGCGGTTTGCAATCTTTCATGCTTTTCCTCCTGTTCACACCTACAATATACGTCAGCTTATTGCCTGCTGTTTGTAGGGAATTCTCTACAAAAAGATGAAAGCGCATTGCTATTTTGTAGAGAAAAAATGACAAAAGAAGGAAAGCACATCTTCCGACAGCAGCAACGAGCTCGCCACACAGCGTCCACGAGCCCGTCACTCACCGTCCACGACTCCGTCACTCACCGTCCACGACCCCGTCACTCA
>CAKZZK010000150.1 GCA_937885235.1 uncultured Treponema sp.
GATTGAATTTGAGCCGCCGCCCACGCCCGCTACCATCGCGCCGATTTTAATGCCGCGCTCTGCCGCCTGCTTTTTGACTTCGCGCCCGATGACGCTCTGGAATTCGCGTACAATGTCGGGGAAGGGGGCGGGGCCAAGCGCGCTTCCGAGCACGTAATGCGTGGTGTCAGGATGCGCCGCCCAATCGCGCATGGCTTCGTTTACTGCGTCTTTAAGCGTGCGGCTGCCGCTCGTGACCGGCTGCACGTGCGCGCCGTACAGCTCCATTGCAGCAACGTTCGGCTGCTGCCGGCGCACGTCAACTTCGCCCATATATATAGTACAATCTAATCCGAGCTTGGCACATGCAGCCGCCGTAGCGAGCCCGTGCTGTCCTGCGCCGGTTTCTGCAATAATACGCTTTTTTCCCATGCGCTTTGCAAGCAAGCACTGGCCAATGGCGTTGTTGATTTTATGCGCGCCGGTGTTTGCAAGCCCTTCAAGCTTGATGTAAATCTGCGCGCCGCCGAGCAATTTTGTTGCAGTTGGCGCAAAATAAAGCGGCGTTTCGCGGCCAATGTAATCGCGGCGGATTGTCTCCAGCTCTTCGCAAAAGTCTTTGTCCGCCATGTATTTTTTAAATGCGGCTTCAAGTTCATCGAGCGGTCTGCGCAAGACCTCTGCCACATACTTTCCGCCGTACCTGTCAAAAAATCCTTCTATTGAATTTGCCATACTGCATCCTCTATATTACTTTTTACAGAAACATAATAGAATAAGTATGGCTTTATGTCAACGACTTTTTGCAGAATGCTGCTTCTACAGGAGGTGAGCGATATTCTTCACGTTCTGGGAGCTGGCAGAAATATTCTCCGTCATCTGGGTGAAACTTTCAATTCCATCCGAAATCTGCTTTATCGTGGCATAGATTTGGTCATGGGAGACGGCAAGCTGCTGCACGACATTTGTTATGTCATTGCTGCTCTTTGCCGTGTCCTCTGCGGATTCCTTGATGCTTGAAAACTTTTTCTGCAGAGACTTTATGTTTTCGTACCCTGAATTTATTTCTTCTGCTCCGCTCTCGCTGGCGAGGATAAGCATATCCGAAGTGCTCTGGACTTCTGTTATTTTATCCTTGATTTCCTTCGTGCTTTCGATGATGTTGTCTGAAAGACGCCTGACTTCGCTCGCAACGATGTGGAAATTTTTTCCGTATTCGCCCGCGCTGCTGGCTTCAAGCTCAGCATTGAAGGCGATTATCTTTGCCTGAGAGGCGACATCGTTGATCAGCTTTACGACTTCCCAGATGCTGTCGACTTTGTTCCCTAAATCCCTCATTCCAGCGATGGTCTCTGAGTTGGTTTTCATGATGCTGAGCAGCTCCTGAACGTTGCGGTCGAGGTATTCCACTCCGGCGAGGACGTCGTCTTTTTCCTTTGCCGTCAGGTTTGAAACGCCTTTGAGCTTTTCCGTTATATCGTGGGAAAGATTTTTGATATCTTCGACTGTCGCCACAATCTCCTTTACGGCAGTGCTCTGGTCTAGACAGCTGGCAGCGGACTGCTTTGTCGCGGCAGCAAGGTTCATCGTCTCTGCATAGAGCTTTTTGCTTATGTCCTTTTCTGTTTCCTGTATTTTCTTGATAAGCAGGGAGTATGTCACATAGCATACTGCGCCGGTGAGCGTTGCGCCGATGAGGCAGTCATGGAGGAAGGTGTCCAGCAGATTGCCTGCCGTCTTGTCCATCAAAAGTCCGATGGGTACGGTTATCATATTGAATATCGAGATGTAAACGCAGCTTGTTATCGCGATGGAAAGCGTCTTGGACATATCTGTGTTGACGTGAATGCCGACTTCTCTCATTGCCTGTGCCATGCGGATTTTCTTTACCCTGAATACAACCAGCGTATAGCAGATAAAGCCGACGCCGATAGACTGGGCAACCATGATGACAAACAGGATTGGATTGAACTGTGTGGTGCCGGTCAGACTCTCTATGATGGCTGTTGAGCCGGAGCCAAGCAGAAAGCCTGTTCCCTCCCCAATGGCGATGGCGATATCGAAACTCTTGTAGGCTTTGATGCATGCTATGCTGTCATTTTCCTCTTTGCCCCCTTTTTTTGCCCTGCGGATGGCTTCTTCAAAGGGGCTAAGAATCTTGTACTCCGCAAGGCAGACGAGAAAAATTAAAAAGGCGGTGATGAGCACGGTCGGCACACAATCTATCACGATGCTTGCAGGACGGCGGTATATGAATCCATAGTGGAAGACCCGAAGGAAAAATACTCCCAAATATGTTGTCGGTATGACGCATTTTACAAAACTGGCAAATATATTCATATTATAACTATATCGGCTGGTTAGCTGTAATTCAAAAGCCAAAAGCCCCCGTCACCTTGCGCAGCTCTTCCGCCAAATCATCCATCGCCTGCGGGCTTGTCCCCCAGCCAAAGCTGAAGCGCACGGCGCTTTCCTTTTCTTTAGGAGGAATGTTCATGCTGTCCAGAACGGGGCGGGCATGGTGGCCTGCGGAACAGGCGCTTCCCGTGGAGATGTAGTAGCCGTCAGCGCTCAGTGCCCGCTCAAGCACCTGTCCGGGAATGCCCGGGAATGCCGCCTGCACTACCCAGGGAGAGAAATTGCCCTCTGTAGCTTCATCGTTCCGGCAGTGCGGAATGAGCGTGCAGCCGTGAATGCTTTGCAGCTGCTTGATAAATGCCGCTGTTGCCTTCCGCTGCGTCTCGTAGCGCTCAGTTTGCGCCGCCCTGCCTGCTGCGAGATAGTATTTTTCAAGGCACAATGCCATGCTGCACGCACCGAAAAGGTTTTCCGTGCCGCTCCTCATGCCGCCCTCCTGCCCGCCGCCGCGCAGGAAGGGAACGGTTTCTCGCGCGAGGTACAGCAGACCTATCCCCCGCGCTCCGCCAAGTTTATGCGCGCTCAGCGAGGCAGAATCTATGCCCCGGTAATTGAGCTGCAGGGGAATCTTGCCCGCTGCCTGCACGCAGTCCACATGGAAGAAGGGGCGCCTTTTGCCCTGTGCGAGAGAGACGAGCGCGTCCGCAATCTCGTAGATGGGCTGGATGGCTCCCGTTTCGTTGTTCACCGCCATGACGGAGACAAAAACTGTGTCGTCCTGCACTTTGGCACAGATGTCTTCCGCCCGCACACGACCGTCTTTCCCGGGGGAAACAGCAATGACCTTCCAGCCGCAGTTTGCGAGCATTTTTGCCATCTCGCGCAGGGCGGGGTGCTCAATGGCGCTCAGGACGATGCTGCCTTTCTGCGGGCGGGTGAGCACGGAGAGGAGCGGAATATGGTCGCTTTCTGTGCCGCCAGAGCTAAAGCAGAGCTGCTTGCTCTGCACGCCGAGCACGTCAGCACAGCGTTTGCGGCAGCTTTCAAGCGCGTTTCGTGCCTCTGTTCCCGCGCCGTGTATGCTGGAGGGGTTTGCCCAGTTTTCAAGCGAAAAACGGAGCGCTTCTTCGTGTATGTCCTTGTCGGCGGGGGCTGTCGCAGCCCAGTCAAAATAGTGGTCTATGCATTTCATTTATGTTACGTCTCATTTGTGTCATCGCAGTACTGCCAGAATGTCTGCATCGGCAACTTCCCTGCTTATGGTCTGGCAGTTACCCGTCTGCATGATGATGCGGATGTTTTTCGTGTTGAGGTTCTTTTTGTCCTTGCGCATGGCGGAAAGCAGGACCTCTGCCGCGTCAGCCCTCTGCGCGAGCGCGTGGGGGATGGGGGACATGTCGTAGCCATAGGAGGCGAGCAGGTCTTTGCAGCCGGTGGCAAAGCCAGTCTGGCAGAGTCCAAGGCGGGCTGCGAGGTCAAACGCCCGTCCCATGCCCCATGCCACGCCGTCCCCGTGAGTCACTTCGCCGAGCCCCGCAACGCTTTCCAGCGCATGGCCGAAGGTGTGCCCGAGGTTCAGAAATGCCCGTTCGCCTTTTTCCTTAAAATCCCGATGTACCACGGCTGCCTTTGCTGCCGCGCAGCTCTGGATAATCTGCGCAAGCAGCGCTTTGTCCCGTTTCAGCACGGCATCTTTCTGTTCGGCAAAGAGCGTGCACAGCTCTGGTGAAAAGAGGAATGCCGTCTTGATTGCCTCCGCAAGCCCAGAACGGTATTCATCCTGCGGAAGGGTCTGCACAAAGTCGCTCCAGATATGGACTGCGCGGGCAGGGTAGAAGGCGCCAATCATATTCTTGTAGCTTTCAAAGTCGCAGCCCGTCTTACCGCCAATCGAAGCATCGACATCGGCAAGCAGCGTGGTGGGGACAAATTCCGCCGCCACGCCACGTTTGAACATGGATGCCGCAAAGCCAGTCATATCGCAGATGACGCCGCCTCCGATGCCTATAAAGACAGAGGAGCGGGTAAAGTTATGTTCAAGCGCTGCCCTGACGATAGCCAGAACGCTTTCAATCGTTTTATGTGCCTCTCCCGCGCCGAGCACGAGCAGGACGTCATTGCTGCCGGTCCTGACGTCGCCGTCAAAGGAAGAAATAAAATCTTTCATGCAGGGGAGGGCTGCTACTGTTGTATCCGTTACAAAAAGGCGGCATTCGCCCTCCTGAAAGCAGGCTGGTAAATCAGGCGTGCCGTTGTGAAAAATGATGTCCGTCTTTTCAAAGCCGGAGCCGTCGGGAAAATAGAGGGAAACTGAGTCTGGCTGTTTCATACAGCAGCCATTTTAATACGTTTTATCTTCCATGGCAACAAGGTCATCGATAACTTTGTTGAGCCGTGTGAGCTCGCGGTCCAGCGTTTTCTTGTAGTCAAGCTCGCCTGTGGAAATGCGCTCGCGCTCGTCTTCCCAGTTCTGCTGCTCGCTTATATAGAGGAAATTATACTGGGAAATGCTCGCTTTTTCTGCCCAGAGCTTTGCTTCCCGCCAGTAATAGTAGCCCGCCTCGTAGCAGGACTTTGCCTTTTCCAGATTGCGCAGATATTCATCCTTCCACGGGGCATCGTAGAAGTATGCCACTTTTTTGTCGTATATCCTGCCGAGCCTGAGGTGCTGCTCCAGCAGCTTTAGGTTCAGGTGCATCTGGAAGAGGAAGCGGTACTTTTCCCACTGGGGCTTTGTTTCAATTTTCGCCATCGCGTAGAGCGGGTTGGCAAAATCCGCCTTCACTGCCTGTTCAAGCCAGTAGATGTTTTCTATGCAGTCATCAGGCAGCTGGGCATAATGCACGTGGTAGAGCTTATAATAATCTTCCTTATACTTGGCAACGTATGCTTCCGCCCGAAACGGGGCAAGAAGCAGGACTGCCAGTAGCAGGGTAAAAATGCGTGTCTTCACACCCGTAATATCGGCAGAAAATTGCAAAAACTCAATTCGCTGTGTTCCCCCTCCGCCGCAGCAGCTCCATACAGCAACGGGCATTGTGATAGCTGGTCTTCCAGTTGCCGCCCTTGTCTTCATTCAGATGAGGCGTGCCGTCTTTTGATACCGCCCAGTACCACTCGCCCTCTTCCTTGTCGAGCAGGTAGGTACAAGCGAAATCCCACGCCTTGCGGGCTTTTTGCAGGGCATCC
>CAKZZK010000151.1 GCA_937885235.1 uncultured Treponema sp.
CTTAAAACTTGCATTATAGGTAAAAATAAGGCGTTGGAAACATTTCCAACGCTTTTTTTATGCCCGCACGTCGAAACATACCGAACGACATCTTGAAAATCCCCGCTAATCGTTTTATGCTGATGCTATGTACAGTGTGTTCATAGTTGATGACGAGATAATCGTGCGCGAAGGGCTCCGCAGCAAGGTGGACTGGGAGCATTCCCCCTTTTCCTTTGCGGGCGAGGCGGGGGACGGCGAGATAGCCCTCTCGATGATACAGGACATCAAGCCTGACATCCTCATCACCGACATCAGGATGCCCTTCATGGACGGGCTTGAGCTTGCCCGCACCGTCAAGAAGATACAGCCGTGGATCCGCATCATCATCCTTTCCGGCCATGATGAGTTCGATTACGCAAAGAAAGCCATCGGCATAGGCGTGGAGGACTACATCCTCAAGCCCTTTACGCTGGAAGAACTTATGGCAAGCCTGAACAAGGTGGCGGAATCCCTCGACAAGCAGAAGCAGCAGTTCACAGACATAAGCCGCCTCAAGAGCGAGCTTGAATCGACCTTCGTGCTCGCCCGCGAGAAGCTTTTGACAGACCTTGTCTTTGGTGCGCTTGACTCTGGCGCCGTCATACAGCGGGCGGCTGATTTTGACATAAACCTTATTTCCCACTATTATACCGTGAGCGTGGGCGAAATATACTCCCGCGATGAGTCCATCGATGCGATTGTGGCTGCGAAATCCCGCATCATGGCGTTCATCAAGGGGGTGGATGACGTCATTGGCTTCTTCGTTTCCCCGAATGTCTTTGTCGCCATCATCAAGGCTCAGGCTGAGGACTCCTGCGAGGACAGGGCATTTTCCGTGGCGGAATCCGTCAAGCACGAGGTTTCCCAGATTGAGGGAACCACGATAGTGAGCGCTATCGGTCCCGTTGTTGAACACACAGCCAATATTCCGAAATCCTTTCAGGATGCCTTTGCCGTCCTCAAGAAGAGCCGTTTCCAAGGCTCGAACAAGATCGTCAGCGCGAACGATGTTGACCGCGACCGTGACGGTTCCATCGTCCTGCAGGAGAACGACCCGCTTGTTGACCGCCTGAACTACGCTGACGAAAGCGAGATTGACCAGATAATCAAGGAGTACATCTCCCTGCTCGGCGAGAACACGGGGCACTTTTCAATCATAGCTTCCTATCTGCTTGTGGATGTGATTATGGCTGTGTCAAAGGTGATTGAAGGGCTTGGCGGCGATGTAAAAGAGGTGATGCCCGAAATCCTTACGCACAGCTTTGTGGACGGCGCGGTACGGAGCGAGGAGCTGTTCATCAGCGAAATAAAGCGGGTGCTTACCGCCCTGCTTGCCTACCGAAACGAGCATGTGCAGGGGCGCTATGCTGACGTTATCCTGCGGGCAAAGAAGTATATCGACAAGAACTTTGCGAACCCGGACATCTGCCTGCGCTCTGCCGCGGAGGAGGTGAATTTTAGTCCCAACCATTTCAGCACGATTTTCTCGCAGGACTGCGGCATGACCTTTATCGAATATCTAACGAGCGTTCGTGTGGAGCAGGCAAAGAAACTTCTCAAAGGCACTGATATGAAAAGTGCGGACATAGCCTACGAGGTGGGCTTTAACGACCCGCACTATTTCAGCTTTCTCTTCAAAAAAGTGACCGGGCTTTCCCCGCGCGAGTGGCGCAATGCCCACGGGGACTGAACGCGGCTTGATTTGACTGTGGCGCAAAATCTTGTTGTATTGCAAAAAGCACAGCTGTAATTACAGAACGGAGGTATAGCATGGACAGAGCTGAAATAGACGCACAGGGAAATGGACGGCTTTTTTACGGGCAGGGAGCGGTGGCTTATTCCCGCCAGATAGAAGGGCAGCCGAATGTATTCCTTTTAGAGGTGGTAATAGAATTAGAGCGGGACACGCAGAAAAGCCCTGCTGCGGGGCAGTTCTACCTTATCCGCAGCCACAAGAGCGCCGTGGAATTTGACCGCCCCATCAGCGTTTACCACGCGGAGGAAGGCAGGGATGAAAAGACGGGGAAGCGGCAGCTGCGGCTCCAGTTCCTTATCCTCAAAAAGGGGAGGGGGACGGAAGAGCTCTGCGCCATGGCTTCTGGTGAAGAGCTTGACCTCATAGGGCCGCTTGGCAATGCGTTTTATGTTTCCCGCGATTATGCGCGGCAGCCTTCTGACAGACCGGAAATCTGCATTGCGGGCGGCGGCATAGGCATGGCGCCTGTTGCAAACCTTGCGGCAAGCCTGCCCGCGAAATCCTATGACTTCTATGCGAGCTTCAAGAGCGGCAGCTACGGCTTGGAGCATGTGCAGGCGGCAAAGCTGACTGTCACCACCGATGACGGCAGCGAGGGGGTGCACGGTATGCTTTCCGCCGCGCTCACCGCGGAAAAGATACGGGAGGCGGGGTACAAGGTGATTTACGCCTGTGGTCCCAATCCCATGCTTGCCTATATACAGCGGATTGCAAAGGAGGCGGGCATAAAGTGTTACCTGAGTATGGAGAACCGTATGCTCTGCGGTCTTGGCGCATGCCTTGGCTGTACCATCGCCACGGCGAACGGCAATCTGCGCGTCTGCAAGGACGGTCCCGTCTTTGATGGCGACATACTTTCGTTTGAGCAGCCCTCTGCTCCCCGCCGTTCCCCGCTCCCCGAAGGGCAGGAACCTGATTTAGGCGTGGATATTGCGGGCGTTCACTTCCAGAACCCCGTCATAGCGGCTTCCGGCACCTTTGGCTTTGGGCAGAACTACCGGGGGCTCTTCGATGTCAGCAAGATTGGCGGCATAAGCCTGAAAGGTTCTACGCTGGAAGCCCGTCCGGGCAACAGCGGGGTGCGCATTGTGGAAGAGGCGGGAGGAAATATCAATTCTATAGGGTTGCAGAACCCTGGCATTCCGCACGTCATCCAGTACGAGCTGCCGGAGGCTATGAAGCTTGTCCCCGCGGTCATCATTGCAAACCTTGCAGGCGGCAGCATTGACTCCTATGTGGAGGCGGCACGGCTCTTGGACAAGACAGCCGTTCCCATGATTGAGCTGAACATCAGCTGCCCCAATGTGTCCGGCGGCGGCATGGCGTGGGGAACTGACCCCGAGCTTGCCGCTTCGGTGGTGTCTGCGGTCAAGGCGGCTAGCTCAAAGCCGCTCATGGTCAAGCTTTCGCCCAATGCGCCAGACATCGTTGCGGTGGCTATGGCGTGCGTAAAGGCGGGTGCCGATGCGCTGAGTCTCGTGAACACCATTCAGGCTGTTGCCATAGACATAGAGAAGGGCAAGCCCGTCTTTGACCGCATCCGCGCGGGATTTTGCGGTCCTGCCATCAAGCCCATAGCCCTGCGCATGGTCTACGATGTAGTGGAGGCTATGAACCGCCTGCCCGAAGCGGAGCGCGTGCCCGTGGTTGGCATTGGCGGCATTGCAAAATGGCAGGATGCGGTGGAATTCATCATGGCTGGCGCCCATGCGGTGCAGGTTGGCAGCGCAAAATTCAACAATCCTGCCGTCATGATGGAGATTTTGGACGGTCTCCGCGCGTTTATGAAGAGCCACGGCTATGCTTCCCTTGCCGAAATGCGCGGCATTGCGCAGGTATCTTGACATTA
>CAKZZK010000152.1 GCA_937885235.1 uncultured Treponema sp.
CGTAGAGCAACGAGAATAAGTCTTTATAAAGCTTCAGCAGCAGATAAGAAGATGATAAAGACTTATTCTCGTTGCTCTACGATTATTCCCGAAATGGTTGGCAACACTATTTCTGTGTACAATGGTAAGTCATGGATTCCCGTATACATTACGGAAAACCTGGTAGGTCACAAGCTCGGTGAGTTTGCTGCTACCCGTACGTTTAAAGGCCATGGCGGTTCAGATAAAGGCGCTAAAGGTAAATAAGGGTGGTTGAAATGACTGAGAAAACAGGTTATGTAGCAACAACCAAATTCTTGATTGCTTCTCCTACGAAGGTTCGCCCTGTAGCAAACGTGATCAAGAGGAAGCCTTGTTCGGAAGCTGTGGCTATTTTGGAGAATATGCCGCAGAAGGGCGCGCGGCTCATTAAGGGGACGCTGAAGTCCGCGATGGCTAATGCGCTTAACAAGAATAAGAAACTTGATGAGGATATGCTGTATGTGAAGGAGATTCGGATCGATGAGGGTCCGAGGCTTAAGAGAGTCTGGTTCCGTGCCCGTGGGCGTGCGGATCAGCTTCTGAGGCGCATGTGCCATATCACCGTTATAGTTGACGAGAAGGCGGGAAAGTAATATGGGTCAGAAAGTTAGTCCTATTGGTTTGCGTCTTGGCGTAAACAAGACATGGCAGTCTCGGTGGTATGCGGATCCACGTGAGTATGCGGATTTAGTTCTTGAGGATATCAAGATCCGTAAGCTGGTGAATGCGCTCCCTGAATGTAAGAATGCGGAGATCGCAGAGATTGAGATTATCCGCCATCCCCAGCGTGTGACCATCGTCATCCACACCGCTCGCCCGGGCGTGATTATCGGCGTGAAGGGTGCGACGATTGAAAAAATCAGCGCAGATATCCAGAACCAGCTGACAAAGAAGGTTCAGATAAAGATCAAGGAAGTCAAGCATTCCGATATCAATGCTTCTTTGATTGCGCAGAACATTGCCCGCCAGCTTGCAGGCCGCGGTTCTTTCCGCAAGGCTCTGAAGCAGTCCGCAGGAAACGCTATGAAGGGCGGTGCGCAGGGAATCAAGATCAGGATTTCTGGTCGTCTTGCTGGTGCAGATATGACCCGCTCCGAGGAGCATAAGGAAGGACGTGTGCCTCTGCATACACTCCGTGCTGATATAGACTATGGTTTTTATGAGGCTCTGACGACTTATGGCAAGATAGGCGTCAAGGTGTGGGTCTATAACGGTATGAATTATGGCCGCGAGAGGAATGAGGATGCTGGCGATATCGTGAGGAAGCCACGGCACTCTTCTGGCGAGCGTAAGTCTACCCGTGCTCCAAAGGCAAATAAAGCTGAGGGAGGAAAAGTAGAAAATGCTTAGTCCTAAGAGAGTCGCTCACCGCAAGGTGCAGCGCGGTAGAATTAAAGGGCATGCGACCCGTGACAACACGGTTGATTTTGGTGATATAGCCCTTGTCGCTTTGGAGCCGGTCTGGCTGGGTGCAAAGCATATAGAGGCTGCGCGTGTTGCAATCAACCGCTGCATCAACCGTCAGGGAAAGGTGTGGACGCGCATATTCCCGGATAAGCCTGTTTCAAAGAAACCTGCTGATACCCGTATGGGTAAGGGAAAGGGTGCGCCTGAGTTCTGGGCTGCGGTCATCAAGCCCGGTATGATTTTATTTGAGATTGGCGGAGTTGACTTGAAGTTGGCTGAGAAGGCTATGCACTTGGCATCAAGCAAGCTGCCCATCAAGACAAAAGTGGCTTTCCGCCCGACAGTGGAGTAGGGGGTAAGAAATGGCAGAGGCAAAGAAATTCAGAAAGGCTGATGACAAGAAGCTTTCTTACGCCGAGCTTGTAACAAAGCGGAATGAATTGAAGAAGGAGTACATGGACCTTCGTTTTCAGGCAGTCGTTGGTCATGTAGATAATCCGATGCAGAAGCGTACGATGCGCCGCGAGATAGCCCGCCTCAATACGCTTATTCACCAGCAGGATCTGGAGAAATTCAGAAAGGCTGCTGCTGAAGCTATTGCTGCAAAAAACTAGGAGCTGACCCGTGGAAGAACAGAAGGTTCATAAGAAGGGTGGAAAGCGTTCTTTCGTTGGCATTGTGACCAGCGATAAGATGGACAAGACGATCGTTGTGTCTATTGATACAAAGAAGATGGACCGCCTTTACAAGAAATATGTTACGCGCACTAAGAAGTGCAAGGCTCATGACGCAAATAATGATGCACATGAGGGCGATACTGTCCGCATTATAGAATGCGCCCCTATTAGTAAAGATAAATGTTGGCGTCTCGATGCTGTCCTCGAGAGGGCCAAATAAGGCAGGAGTAACAGTATGCTTCAAATGCAGTCAAATCTGGTTGTTGCCGATAACTCCGGAGCCAAGCTGGTTCAGTGTATCAAGGTTCTGGGAGGATCCCACCGCCGTTATGCAGGTATTGGTGACATTGTTGTGGTAGCTGTCAAGGAAGCCATTCCGACATCTACGATAAAAGAGGGGTCGGTACAGAAAGCGGTAATCGTGCGCGTGGCGAAAGAATACCGCCGTCCTGACGGAACCTATATCCGCTTTGATGACAACGCATGCGTCCTCGTTGATGCGGATAAGAATCCGAGGGGAAAGCGTATCTTTGGGCCTGTGGCTCGCGAGCTGCGTGATATGGACTTTATGAAGATTGTATCACTCGCTCCGGAAGTCCTCTGAGGAGTTGTATATTATGCAGCATAAGTACAAGATTCATAAGGATGATAGTGTAGAGATCATCAGCGGTAAGGATAAGGGAAAGCGCGGTACCATAGTGCGTGTGTTCGAGAAGAACGGACGCTGCCGTGTTATCGTCAGCGGCGCAAACCTTGTCAAGAAAGCGATGAAGAGAAGGAGCCAGCAGGATGCTGGCGGCATTGCTGAGGTGGAGGCACCTCTGGATATTTCAAACGTGGCGCTTGTCTGCAAGAAGTGCGGCCGCCCGGTGAAAGTTGGCTATAAGCTTGACGGTGACAAGAAGCTTCGTGTCTGCCGCAAGTGTGGAGAAACACTGTAATGGAAAGTTACGTACCACGGCTTAAGAAAGTCTATAAGGAAAAAATCGCTCCTGAGCTTTTTAAGGAGCTGGGATATACATCCACCATGCAGATTCCTGTAATCAAGAAGATTATAGTGAATATGGGTGTGGGTGAGGCTCTCACGAATAAGAAACTTCTTGACGCTGCAGTTACAGATCTCACTCAGATTACTGGTCAGAAAGCTGTTAAAACAAAGGCGAAGAAGAGCATTGCAAATTTCAAGGTTCGTGCAGGAAATGAAATCGGCGCCATGGTGACGTTGCGGGGAAACATCATGTATGAGTTCCTTGACCGCCTGGTCAATGTGGCACTGCCTCGTGTAAAGGATTTCCGTGGAATTAAGGCGACCGGCTTTGATGGTCATGGAAATTTCTCTCTTGGTATAACCGAGCAGATCATCTTCCCGGAAATTGATTTTGATAAGATTGTGAAGATTTCCGGTATGAACATCAATATCGTTACCAATGCGCGCACTGACAATGAGGCCCGTGCGTTGCTGACGAAATTCGGTATGCCGTTCAGGAAGTAAGGGGAAATTTATGGCTAAGAAATCGATGATTATCAAGGCGCAGCGGACTCCGAAATACAGCACCCGCCGGTATAACCGCTGTCAGATTTGTGGGCGTCCCCATGGATATTTGCGGAAATTCAAGATCTGTCGTATCTGTTTCCGCAAATTGGCAAGTGATGGGCTGTTACCCGGTGTAACAAAATCATCTTGGTAGAGTGGCAGGAGTATAGAGATGGCAGCTTCAGATCCAGTAGCAGATATGCTTGCAAAAGTCCAGAATGCAGCAAAGGTCGGTCACGAGAAGGTAGATGTTCCTACCTCTAAGATGAAACTGGAAATTGTCAAGATTTTAAAGACGGAAGGCTATATTAAGAATTTCAAGAAGGTGCAGGACGATGATGGTCACAGCATTATCCGCATCTTCATGAAGTATGACGAGGCAAATGCCCCGGTTATTCACGGCATGA
Organism: uncultured Treponema sp.; assembly: GCA_937885235.1. GTDB lineage: Bacteria > Spirochaetota > Spirochaetia > Treponematales > Treponemataceae > Treponema_D. Next base: position 4,047 of record CAKZZK010000152.1, read on the forward strand.
AGAAGATTTCAACTCCTGGCCGCCGTGTGTATTCAGGCTATCGGGACTTGCCCCGCGTGTTTAACGGCTATGGTACCTTGATTGTCTCAACGTCAAGCGGTGTTACGACCGGCAAAAAGGCGTCTGAGAAGATGGTCGGCGGCGAGCTGATCTGTACCGTGTGGTAATAGAATAGGAGGAAAGAATGTCAAAGATTGGTAAGCTTCCTGTTGCTATTCCGGCAGGTGTAACGGTCAAGGTTGAAGATAACGCGGTGAAGGTGAAGGGACCGAAGGGCGAGATTGTCCAGAAGTTCAACAATCTGGTGAAGGTTGAGGTGAAGGGGACTGAGATTGTCGTGGATCCCGTCGTTTCATCGAAGGCGGCAAATGCTGCCCACGGTCTGTACCGCAACCTCATCCACAATATGGTCACAGGCGTTACGAGCGGTTTCTCAAAGACGCTGATTATAACGGGCGTTGGTTTCCGTGCCGAGGTGCAGGGAAAGCTGCTTGTGATGAATCTGGGATACTCAACGGATTTCATCGCGGTGATTCCGGACGACCTCACTGTCACTGCTGACAAAGAGGGTAAGGTGACGGTATCGGGCATCGACAAGCAGAAGGTCGGGCAGTACTGTGCGGATTTGCGTAAGCTGCGTAAACCTGAGCCGTATAAGGGCAAGGGTATTCGCTATGAGACAGAAGTTATTAGGCGTAAAGTCGGTAAGACTGGCGTAAAATAAGGTGAACTGGTATGTTTAAGAAACTTAGTGATAAACAGAGAAAACGTCTGCATAGGAAGATTCATATCCGTAAGTCCATTTACGGTACGGCAGAACGCCCTCGCATGAGTGTGTATAAGAGCGGCCACAACCTTTACGTGCAGGTTATAAATGACGATGAGGGCAGGACGCTTGCTTCCATCTCGACGCTTGAGAAGGACTTCATTGACCTCAGGGCGAATGTTGCGAGCGCGACAAAGCTCGGTGCTGCAATGGGTCAGCGCTTGAAGGACAAGAACATTACGAAGATTGTGTTCGATCGCAATGGGTATCTCTATCATGGCGTTGTAAAGGCTCTTGCCGATGCCACCCGCGAAGCGGGGATTGAATTCTAGGAGGAGCTATGGAACACCAGAATAATAAAGAAAGAAAGCCTGCTGATGAATTCGTGGAAAAGCTCGTAAAGCTTAACCGCACCGCTAAGACGGTAAAAGGTGGACGCAGGATGTCATTCTCCGCCCTCACCGTTGTGGGCGACCAGAAGGGCAGAATTGGCTTTGGCTTTGGAAAGGCGAATGACGTGACCGAGGCTATCAGGAAGAGCATTGACAAGGCTAAGTCTAACCTTACGACGCTTCCGATGAAGAATGGCACCATTCCCCATGAGGTTATTGGAAAGTACAAGAGCTCTGCCGTGCTGCTGAAGCCTGCCTGTCCCGGTACCGGCGTGAAGGCCGGTGGTCCGGTCCGCGCGGTAATGGATGCCGCAGGCATTACGGATGTCATCTCCAAGTCTCAGGGCTCTCGGACATCGGTGAACGTTATCCGTGCGACGTTTGATGCTGTTGAAAACATGATGAATGCAAGCAAGATTGCAGAAAATCGTGGTAAGTCATTGAATGATTTGTGGGGCTGATATGGCGAAGAAATTACGTATTACTCTTGTACGGAGTGTTATCGGTCAAAAACCTGATAAACGGGCGACTGTCCGTAGTCTTGGACTTAAGAGAATCAGCTCTGTTGTTGAGCATGAGGATAATCCGTCCGTCTGGGGCATGGTGCACGCTGTGGCGCACTTGGTAAAGGTTGAGGAGATTGACTAATGTCTGATTTTATGTTGCATGCACCCGAGGGTGCAAATAGAAAGAAGCGGATCGTTGGCCGCGGTTCGTCATCTGGTCGTGGTACTACGGCAGGAAGGGGAAACAAGGGTCAGCAGTCCCGCTCTGGTGGAAAGACATACGTAGGCTTTGAGGGCGGACAGATGCCTCTATATCGGCGGATCGCTCAGCGCGGCTTTTCAAATTATCCCTTCAAGGAAGAATATGAAATCTTCAACCTGAAGGATTTGGAAGCCAAGTACGCCGATGGCGAAACCGTGGACAGGAAGTCATTGGTTGCCAAGAATCTGCTCAAAAAGGGCCGTGCCAAGGTGAAGATCCTCGGCGATGGAGAAATTTCCAAGAAGCTCGTTATCAACGTTGATAAGATTTCTGCCTCTGCCAAAGAAAAGGTCGAGAAGGCTGGCGGAACAGTGACTGTTCCTGCTAATGACGAAAAGTCTGCTGAGAAATAAACGTTGGAGTTACAAATGGCAAACAATCCTGTTGTAAATATGTTCAGAGTAAAAGAGCTGCGTGACCGTATACTCTTTACATTGCTTATCCTTGCTGTCTTTCGACTTGGTAGCGTTTTAACAATACCGGGCATTGATGCAACCTTGCTTCTGCAGTACTTCAACAACCTTGCAAGTGGTGCGGAAAGTGCGTTTGCCAGTTATATGGACTTTTTTGCGGGCGGTGCATTTGAGCGATTTTCTGTGTTTATGCTCGGCGTAATGCCGTATATTTCGACACAGATCATCATGCAGCTTGCACTGGTTATTTTCCCTTCCCTTAAACGGATTGCGCAGGAAGAGGGCGGTCAGCAGAAGGTGGCGTGGTGGACCAGGGTGGGAACGATCTTTGTCTGTCTCATCCAGGCCGGTGCGCTCACTGTCTATGCTGACGCCATCAACCAGCAGCAGCCGGGGGCGATTATCTTTGAAAACAAACTTTATTTCAACGCCCTCGCTGTTTTGACCGTCACGACGGGTTCGATGATTACTATTTGGCTTGGCGACCAGATTACCTCCCATGGTATCGGCAATGGCATTTCTATGCTGATTTTTGCCGGTATTGTGGCGCGTATTCCGAGTGCTGCCTATGAGCTGTGGAAGAGCGTTTCAAACGGCGACATCAATGTGGTGTTCGTCATTGTCGCTCTTCTGATGTATGTGGTCATCATCGGGCTTGTTGTCTATGAGCAGTCAGGGGAAAGAAAAATCCCTGTCCATTATGCAAAACGCGTGGTCGGGCGGAAGATGTACGGCGGGCAGAGCATGTACATACCGTTCAAGATTAACCCGTCTGGAGTTATCCCGATTATTTTTGCCTCTGCGTTCCTGACGTTCCCGCTCCAGATTGCAAACAGCCTTTCAAACAGGGCTACGTGGTTGATGAAGGTGTCTGCGGTGCTTAATCCGTTGGGCATTCTGTATAATGTCATCGAGGTTTTGCTGATTATATTTTTTGCATACTTCTACACTCAGGTTACGCTGAACCCTACGGAAATTGCAAAAAATATCCGTGAAAACGGTGGTTCTATTCCGGGAATTAGAACTGACAAAACTGAGGAATATCTTCAGAAGGTTTTAAACCGTCTGATACTTCCTGGAGCTTTGTATTTGGCAGTCATTGCCGTATTGCCAACAGTGATTCAGAATATCTTTAAGTTCCCTGCGTCTATTGCAATGCTTATGGGTGGAACTTCTCTGCTGATTCTGGTTGGTGTTGACCTTGATACAATGTCTCAGGTGGAGGCTCTTCTGAAAATGCATCATCACGATGGATTGACGAAGAAAGGACTGAGGCCAAGAAGTCTTTAAAAAGAGAAAAATTCTTGGTATAAGGTCTAGATTAAGTTGTGAAAAACGTGTTATATTATTACACCGCTTAAAAGTAGAGCGGTGCATTAGATTGTAATTCATTGCGAATTGCCATGATTTAATGCAAACATTTCACGTTTTCAGGGGGACTTTTATGAAAGTGAGAACCAGCGTAAAGCCCATTTGTGATAAGTGTAAGGTTATCAAGAGGAACGGAGTTATCCGCATTATCTGTGTTAACCCAAAGCATAAGCAAAAGCAGGGTTGAGGAGTAACTGAATGGCTCGAATTGCGGGAGTTGACCTCCCAAACAAGCATGTCAATATTGCATTGACATATATCTATGGCATCGGTCGTTCATCGGCTAGCAAAATTTGTGAGACTGCTAAGATTAATCCGACCACGTTGATTAATGATCTCTCAGAAGATGATTTGACGAAGATTCGCAAGATCATCGATGAGAATTATAAGACCGAAGGTCGTCTGCGTTCTGAGATTGGTTTGAATATCAAGCGCCTTATCGACATCGGCAGCTACCGTGGAATGCGTCATGTCAAGGGCTTGCCTGTGCGCGGCCAGCGGACTCGTACAAATTCTCGTACGCGCAAGGGTAAGAAGAAGACCGTTGCCAACAAGAAGAAGGCGTAGGACGGAGGTAAGTGATGCCAGCTGTAAAGAAAAGAAAAGAAAAGAAAAGTGTTTATGAGGGCAATGTCTACATTCAGGCAAGCTTCAATAACACGATTGTAACTATCACAGACCTGAGGGGAAATGCAATTTCTTGGGCTTCTTCCGGTGGATTGGGATTCCGTGGGGCGAAAAAATCTACGCCGTTTGCGGCGCAGTCCGTTGCGGAAACTGCGGTGCAGAAGGCTGCTGGTTATGGTCTGCGCGAGGTGCATGTCTTTGTGAAGGGTCCGGGAATCGGACGTGAGAACGCCATCCGTGTCCTTGGTACGCTTGGATTGAAGGTAAAGTCTATTTCTGATGTTACCCCCATTCCGCACAATGGATGCCGCCCGCGCAAGACACGTCGCATGTAAGGAGATAATGCAATGGCAAAATATACAGGTCCTGTTTGTAGGCTTTGCCGGACGGAACAGAAAAAGTTGTTCTTGAAGGGTGAGCGTTGTAAAAGCGATAAGTGCCCGATCAACAAGAAGCGGGCTGCTCCTGGAAAAGATCCCAAGGGACGCATTGGCAAGCGCAGTGAGTATGCCATCCAGCTTCGCGAGAAGCAGAAGATAAAGAGGATGTATGGAATGCTGGAGAAGCAGTTCCACATCACTTTTGAGAATGCTCTCCGGATGTCTGGCGTTACTGGCGACAACCTTATCCGCCTTTTGGAGAGTCGTCTCGACAATGTTGTGTTCAGAATGCACTATGCAGTTTCCCGTGCTCAGGCAAGGCAGATTGTGCTGCATCGGCATATCTTGGTGAACGGAAGGATCGTTAATATCCCCAGTTATCAGGTGAAGCCGGGCGATGTTATCGAGGTGAAAGAGAGAAGCAAGAAGCTCGCCGTTGTTCAGGAAGGCCTCAAAGAGCTCTCAAAGTCAGGCTCAACTCCGTGGTTGACCGTTGATGAAGAGGCCGTGAAGGGCACTTTTGTGCAGTATCCGCGTCGCGAGGAAGTGACAGATCTGGCTGATGTGAAAGAACAGCTCGTGGTTGAGCTTTATTCTAAATAATAAGGAGTTCAGATGGCTCGCAAAAATCTGCTCAAAGGTTTTAAAAAACCGAAGGGAATTCAATTTGAGCATCTTGATACTAATCCGAATTATGGAAAATTCACCGCATTTCCTTTCGAGTCCGGTTTCGGAACAACGGTAGGAAATACCCTGCGTCGGGTGCTTCTCTCTTCGATTCAGGGATATGCAATTTCTTCGGTACGGATTACGTCTTATGATGCCGATGGCGTTCCTCATGTTATTTCCAGTGAATTCGAGAAGCTTCCTAATGTCTCGGAAGATGTCATGGAAGTCTTGAATAACTTGAAAAAGATTCGTTTGCGTTTGCCACGAGATGTTGAGCAGGATACAATTCTCTTTGAATTCAAGGGACCGGGCACTGTAAAAAGTGACGACTTTGCAAAAGAAGGTCAGCTTGAAGTAATGACCAAGGGGCTTGAGGTTTTCACGATGATGGAAAAGGCTCGCCTTGAGGTTGAAATTCAGGTTGATTTGGGACGGGGATATGTTCCTGCGGAAGTAAATGAGCACCACATTGAGGTCGTCGGGACGATTCCAATGGACTGCATCTTTACACCTGTACCAAAGGTAAAATACTCTATTGAGCCTTGTCGTGTAGGTCAGCGGAACGACTATGACAAACTTATTCTTGAAGTCTGGACTGATGGAACAATCAAGCCTGAGGATGCGCTTGCTGAAGCCGCAAAGATAGCGAAGGATTATTTCTCTATCTTTGTGAATTTCAATGAAGATGAGTATTCCACAGGTGATGAATTAGACGAAGGCGATGAACAGATTCGGCGGCTGCTTAGCACTCCTGTAGAGGAGCTTGAGCTTTCCGTTCGCAGTTCAAACTGCCTTAAGAATGCCAATATTCACACTATCGGTGAATTAACACGAAAGACGGAAGATGACATCACCAAAACCCGTAATTTTGGTAAAAAGAGCCTTGAGGAAATCAAGTCAAAGCTTGAAGAGCATCACTTGACCCTCGGAATGACTGATTACAGCCATCTTAAGGACAAGAATTTCACTTTCCGTAAAAATAAGGATGAGAACGAATGAATCATAAGAATGGATTTAATCCGCTTTCACGTACATCCGCGCATAGGCGTGCTATGTCACGGAACATGGTGACATCGCTTTTCAGGTATGAGCGCGTCACTACGACGAAAGCAAAGGCGCTGGAAGTACGCAGGAAGGCTGAAAAGCTTATCACGCGGGCAAAAGTGGACAGCGTGCACAACAGAAGGATTGCCGCTAAGTTTATTGCAGATGACAAAATCCTGCACAAGCTGTTTACGGATATTGGTCCCCGCATGAAGGAGCGCAATGGTGGTTATACCCGCGTATTGAAGCTTGGTTTCCGTCAGGGTGATGCCGCTGATGTTGTCATTCTGGAACTGGTTGATTACAAGTTGCCGGAGCCGGGTGAGGAAAAGCCTGCAAAGGCAAATGCAGCAAAGGAGTAAGTAATGTCTAAAGCGCATCGTGGAACAGGAATCCGCAAGGAAGCAAATCACGGACGCGGCACATGCCCCGTCTGTGGTGCAGAACAGATTAAAATCCTGTATGAGCAGGAGATTGATGGCAAGAAGGTAAAGGTTTGCAAACGCTGCAGGGCAGTTGCTAAAAACAAGGCCCGCAAAGATGCCCGTATTGCCAAAAAGGCAGCCCCCGCTGGGGAAAATGCTTAATAGTTTTTGATGACTTAGCCGCACCTATGAGACAGGTGCGGCTTTATTTTTAAATGCAGGTCAACAACTTAATCAATTGCTGGGCTTGCATATTTTGCATGGCTCAAGCCCCTTCTTGATTGCTTCCTCTAGGGGAATGCCTTCGACTTTTGATTTTTTAATCGTGCGGCAGCTTTTGCTGTGGAATTTCTTCCCGTTCGCAGTGGCATACACGATGGTGACGGCAGGCTTGCTCGGTGTGCATGGCACTGAAGCCGCGGCAAGAGCAAGCAAGATGACAAGGACAAATCTTTTCATAAATCCTATAATCCTCCATGATAATAACAGGTGGTATTTTTTAAGCCTCTGAAACAGAGACTACACTGTTATTATCAAAAGAGGAAGCTGCTTTTCGACACAAGTAGAGAAAAAAAGTAAAAAAATTATAATTCTGCTTCTCCAATGATGCCGTCTATCTCATAGTCGGGGGTTTGGTTGTCGTCTTCAAGCAGGCGGGTAAAGATTGCCCTCATGGCCTGGGCGCGCTTTGCCGGGTCTGAGACGGACTGTTTTACCGCCCGCTGTATTTCGCTCATGTGCTCGTTGATGTCGCTGATGCTTTCGGGCAGGGAGCTTTCCACAAGGCTCTTGATGAACTGCGAAACGAGGGGGCTTTTTCCGCTTGAAGAAATGCCGCAGACCACATCGCCCCTTTTGATGATGGCGGGAAAGATAAAGTCACACTTGGCGCGGCTGCTGATATTTTCCACAAGCACGCTCTGGTTTTGGTAATAGGCGTAGATTTCGCTGTTGAGCTTGGCGTCCTCGGTGGCGGCAATCACGAGGGTTGGCGTGCAGTCGAGGGCTTTGATGGCGTCCACGGAAGGCTTTTCCTTGCAGTGGATGATCTGGGGCGCATAGGCGTTGACAAGCACCTCGAGGCTCTGCGTCGTGGAGTCTGCAAGCAGATAAATCTTTGCCCCGAAGACAAGGAAAGTGGAAATCTGCTGGAAGGAAACATCCCCGCCGCCGATTACCAGAACCGTTTTATTCTGCAGGTTGACAAAAAGTGGAAAATAAGCCATAAGCGCCCCTGTTCTTTACTTGCGCTGATCGAAGTAGATGACGGTTTCAACCCCTTCATCATTTGGCTGAATTACCTTCAAGCGTGAGCCGCCGCCATAATAGTACAGCACGAGTTCTCCCTCTTCATCGGGATTAGAAAACGTTATCGACTGGTTCGCTGTGTCTACCCAGTATTCTACATCGTTATCAAGCAGATTTTCTTCCCCTCCCATCATGGCACCTGACTCAGAAAAGAGGTGCACTGTCTTTTCGTCGATGAAGTTAAACTGGAGGAGCGAGCTTATCTCCATTCCCATCATCGAAAAGATAGAAGAGTACTCGGTGCCATCGACAAAGATATAGCTTGACGCATAGCTCCGCCCGATGAATGTCCTTGTACTGACTTTTCTGTTGCCGGAGCTGTCTTCCAGAGATTCAATGGACACTTCGCTAGCTTCCCTTGCAGGAATGAGCTCTATCGCGGTAAACTCAAGACTTACGTTTTCGGAGTCGTAGTCCTCCTCTATGGTGATGATATTGCCGCCATCTGTGTATGAGGCGGAAACATCATCTCCCTGCATGGAGAGGGTAATCGTCTGCTGTCTGCGATTGACTTCATAGGTGCCTTCTTTGTCCACTCCATCGGCAAAGAGGTCTATGTTTTGCAATGAAGAGTCCAGCACAAAGGTTCCATCGTCATTGAAGCTGAGCTGAATGTAGCTTTTGCCGTCGATGTTTATGAACGGCATTAAATCCATGCCTTGGAGCAGGAACTTTGTTGCGCGGTATGTCCTGCCGCTGAACATATCCTTGGCAGCGGCGGTGAAAGCTGCTGCCAAAAGCAGCGCGGTGAAAAGAATTCGCTTGAAAACATATCTTGTCATATCACTAAGTATAACACACAACTGTGCTTTATGGTAACAAATTTTTGGCTGTTTTGCCTTCGCATTTTTTGACCCGCTCTTCAAGCAACTCGTGACGGGCGTTGATGATGGATTCGATTTCCATGCTGTTGTCTATCCTGCCCTCGGCTTTGAGCCTTTTGACTTCTGTTCCGAGGATGTCGAGCAGATGCTCTTCTTCGATGTCGTTCCAGTAGCCCTGGAAGAACTCATTCTCCGTATTGCGCATTCTGCTGAGGTCGAGGACTTTTTTGTCCGCTATCTTCTGCGCGGCACGGTGCGCGAACTGCTCCATCATGGCGTGAGATTCCGAGCCGAATGCCCACTCAAATTCCGCGAGCTGAGGGCTGTAGGGGCGCATTCCCTGCCGCTGGCTTTCATCGACGGGGTAGGGCTGCAAAAGCCCTGTGTCTGCAAGCGCAAAGGATGTTTTGGCGCGGACAGCCCGCTTCTGGATAAGCTCTGCGGCACCAAAGACCCGCAGCTGGTCGTTCACGCTGCTGACGTGCCCTGTTATGTACAGCCGTATCTTGCTACGCTCAAGCTTGTGGTAGAGGGAGAGCAGCCCCTTTGCCGCCGCCGTATCCACGCTGCCTATGCCGCTTGCGTCGATGATGACGGTGTTTGTGTCATCGCGGAGCGCGCCTTCTATGTCTTTCTGGCACTGCCCGATATTTGCGTAGAAGAGGGGACCTGAAAAGCGGTAGATGATGACCCCTCTGATAGGCAGGGTGGCAGTTCCCTTGCGGGTGAGCGAATAGTAGCCGCTCAGCCCCGGTACAACGCCAAGAAAATCAACCGAGGGCTTTGACTGCCTGATGATGAAGGTGAACGCCGCCAGAAGCACCCCCGTGATGACGCCGTAAATCGTGCCGAGAAAAAGCACGGCGAAAAATGCGGCGTAAAAGATGAAGAACTCAGCCCTGTCAACCCTGCGCAGCTGCCATGCCATGCCGAACTCAAAGGTGCCGAGGAGTGCGCTGATGACAATGCCTGTCAGCACAGGAACCGGTAAGTAGGCGATGAAGCCTGTCCCAAAGAGCAGGATGAGAGCCATGGAAAGCCCCGCCGTGAGCGACATAAGCTGCGAGCGCACGCCGAATTGGTCAGCAATGCCTGTCCGCGAGACGCTGCCGTTTACCGGACAGCAGCCGCTGAACGAAGAGGCAAGGTTGCTGAGCGCGTAGGCAAGGATTTCCCGTCTGGTGTTGATTTTGTCTTCATACTTGAGCGCTATGTTGTTTGTGGCAAGCAGTGTTTCCGACAGGATGACCACCGCTATTGAAAGGCTGGGGATTACTATGTCCTTGCCGTATGCTCCTAGAAGCTGCAGGTTTGGAACGCTGATGGCGGGCAGTCCCGGTGCTACGGCAGGCAGTGTCTTTACGCCATAGCTATCTACATGGAAGAAAAATGTCAGTCCCGCCCCTACAAACATGAGTATTGGCTGCATGGGGATTTTGGGATTGAGCTTTTTGCCGGTGAGAATGACAACTACCGTCCCCGTCCCGAGGAGCAGAGAGGGGAGGTTGAAGCAACGGACCGCCTCGTGGTATATGTGGGCGAGCAGCTCCGGCACTTCGCCCCTGCCCGCGTCCCCGCCGAAAAGCTTGGGCAGCTGCATACAGATAATCGTCATCCCTATGCCCGTGATGAAGCCGCCCATGACGGGCTGCGAGATGAACTTGAGCACCCTGTCTGCCCTGCACAGAAAGAAGAGCGCGAGCCACAGCGACACAAGCAGGCTGATTACGGGAACAAGCTGCACGGCATGGGCGCTTTCGGAAGCGATGCCGAATGCGGCAAGCATACCGCCCACAAGCGCAGCGGGAGCCGCATCCACGCCGAATACAAAGCGGGGCGATGTGGAGACCAACCCGAACACAATGACCGGAAGCAGCGAGCCGTAAAGCCCGTAGGCAACGGGAAGCCCTGAAACGAGCGAATAGCCCATGCTGATTGGAATGGATACAAAGGCAATGATGATGCCCACAAGCACATCTTGCGGATGGAATTTCTCTGGTATTGTCATGCTTCCGCCTCAAGCCGTGCCGCAAACTGTATGCTGCGCTCCGTTGTCATGCCCTCGAATTTAATCGTATAGCAGCAAGCATTTGCATTTACCAGAATGATGGTGCCCGCCCCGAATACGGGATGCTTCACCCTGTCGCCCTCGTGGAAAAGCGTTCTGAGCTTGTCTAGCCGCTGTTCATCGTAGCTGATGAAGCTTTGCGCTCGTGCCACTAAATCGCTGTCAAGCTCCTTCACTATTTCGAGCTTGTCCAGTCCCGCATCAAAGATAAAGCGGCTCGGATATTTGAAGATGCCGTCGTTTGCCGTTCCTGCGGCATCGCTCAGATACAGCCGCTGTTTTGCCCGCGTCATGGCGACATAGGCTATGCGTCGTTCTTCCTCCATGTCTTCCAGTGTGCCCACCTTGCGGCTCGGAAAAATGCCTTCATTTAAGCCGCACAGAAAGACAGCGGGAAATTCCATTCCCTTGGCAGCATGTATGGTCAAAAGTTTTACCGCATCGCGCTTGTCTTCGCGGTCAAGGTCTGTGAAGAGCGCTAAATGATTGAGAAAGTCCTCCAGTGTGGCATCATCGTCAAGCCCTGCCTCCTGCACGCTGCGTTTGAATTCTGCCACGTTGTCCAGCCTGTCTTGGTCTGCTTCAAGGCGCAGGAATGCCTCGTAGCCGGAACGGTCCATCACCGCCTGCAGGATGTCGCCCAGCTTAGTCTCCGTGCGTGCCGCGGGGCTTTCTGCTTCGGGACGGGTGAGCATTGCCTTTACGCTTTCTATCGCGCTGATATATGCTGCCGCCCCCGTGCCCTTGAACAGAGGCGTGTCCGCAGCGAGGAGCTCTTGGAGCGCGGTATATGCCGAGCAGTTGTGGCGTTCGGCGTAGTCTTTGATGGCTGCAAGTTTTTGCCTGCCGATTTTGCGCGACGGTGTGTTTATCGTGCGGTAGAATGCCACGTCATCGGCGGCGGTGAGCATACGCAGGTAGCATATAATGTCCTTTATTTCGCGCCTGCCGTAGAACTCGGTGCCCGCGAGGATGCGGTAGGGCAGGTCGTTTTTGATGAACACTTCCTCCAAAGCGCGGGTTTGATAGTGGGCGCGGCAGAGTATGGCGATGTCACGGTAGCGGAGGGCTTTTTCCCCGCCGTTTGAAGTGAGTTTTTTTATTTCGCCGCATATCCATTCGGCTTCTTTTATGTCGCTGTCAGCATGGAAGTAACGGGGCTTTGTGCCTGCGGAATGGGTGGCATACAGCTCCTTGGGGTAGCGCACGCTGTTCTTGCGGATAAGTGCGTTGCTGGCAGCAAGAATCTGGGGTGTGCTGCGGTAGTTCTGGCTTAGCACGATGGTTTTTGCATCGGGATATTTCTTGTCAAAGTCCAGTATGAGCTTGACGTGGCTGCCGCGCCATGAATAGATGGTCTGGTCACTGTCTCCCACGATGAAGAGGTTTTTGTGCTTGGCGGAAAGAATTTGGGCTATGCGGTACTGCTTGGCGCTTACATCCTGAAATTCGTCCACCATCACGTACTGCATCCTGTCCTGCCACTTTTCGCGCACTGCGGGAAAGTTTTCCAGTATATAGGTGGCAAAGTTGATGAGGTCGTTGAAATCCACGCCGAAGCATTTCTTCTGCTCGTAGAGGAAGCGGAGGAAGATTTCTTGGTTCTGCTCCAGCCTGGCTTCGGGATTTGTCCAGAGCGCTTTGAGCTCTTCGTTGTTCAGCTTGTAGATGTAGTTTATATACGTGTCCGCCTGCAGTTTCTTGCCCTCCAGCACCTCATCGATTTTCCGCTGCACGGTGGTCTCTTTGAGCGTGAGCTTCATATCTGCAAAAATCCGCAGCATGATTTCGCGCCAGTCCTCCCTGTCAAGAATGATGAAGTCCTTGGGAAAATTAAGCACGTTGATGTCTTCGTGCAGCAGCAATGTGCAGAATGCGTGTATCGTGCAGATGCAGCCGAGGTCCATGTCGCCGAGCATATTGCGGACGCGCTGTTTCATCTCGTTTGCCGCCCTGTTTGTAAAGGTAACGCAGAGTATGTTCTGCGGCGCAATGCCCAGTTCCTGCACGAGGTAGCAGTAGCGGCTCGTGAGCGCGCGTGTCTTCCCTGTACCTGCGCCCGCAAGCACACGGATATGCCCCTCTGTAGTCTTGACTGCTGCCAGCTGCTCGTCATTCAGCTGGGAAAGGTAGTCTGTCACTCGTTCTTCCTCCGGCAGGCAAAGCCTCTTACGGATGAATAGAAATCCCCCTCGTTTACCTTTTCCCAGAATTCATCCTCGGTTCCCCATATAGACATGCTCATGAATGTGATGAACACCGTATATCCCCTGCTGTCGCTGAAGACCAGAGGCTCGCTTAACTGCTTCTTTCCTCCTGCGGCGGCAGACTCTTTCCACAGTTCTGTAAATTTCTCTCTCATATCAAATCTGCAGTCTGCGTATTTCAATATGGTATTGTAATTCGCATTTTCAAAATATAATTGATACAGTTCCGTGTATGGTGAAATCGCTATGGCATCATGGGCGGGCATCTCTAGTTTAAATACCCACTGCCGCCGCTCTGCTTCGCCGTATTTGCGCTGGGCAAAACCGAAGGTCTCTTCAAAATCAAAGTGCGCTCCCCCGCCGTTTTTATCCGCTTCGTCAGCTATATGTACATACCAGTCCGGCTCCCTCTCTGTATCTAAAAGCTTGTGGTATGCCCGTATGATTGTGTTTTTGTCTTCATCGGAAAGCTCTGCCGCTGTCCTTTCGGCAAGAATCCTGCCATCGACAAAAAGCCCGTGCTTTTCCAGCGTGTGGATGATGATTCCCGTCTGGCTTCGGAAGGGGACGTCTATCAAGTTCCAGGGGGTCAGGCTCGAAAAAAGCGCGAGAGCGGCAAGCACAGGGCAGCAGTAGAGCATGAACTTTCCCTTCTTTACGAAGGACAGGAAGATGACCACGATGCTGAACGTGATGTACAGCACGGACGCATAGCGGGCTATGGAGACTCCGTGTGCAAGGATGCGGTCAACGGAAATATAGCACTGCACGGCAATGAGCGGCAGCAGCACAAAGGCGCCAAAGCGGGTAAAGAGCCGCACCGCCTTGGTCTGGTAGTAGGAAAGCGTCAGGTAGAAAAGCAGATAGAGCGCAGAGGCAAAGCTGGCAAAGAGATTTATCTCCCGCATAGGCAGGGAGAGGGTGATGATGCATTTTGCGAGGTAGGCGTAGAGCACTACCAAGAGCAGCAGGTAGAGGGGAAAGAGCACATACAGGAAAATCACCTTGCACGATTTTGGAATGCTGATATCCTCGTGGGCTTTTGAAGCGTAAGAGACAAAGCAGCCAATCCACACAACAAAGAAGGTGAAAATCCATATCCAGAGGTACACCTGCTCCGCATCTTTGAAGTCATGGATCAGTATGATGAATGCCATCCAGATTATGGTTAGTCCTGTTCCCACACAGCAGGATATAATAGAAGAAATCAGCGCGGAAAAAGAAATGTTCAGCACAATTTCATCGTCTTTCTGTGTGAAATGCAGCAAATAGGGGCAGAGCGCCACGAGGGCGAACAGCGTCATACCGTAAGCAAGATACATCCGCTCGCTTTCTATGCGCCACAAAAAGTACATGGGGACGACAAGCACGAGGTTTGCCAGCCAGAAAGCGGTGATCATCCGTCTTTGCTTCTTGCGGCTCAGGAATAGTGCCCGTGCAAGCTGTTCCACCGCAAGCCCCGCCGCACAGGAAAAGACCATGCACCAGATTGTGGTACGGGCGAGGGCTGCGAGGATTGTTTCCAACTGGTCGCTTTGTGTGCTTGAAGCGTCAGAAAAATTTATATGGACCATTACAGACAGCACTATGGCTGTCACAAAGCCTAGAAGAAAGGTAACGGGAAACCTGCCCACCGCAGGCTTCAAGCTTGCCGCAATATTCTTGATAAATTTCATACGTACAGGCTTTAATTTATCACAGATTTTGCTCTTTGGGAATTCCTTGCTGATGGTTATATGCAGGAGAACTTACTCCCCCGAAAGCGCCACTACGGGATCCAGGCGGGCGGCGCGGGAGGCGGGGCTCAGGCCGAAGAATATGCCTACCAGAACAGAGAATACGAAGGACACCGCGCATGCCTGCCAGCTCACAATGTAGGACTGCTTGCGCACATACTCAATCGCAATGCTGAGCAGCACGCCAAGTGCAATGCCTGCCACACCGCCGAGCACCGTAATGCTCGCGGACTCAATGAGAAACTGCTGCCGGATAACGGCAGGACTTGCCCCCAGCGCCTTGCGGATGCCGATTTCCTGCTTGCGCTCCGTCACCGTCACAATCATGATGTTCATGATGCCGATGCCGCCCACCAAGAGCGAAATTGCCGCGATTGCCGCAAGCATTGCGCTGATTGTCGTGTTCACCTCGCTCATCTGTTCAAGGAAAGTCTGCATGGAATTCACGCTCACTGAGCCCTCCGTGCCAGACAGCGCAGTGCAATAGCTCTCAATGGCAGAAGCTACGGTGGAAGCCTTGTCTGTAGAGGCAGCCTGCACCATAATCGTGTCGGCAAGGGGATTGGGGACAATCTTCTTTGCGTAAAAGCCGCGCGGCACAAAGCTGCCGTTGGTGGCATTCTCCATACCCGCAGACTGCTCCTTAAGCACGCCGCATATCACAAAATTGAACGTCACCTTGTCAACAACGATGGTGACATGCTTTCCCACCGCGCTCCCGTTGGGAAAAAGCGTACTCGCCACCTCGCTGCCGATGATGATTTTCTGAGTGCCCATCACATTGTCCGTGATGTTGAATGGCTCGCCGCTGTCCAAGGCAAGCCCGAACGCTTCCAGATAGCCGGTCTCCACGGCAGTTCCCGACGTGCTCGCACTCGTGTCTCCGTAGCTGATGGTCATGGAAAAGCTGTTTTTATACCAGACCTTCTTGATGTTTTCCACCTGCTCAAAAAGCTTTTCGCGGAAAGACTCGTTGAACTGGAGCGTCACCGCAGCCCGCCTGCGCCGCCAGAAACCCGAGCTCACACTCACCATGTCAAGTCCGCTCGTGCCGATGGAATCTTCAATCTGCTTGGTGGCGCTCTGCCCCATGCTCATGATGATGATGACCGATGCCACGCCGATGATGATGCCGAGCAGGGAGAGAAAAGTGCGCGTCTTATTGCGCCTGAAATTCTGGAGCGCGTTGAGGAAATCTTCTATCATCTGCCGAATTCCTGCGGCTCCTGCGCCGTGTCAGACTGGATAAGTCCGTCAAGGATGCGGATGCAGCGGCGGGAACTTGCCCCCACCGCCGGATCGTGGGTCACGATGACCACCGTGGTGCCCGTGCCGTTTATCTCCCAGAAAAGCTTCATCACCGCCCTGCCCGTCTCGCTGTCCAGTGCCCCCGTCGGCTCATCGGCAAGGATGATGTGCGGACGCGTGACGGTGGCACGGGCAATGGCAACGCGCTGCTTCTGTCCGCCGGAAAGCTCGTAGGGGTGATGGTGCAGGCGCTGTTCAAGCCCCACGCGGGAAAGCGCCTCCTCAGCAAGCTCCCGCCGCTGCCGCCTGTCAACGCCCGCATAGCGCAGGGGCAGCATGACGTTTTCAAGCACCGTCATGGAATTGAGCAGGAAGTACTGCTGGAAGACGAAGCCCACAGTCTGGTTCCTCAGCACGGCAAGCTGCTTCTCGCTCATCTTTGCCGTCTCCTCGCCGTTTATCTTGACTATGCCGTCACTGGGACGGTCAAGGCAGCCTATCATATTCATGCACGTGGACTTGCCGGAGCCTGAGGGGCCCATGATGGTGACGAATTCACCCTGAGTAATAGAAAACGAAATATCCCGCAGCGCGAAGACCTGCGTATCGCCCATTTGATAGCTGCGCTTTACGTGCTGCATGGTAATGACTGCTTCCGCCATGCTCACCTCCCCGGGGGACCGCCCATGCCGCCGCCTGCGCGGTTGGCACCTGCGGCTCCTGCAGCATTCGCACGGGTGCTGCTTCCCATGCCGCTCTGCTTGTTCCAGCCGGACGCCCGCGGCTCGCTCTGGGCTGCAAGCACTTCTCCACCGGAAAGCCCTGACGTTATCTTTACATATTCCGAACCGTAAGGCTCCACGGTGACAGTTATCCGCCGTCCGCCCTGAGCGAGTTCCACGAAAGCCTGACCATTCTCCCTGCCTATGGCATAGCGCTCGACGAGCAGGTACGTTTCGTCAGGAGAAATCTTAATCTTGCCGGAAAATGAGAAATTAGGCAAAATCTCTTCCGGATAGGTATCTATGCGCACCCGAGCCTTGACGATTGTTGCCCCGCGGCTTGTCACTTCCCCTATGGCGGGCCAGCTCACCACATAGCCTTCCACCGTGCCGTCGTAAGCGGCAAAATCAAAGTCCACCGTCTGCCCCACCGCAAGCTTGCTGACGTCCGTCTCCGCAATCTCCACATCGGCAATCAGGTAGCTCTTGTCCACAAGCGTGCCGATGGAATCCTTTGCTTCAAGGGAGTCTCCCTCCGACACGCTGATTGCCGCTATGATGCCGTCGAAGGTGGCTGTGACCTTGCGCTCGGCAATCTTCTGTACAAGGGCTTCGCGCTGTGTCTGCATGAGCGAATACTGCATGGCGGAACCAGAGATGCGCGTGGTCTGCATATCATAGTCGTGCTTGGCGAGGTTGTATTTCTCGGTGGTATCATCAAGCTGAAGGATGACGTCCCCTTTCTTCACCACATCCCCCTGCTTGACAAAGACATCCATGACCGTGCCGCTCGAAAGCGCCTGCAGCTTCTGTTCTTTCGCCGCAGACACCACGCCCGAAATATCTATGATGTTCTCGTAGGTCTCAGAGCGCACGGTGTAGCTTGTGCTGCCTGTCTTTTTTCCAAGCTTTGAGAATTTTTTGGACAGGATAAGTCCCCCGCAGACAAGGGCGGTGACGATGACTAAGGCAAGGCAGATGGCGAGCGTGGACGGCGGTCCCCGCCTAGTTTTTGTTTTCTTTTCCATTATATAATTCCTCATCACGGTGGAACAGGAGCGTGGTCTCCTGATTATACAAAATCATATCGATTGCATTTATGATAAGCTTCATGCGGTAGTTTTCCCTGTTCACCAGAGCCGCCCTGTATTCGCTTTCGGTGATGACCCCCGCCTTGTAGTAGCGAGCAAGCTCTTTTTCCTGTGCCACATACATATCATAGAGCTCCTCGTTGCTCTGCCGTGTCCAGCGCAGGTCTTCAAGAGCTGTCTGCTGGCTGATGACGGATGTGTCATAGGTGTTTTCCGCGGACTTGATGGCGAGGTCTTCCTGCTCCCGTGCAAGCTGCTTCTCCTGTTCCGAAATCTTTGCGAGGCGGAAGGGGGTTGGCGTAAAGGAAAGCCCAAGCGAATACACAGGCATCTTGTCGTCCCCGTCCACGGGCACTTCCACGCCGGTGGTGACTTTGAGTCCCGTGTCGTGCCACTTGAACGTCGCCCCTGCGTCTACGGTATCGGAATCGGTAGCCGAATTGTTAAACGTATAGCCTGCATTCGCAGAGATATTGACAGATTTGTCCGCCTCGCGGGAAAGCTCGTTGATGCGCTTGGTCCACACCGCGCTCTCTATGCCCGTGTAGCTGTCCTTGCTGAAAGAAAGCACGTCTACCGCCTGTACGTCAGGAATGGCGCGGGGAAGGAAGCCGAGCGCGTCTTTGCCATCGTAAGCCACGCCGCAGCGGGAAGCGAAGATTTTTGTCTCCCGCTCAAGTTCGCGCTGCTTTGTCTGGATCGTATGCTGATCTGAGAGTACCTTCATATTTGCCGAGCGGAACTTGGGCGATGTCTGCTGGTAGCCCTGCGCCTTGATGGTCTCTAAAGACAGCTGGTCGTCATAGAGGTCATTCTGCGCAGAGGTAATCTCTATCGCCGTATTGTAGAGCTTTTTGAGCGATGTGTAAAAGTCTTTCTCCGCAGACAGAAAGCCGTCCTGCAGCTTGCGGCGGGCTTCAAGTACCGCGCGTTCCGCCTTCATCAAAGTGATTTTGCGCTTCTGCATGGCATCGGAATAGAGGTCTATGCTCACTGAAAGCTTTGTGTTTGAAAAAGTATCGTTCTTGTCATTGTCATCAAAGCGGACTGAACTGGACAGCGTGAACACAAGGTTGCTTGCCTGCGGAATGCTGATGCTTGCTGAAGGTCTGAACGTCACGTAGGAGTCAGAGCCGGGACGAAACTCTATAGTGCCGCTCTCAAGCTGAAAACTAAATCCATTTGAAATTTTCGTCGCTTTCTGCTCAAGGAGCTGTTTCTGCGCTTCCGCAGAAAGCTTTTGGAGGTCAAGGTCGTTGCGAAGGTAGCCGGCAAGCAGGGAGCTGAGCATTTCCTCCGCAGGGCACAGTGCCGCTACGAAGCAAAAGAGCAGCACGAACAAGCCGTTTTGCTTTCGTTTCATCAATACAGTATAGGGGCTTTTGCAAATATATGCGAGGGGGAAGGCAGATAATATTTTGTTTTTTGGCTTTTATCAGCACCATTGGGCAGGAAGTGGCAAACCCCATTGACTTGATATGAAATAATCAGTATAAAATAATAAATTAGCAATGCTTTCCTAGTATTGGGCTAGGTAATGCAAGTGCAATTTTATAGAAAGAAAGACGCTGTTAAGGAGAAAGCTGTATGAGCCTCTGTTTGGAAACGAAATGCCTCCATCTTGATAAACAAGCGGACGAAAGCAAGCCTGCACACTACGGGGCGGTCAGCTTTCCCATTTACCAGACTGCCACGTATGCTCATCCGGCAGTGGGGCAAAGCACGGGGTTTGACTATTCCCGCCTGCAGAATCCCACCCGCGAACAAGTGGAAAAGATCATGGCACAGCTGGAGGGGGGCATCGATGCCCTTGCGCTTTCAAGCGGTATGGCGGCAATATCCTGCCTTGCAAAAATTTTTGCGCCCGGAGACGACGTGCTGGTGTCCAGCGATTTGTACGGCGGCACATGGCGTATCTTTAACGTGTATGAAACCTACGGCGTGCATTTTCATTACATTGACACGAGCGACTTTGCGCTGGTAAAAAAATCGCTCACGGCAAACACCAAAGCAATTTTTATTGAAACGCCGTCCAACCCCATGATGAAGGTGACGGATATCCGTGCGTGCGCCGACCTGATTCACGCGCACCGCAAGGACGGCGTGTGCATATCCGACTTCGAAAGCGCGCTCATCAGCCGCATCATCGTCTGCCGCGCGAAGGGGCGGTTCCTCACGGCCGAGGAGCTTGTCGACGCCGTCCGCGAATACGACTGAGATATTCCGGTTCCGCCTCGTTTCTCGTCGGAGGAAGCGGGACAACTGTCGCACGGGAAAACAAAACAGTCACACCGAATGAGAAATGGATTGTCCGCACAGTCATAGACGTCCGACGGACGGGCGTCGACGCACCGACTACGCGCCGCGTGGGTGGGATGTTCGGCCTTGCGGGCGTGTATGTCTTAAGCCCAGAGGGTGTATGTCGCGAGTCCAGAGGGTGTATGTCGTGATGTT
>CAKZZK010000153.1 GCA_937885235.1 uncultured Treponema sp.
ATTATGATGCTAAATCCTCGTTTTTGCAAACTTGCAGGCACTACATATTGTCTAAAAAAAGTTCAGACCTTGCATGAAATTTACGAAAATCAGAATAGAATTTTAAACCAATCAATTTATTTCCGTTGCCGATTAAAACCTGTACAATCCATTGCATGACATAAATACTGTAACAATACTTTCCCATGAAGCCGCCGAACCATTTTATATTTAATAGCCTGCCTATAAGCCCTTTTCGTTTTACAAAATGAAACTCCTCAACGCAGAGCGTCGAGGTATCAAGCAAACTGCTCATAATACGCAAAAGTCGTAATAGGAAGTCCTTTATAAACCATTTGCGACGCAAAGCGTCGGGCGGGGAATTAAACCCACTTCAGATTAAATTCAACACAAGCTTTCTGTGGACTGTCCACCATCACTTCTACAGGAAAGAAGTGTATTCATAACCGATCGTTAATCTCTATACCATTCTCAATATGGAACCTTTCCAAGAGGGAAATCAATGTGATTTTAATAGTTCTTTTATTTTCTTACTCAATCTTGCTCCACCCCTTTTTATATAGTGACAATAAATACTCAACCAACCTTTTACTGGCATATATTTTTTCAATTCAAGCAAAAGCTTTTTATTCCATGGGTCTACATTTATAAGATATATTTCTAAAAAACGGTCAAAATTCATCATTGAAAATTTCCTAAATGGGGGCCTGTCCGCTGTAAATTTTGATTTTATTCCTAAATTTTTAAATGAATCAACAATAAAATTTGAAACGATTATTTTTTCAGATTCAAAGACATACGTATCATCGTTACGATCACAATAATATTTCGGCTTGCTATATTTGATTCCTGATGAATCTAAAAGATTAAACACAAAACTCTGCTCCGCCGTATACCTGTGAGCAAAATGACAGGGATTCCTCAATTTTGCATTTTCTTTTTTCTTGAAGAAGTTTATATCATATTCAGAGACCAGTCTACCATTCCAAATTTTCAATAAATCCGATGCCAAACCAAAAGTAAATAAATCTGATACTTGATATGGAAAATCAGGATTACTTCTTGCATCCCTTGTAATTTTACTAGGAATTAACACCTTTTGACTAAAAATATGATATTTATCATCATATTTTGGAAATTCTTTTATCAATTTAATATATCGATTTAAAAAACTTCTGTTTTCAAGAATCATATCCGTTCTTATTTTGACAGCAAATTTCGTATTCACTTTTTGCAATCCGTTAAATACACAGAATTGCTGCCAATTTATTGTATACGGTCTATCAGAAGCATTAATCAAATATGCATTATATTTTTTACTATCGTTAAACAACTCATCATTAAAAACAACTTCATCATAAAGCCCATCCACAATACTTATATCACTTCTATTCGACACAGACAGAATAATTTTTGAATCTGCAAAATATTTTCTAATTGATTTTAAGCATAATACACAATTATATTTTAAATATTTGTTTAACACCCCAGTGACAACAAAAGTTATCTCAGAATTTAATATTGAAGAATCTATCGAAACACTTTTTACACTATCTGTCTTTGCATAATTTTGAATAATCTTCAAATAATGCTCGATATTTAAATACCGAGGTTGGTGTAAAAATTTACAATGCATCATTGCTTTTTGCATTTTAAATAAAAAACTCTGCATCAAATTCAGCTTAGGAATACCTTGACTTTTACACAACCTATGCCACTTATAAAACGTACACCCATACTCATAAGAAACAGGTCCAATGATATTTTTATTCTTCGGCAAAATGACTCCAGACAGTTTAAATTCAACACAAAGAAAATTTTCCTTTACAAACCTATCACTTATTTGCTTTATTCTAGGAGTTCTATCACAGGTATCCCTATATCTATATTTACTATTATATATCATATGTATCTTTTTTACATTTTGATAGACAATATATTGTTCTGGAATATATCTGCACAAAAGACCATGCATATATGTTTTCTTTTTTTTATTAACTCTCTTTTCAAAATAATTTTTATCTTCTATTTTATACAACGGTATATCATAGAAATTGACCAAATCTTTAGTCAAGCCGAACGTCCACCAGTCTCCGACACAGAAAACATCTTCAAAATTTGTTGTAAATCCTTCAACCATTATTCTTTGCTGAAAAACAGCAGAAGGAACAGACGTTTTCCCAAACTTCCAATAATACCAAAGAAAATCATTAGAAGCAAGCATCATATCAGAACGAATCTTCATAGCATATTTTCGTGTAACACACTTCAGGCCATTAAAGGATGATACAATTTCACGGCTCGGATTATTTATTTGAGGAAATGGAAATTTTCTTATAAATCCATCAGCCCCAGGATCCTTATTGAAAATTATCTTATCGCACTCAATTTCAGATACATCCGAATCTTCCCATGTCGATACAATAATTTCTGCATCTGGCAAATATTTTCGAATTGAATCAATACAAATCCGAGTATCATTTTGCTTTACCACTCCCTGAACGACAACAGAAATATCTTTGGTATCAAATCCGTTTATAATCACACCTATCCTCTATTCTCAATACATATAAGCTTTTAACACATTTAACCTTTCATTTATTAAAATGAATACTATGACTTAGCCATTTATTGCTCAAGCGATTTATTCAAAATTTATTAAACAAATATCAAAATTCACGAACTCGTTATCCTTGGAAGGGATTCTTCCAATTGATCTGGGGTTCCCACACAATTCCATGCTTCTAAAGGAATATCAAACACAGTAATTCTTTTACCATCAGCAATTGCCCGATTATAGACACTTGACATGTAATATTCATTCTTTGCCCTGTCACCATACATCATCATCTCCATCGCATAGCGGCAGAAATCTGCGCCGCGGGCAAAATAATACGCACCTGTTATTGCGTGGTCGGAAATCACTTCTTTTTCCCGAGTCTCCGTTACAAAGCCATTTTCAACTTTCGCATAAGAAAAACAATCTTTATCTGAAAAGACTGTCAGGAGGCTTCCGTCCGCACGGCTTTCAAGTGCCGCCCGGATAAACGAATTAAATGAGCCGTTCTCAAAAATAGTATCCGAATCAACGAACACAGCCGGATAGCTGTTGTTTATTATCTCGCTTGCGGCAAGCGCCGTACAGCTTGCCCCCTGCGTCAATTTTTCCACAGAAACAAATGCAATGCCGTTCCGTTGGGAAATCTTTTCAAGCAATGCACTGTGCTCCATTCCAAAGTCTTTGCGTATTATAAGCGTATAATGCGCGTTTGGAATGCAGATTCCTTCAAGTACACGCTCTATCATCATTTTTCCGCCCACATCGATGAACGGCTTTGGAAGCTTATATCCTGCTTTCTGGAACCTCGATCCAGCCCCTGCCATTGGAATTACAACATTTATCACTGCAAGCCCTCGCCACGGGAACCGGCACAAATCTTTGCAAGCGTTTCCACATTATATTTAAGGAATTCATCTGGCCGTACAGTCCTATCATCAACATAAAAACCATTGAACCCAGGCCACACCTTTCCGAACACCACTTCATCATAAGGAACCTGCCATTTGTCCAGCCATGCAAAAATAAGCCGCCCTGTATTTACGTTTATTTTTCCGATATTTGATTCATACGTGTTCATATTGCGGCTGGTGTAAAATACAATTTTAGCGCCGTCAGCCTTATACGCACGAATCTTTTCCACCATTTCTGGGTAAGGAACTAAATCCTCATATTTCTGGCCTTTCTTTTTTAAGGGGCACAGGGTTCCGTCGATATCAAATACAAATGTAAGCTGATGCTTTTCTTCTTCTGTCATTCTATTTATCTCCAAAACATTCATTGAGCTTCTGAATGCCTTTTATATAAAAAATCTTTTGCTGTTCAAGGGAATCTGTATGCAGAGGAATCATAGAAAGAAACAGCGTTGCTTCAATAATCTTTATTTCCCTTACGTCATAAGCATTTTCTGTAAGCAGCCCGTCAAAATATTCCACAAGGGCTGATCTATCTTCCAAGCAACCGTCCTTATAAAAAAATCCCTCTTTTGCTTCCGAAAACTGATACACGCCATGTACGATATAGTCATAATTTCCTGCAAGGCTATGCCGCAGCTTCGCAAGGTCATAGCGGGAATCACCGTACACAGTCTGGTTCAGGAGCCTTCCACGCGGGTCAATCAGCTTGCAGACGAAATTCTGGGTATCAAAGAGGATATTTGAAAAACAGTAGTCGCCATGCATTACGGAGGTCTCTGCGCTTGCAGCAATCCGCCCTAATTCAAAACGAAGCCGTTTTTCATAAAACGGCAGATTTTTATATACAATTTTGTTTACTGTTATTGTTTCCTGGTCAAGAAGTTTCTTCCAATAATCACTAAGTTTTTTTAATTCAGCAATACGGTCATAGAATTTCGATACATAGAGCTGCTCATAATTCTCGAAGTCTAGCGCTCCCGTAAATTCATTCATATAGAGCCGCATATCAATCAATTTTTTCGTAATAAGCTGCCATAATTCAACATCATAGTCACCATACAGCCAGAGTTCCGAAAGCGGCGGATAGCCGTAGTTTTCCATATCCAGCTCAAATATTTCAGAATCCGCTCTGGCCGCATAAACACGGGGAACAAAGCTTTGAAGTCCTGCAGGAACCTGCTTATACCACAAATATTCATCAGACAGCTTCTGCTTCTTTGCCGAACGTTTTGTAAGGATGTTCGTTACAGCATCAGCCGAAATCGCGTTGAAATTTCGCGAGTTATAGAATATTCTCTGGGCCTTTATCAATCCCGCACGGTGCCCAAAGTCAAGCCATGTGTCATCAAAGATGCAGCGGACTTTTATCTTCATGTTATAAGAGGCAACAAGGTCTGAAAGCTCTTCACGTTTCTCTTTTATTACATCGGCTGCGCATTTCCTTAAAGCTGCGGCATCCGAAAAATGATAGATACCCGTTACAATCTGTTTTCCTGACAGATCCACATTGGAACTCTTATCGTAAAATTCTTTTACACAGCCATCTCCATCCGTACTGACGAGGCACCATTTTTCTGAAGGGCCGCAGGCTTCCGATGTCAATATATAGTCAGAACATTCAAAAACAGCTTTTTGTGAATATGTATCGCCAAGAACCACAAAGACACCATCTGAATCTTTTGCCGTATAGACCATTCCTTCGAAAAATGAGGTCAGTACAGAGTACTGGCCATATTTTCTATACATTTCGCTTTGGCTTACAAGAACACAGGTAACTTCCGGATAGGCAAAATCTATATAGTTTTTAAGGATTTTATTCCGTTCATTCAGAACAACTACTGTATTCTTCCCTTGGTATGAATCGATAATCCAAAACAGGGCGGGCTTACCATGCACAGGAAACATTTGGCTGCTGTAATTACCAACAGACAGTTGGTTTCTCGCTGCCAAGATAATTACTGATTCCTTTTTATTTATTTCTTGCATTCTTTAAAAACCAAAATCTCCGATTTCTCAGCACACATACTTATCATTCTCTGCGCCGGGAATTTTCACCACCACAGTGACGGTATCCTCAAGGCACTCAAAGTCCGTTGCCTCGCCCGGCTCCACACGCACGATGTCATCGGCACCATACTCATTCTTGTCCATGCGAATCCTTCCAGACAGCACCACGGTAAACTCCGTCGCAACTTTGTGATAATGCCGTCCCTCTCGGTCTCCCTGAGCGTATCGCTTTACCGCGACCTCTACAGCATTCGTCTTATACAGGCTCGGCTCGAAGTTCCCGATGAACCAGCCCTTCGTCATTTCCTGTAAGTTTGCAAGCGTCATACAATATCTCCGCTGTGCTTGTAGCTTGCCAGATATGCCGCAAGCTGCCGTTCCGACTTGAACGAGTGGAAACGCCCGTTAGGTATTTTTATGACGGCAAATTTCTTCTGCTGCAGGATAAGCTCGTTCAAAGCCTGGCTTATATAAAATGATCCGTTTATCCTGCTGTCTTTTCTGATTTCATCCTGAACCGCACTTACAAAGTCACAGCCATGCTTAAAGTAATAGAAGCTCGCAAGCGCATCATGGCTCACAGGCTTCTTTTCCGTTATCTGGCAGATGGCGCCGTCAGCGTCTTTTCTAATAAAAGAATAACGGGGATGTACCGATGTAAATGAAACAAGCCCCACATCCGTACCGGCATCAGAAAAAGTCCTCAAAACATCGCGAATATCCCCGTCAATGCAATCATCTATGGAAACAACGGCAAGCCCTTCGTTATTGTCAATATATTCCTGTGCGAGCAGGGCCGTGCAGGCAGCCCCATCCGTCTTTCCTTTTACGGCAACAAGCACGGCATCAGGTACAATGCTCTTAATGATTGAATCCACATTAAACGAATCTATATCATCCTGCTTTACGCAGAACACAGTTTCAGAAAAATCCTGCCGCATATAGTTTGCAAGGATATCTTCCATAATCAGCCGTCCGTTCACTTCCGTAAGGAAAAGCGGATAGGCATTTGCTGCATCAAGGGGGCGGCTTCCGCCCATCAGGACAAGCAGCTTCATTTTCCGCCTCCTTCAAGCTCCATGATCCTGCGCTTTATATTCGTGTAGTTCACATCGGCAACAGCCTTTATCCTGAGCAGGCTCCCGCCGGAATTTTCAGCGGCCTTTACTCCGTTCTCGTTATCCTCGCAGATAAGGCATTCTTCCGGCTTCAAGCCCAGCCTCTTCATTGCCGAAACATAGATTTCGGGATTCGGCTTTGATTTTTCTACATCCTCATTGCTCATGATCAGATCAAGATATGGCGAAAGCCCCGCATAATCCATCATTGTAACAATGGTATTACGGATTGAATTTGAGCAGACCGCTATTCTGTAATTTTCGCCCTTCAAACGAGAGAGCGCATATTCATGTACAAATACGGGACGACACTTGTTATGGATTTCCGTCATCGTATACCGCTGCTTCATTTCGTTTATGAATTTGTGCAGGGAGCGGGGAAGTCCTTTTTCAACTGACAGTTTTTCAAGTTTCACCGCGGTCGGAAGCCCGTCATAAGCCGTAAGGTGTTCATACCGGCCTATCGAATATCCGAATAGTCCTAAGGCACGGTTTAATGCCTCGTAATGCCAGTCCTTTGCATCAATCAGCACGCCGTCCATATCGAAAAGAACAGCCTTTATCTTCATATCTCGTCTCCGAAGCATTCTATTGCAGCCTCAGCCATGTCCGTGCAGAGCATTAGCTGCGGATTATCGATACAGGAAAACTCTCCCAGCTTATCCCATTGTTCTTTTACATCCCGTTTATGAAGGTCTGCGGACACGATGCAAACGCCTTTTCCCAAATCAAGTATCCGCCTTACATCGTCTTCTGAAAACCAGTCGCTGTAAAAGCTGTCCAGCCATACGCCGGCAGCCCTTTTAAGCAATACGGGGGAAGGCAGGATGTCGCTCATCCCCGTATATACGCGCAAGCCCATGTCCATCTGCACGACCATGTCGGGAATGGACATATCGAATGTAAAATAATCCTTCTGACCGTAGCGTTCAAGGAGCTCCTTTATCCTGCCGCCAAGCCCGTCCGCCTTGATATTCAGTGCGAGGGGAAGGTTCCTGCCCGCCGCGAGTTCCAGAAACTCCTCAAACGGCATTTCCTTTCCACATGGCATATCATGGGAAATGAGCAGATTGCCGCCGCAGTCGCGTATATCAGTCTCCGTGCCGAGGTTAAAATCGAACGAGCGCGTAAAGGCGATGGCTTTATTGCTCTCCGTTGCAAAATCATTCCACATTCCCCTGTGGGATAGTATCCGCATCTTTTACCTCCGTTTCCTGTCCGTAAAATGTGCCACGGGGTGTGAGAGGAACCACTCCAAATCATGGGGCGTCCCCAAACCGTACATGCCATCATATTCCCTGCCGATGCCGTATGTACCTATCCGTTTTCCTTCTCTGACAAGGTAGTTATAGCATGGGCAGATATAGAATTCCCCATTCACCCGCACGTCGTCGGCTATCATCCGCTCCGCAGAGCGCACAAGGTCACTGCCGTGTGCAAAATTGAATATGCCTACCGTGGCATCTTCCGAAATGACTTTCTTTTCCGCAGTCTCAACGACAAGCCCGCCGGCATCACTCCGCGCATACGACCATTTCGGATCATCAGCCTTCATCGTCATTATCATGCCGTCAAGCTTCCTTTCATCCATCACGGCAAGGTAGCGGTCTATGTCAAAATCTATCCACTGGTCAGAGTTTGCCGTCATCAGTGGCTCATCGTTATCTATATATTCCTTCGCCTTGAGCACGGTGCACACCTGCCCCTCCGTGATGCCGTCTATGCCGATGATGACGGAAGACTTTGCATAAGAGCGCAGCTTTGTCACGAGGCTGTACTTTTCAATATGCTCCCGCTGGCAGATGAATATAAAGCGATGCTCGCGGACGGGGGTCAGGTTGTCAACGACAAGCTTTATCATCGGTTCCCCGTCTACCGGAATAAGGGGCTTTGGCAGGGCATACCCTGCATCGGCAAAGCGGCTTCCGCGCCCTGCCATCGGGATTACGATATTCAGCACAAGATGCCTCCGTCTGGTTAAATATGAATGATTTTCCTTTATGTGCCATTCCCATTCGGGCAGACTTCTCCTAATGGCACACGGGAATAAATGAGGAAGGACGCTTCCCCGCCCCGTTCCGCAATCA
>CAKZZK010000154.1 GCA_937885235.1 uncultured Treponema sp.
CATTGGGAAGCTTTTTTTTAGCCGAGACCGCTAATACTTTTGAAACTGGCTCATAAGGATTGTTTATGGATGTTGAGAAAATTAATGCGTTTTGTCCTAATTGTGGTAGCGAAACTCATCATGAGATATTGAAGAAATATGAACAGACGCAACCTCATGATTATGAGTGTCATGTGGAATCTGACTATTGTATAATAAAGTGTTGCGGATGTGATAATGTTTCTTTTCTTTATATATTTAAAGATTATGAGGATATATTTGTTGATGATACCACGGGAAATGAAGTTTGTAGAACTGAAAGAGAACAATATCCCCGGTTTGTCAATGGTTATCGGGGTTTTAAAGAAAAAGGATATTTTCCAGAAATTATTCAAAAAATATATGATGAAACATTAGATGCTTTAAAAAATGAAAATTTAATTTTAACAGGAATAGGATTAAGAGCTATTATTGAGGCTGTTACAAAAAACGAAAAAATAGAAGGTAAGAATTTAAGTGTGAGAATTAATAATCTTTTTCGAAAAGGATTTTTATCAAAAAAAGATGCTGATAGACTTCATGCGGTACGGTTTCTTGGAAATGATTCTGCCCATGAAATAGTAGCTTATGATAAAAGTAAAGTTATTCTTTGTTTTGAGATTATAGAGAATGTGTTAAAATCGTTATATGTTTTAGATAAAAAATCAGAGTTCTTCCTTGATGTGCCTATAAAAAATTATTCAGAATTTCTTTCGCTTGTTAGGAGTAAGCTAAAATATGCGCCATATACAGATACCAGTCATGATTTTACAATTCGTTCTCTTTTAGGAAAAGATATTCGTAAGGTTTTGGATAATTTAAATCAATACGAACAACGATTAATCAATGATATCAATGCTAGCAAATTCCAAGAACTTACTATTTCGAACAGGAACAATGAAGAAAGGGACGGTAAAGTTGTTTATTATAAATCTGTTTTAAATATTACTTCGGAAACTAAAAGTCGCACACAGCTAACGTGACATTCCTTGAAAATACTATATTTGGCGACTAATTTTAACGAGTTTTAATTGTCGGAGTAATAAATAAAATATAAGTTTTTTTATCTTCTAACGGAATTATAATATATTTTTTGAGTTTCCTTGAATACAATAAATAGATGTGATCAAAGTCAAAGAGGTAGGATGTTATGGAATACGGCTGCCGGTTTGCTTAATGCTGCCGAGGCGTATCTAGTAATTGGAATGCCGAAACAGCGCGAAAAACAAAGCCTTTTTATTTTTGAAATTACGGTGCTGTGCCTCGCAGGGACATTCTTGTGCGGTGTGGAAGTTTTCTTAGCTGTATTTGCAGCAGACCTTGCCCTATATAAGAAAGAATTGCTACTACTAGTTGTTACAGGAGGAATGCTGGTCTTGTCAGGATATGTTTCAGTAATATATACTGTTATGCGTAGGCAAGGAGTACTGCTTGCTATATATATCGTGAACACGGCTATAGCTTCTTTTGCCATGCCACAATTTGTAAGGAACGGAGGTATCCGCAGTGCCGCTATAGGGGAATTAGTTTCGTTCGCAATTCATGTCTTTGTATTTTACATGGGGCTACTTGTTTGTTTTTATTTTTATCGGCGGAGCACGAGTTATAGAGTAGGATGATGTATGTTTATGAAATATAAGGGATCGAGTGTCTCAAAATTTAACTAAATACTGAATTTTCATAAAAATGAATCTCCATAATAAGTTAAAGGAAAAGGCTAAGGCGGACGGGTTTCAGAAAGAAAATTTATGATATTGGAATTTGTTAAGGAAACTGAGAATATCATAGAATTTAAATGTCAGAAAATGAAAATTTATTTTTGGAGGACAAAATTTGAAAGTTGAAGATTGGGTTGTACTTTTAGCAGAGAATTTGAAAAATGAGTTGGAATCCAATTTATCTCAATCTGTGATTGATTCTGTGGCCCAACAAATAGAGCAAGCAAATTTGACAGCATCACAGAAAGAATTTGTCTGGAATTATTTTTCTAATCAAGGCTATGATAAAGAAACAGGAACTTTCTTGGTTTGTTTTTCTGATAATTCAGAATTCTTAAAACTTGTTGCAATGATAAAAGCTAAAACGGAGAAAAAATAATGGACTGGCAATATGTTTCAATACTGGCGAATTGTATTATTGCTGTTATGGCTATTGTTACTTTTTTATTCAATACAATTGAGATTTCAAAAAAATATAATAAATTAGAATTAGAATTCTCAAAACTTCAAACCGATTTTGCTGCTGGACAAGTAGAAATCGCTATTCGTACAATGATTTCGAATGCAAGAAATAATTACTTAATAGCTGCAAAAGAAAATTCAAATGAAGATGCAGCTTTGTCGAAACAGATTTTGAATGCTTCATTAGAGGATTGGCTTAATGCTTATGATGAAGCGTGTGCAAAATATCTTGATTGCAAAATTGATAAAGAACGTTTTAAAAAAATGTATTCGGTCGAAATAAAGCGAATTGTTGAAGAAGAAGGTACAAAACCTTATTATGATAGTATTACAAGCAGCTATAAATCAACATTGAAAGTTTATAATGAGTGGAATAATTTAGAAGGATAATTTATTTAACTTTTCTTAATGTACAGGTTTTATTTTAATAAAGCAGTTATTTTCGGCGAAGGCGGCGGGAAGAAAATTTAAAAAATTATTAATTTTACTATTATTTTAACCGAATTATGATATAATAATAAACAGGAGTATAAATGAAAAAATTCATTGGCATGGAGTACCTTGCCGCTTTGGCATTGATACGCTTGGATAAAGAGGAAATTTCTCTTACTGACTTGAATCAGTTCCGTGTAGAAGTTGTAAAAGCTTTTGAAGCCAATGAAATTACTTCTGTTTTTTTGTTTTCGCCAAATTATGCAATGGAGTTAGTTCGAAACTATTCAGATTGTTTTGAACTAATTAATAATGATTCTGTTCTTAGACGGAAAGTGTCTAACGAAGTTCTTATTTCGCGCTTCCTTGCATATCTTTCTAATGATATTTTAAGGGCGGTTTATACTTCTAAAGAGTCTGCATGATAAAAGCGAAAACATTAAAGATAAAAGATCCGATTTTCGGGTATATTCCTGTAAATGATATTGATTTGTATACTGTTATTAACAGTGCCATGTTTCATCGTTTACAGGATATTATTCAAACTAGTTATCAGTCTGTCTATCCATCTGCAACTCACAATCGTTTTACTCATTCTTTGGGAGTTTATCATTTAGGGCGAATAGCCGTTACCAAACTAAAAAAAGACATTTCAGAACAAAGTCTTAAAGTCGAAGAAGATCTGGAAAAACTATCAAAAACTTTTGTCCTCGCTTGTTTGATGCATGACATAGGGCATTCTCCTTTTTCTCATACTGGTGAGAAATTTTATTTTCAATATAAGAGCGAAGAAAATTCTAAAACTCCGATTGTTTGGCAGCAACTTTTAAAAATTTTGGACGACAAAGAATTTATAAAGGATTCAGATGGTGAGAATAGAACGAAAGGTGCAGAGCATGAAATAATGAGTGCTTATGTTTCTCTTGTGAACTTTCCGAAAATCTTTGAAGATTTAGATAAGGGGTTCTTTGTCAGATGCATAATAGGTTTGAAATATGCTGACAAAAAAGATGTCAGAAATTGTTTTATTGAGTTGTTGAATTCCAAGACTATAGATGTTGATAAATTAGACTATTTAATTCGTGATAGCTTTATAACGGGGTTTAAAAGCATAAATATTGATTATGAGCGCTTGCTGGATGCAATCTGCATAATAAACACAGATGACGAGCTGTCTTTGGGCTTTGAAAAATCAGCGTTGAGCACATTGGAAAATGTAATACTTGCCCATGATATGGAAAGAAAATGGATTCAGAATCATCCAGTGATAAAATATGAATGTTATCTTGTTTCATATATGATTTCTAAAACACAGGCGTATTATGAATCAAAAGGTATTAATCTGTTTTCTGCAGAATCATTATCAGACAAAGGCTCTGGGGATAATGAAAACCATATATGCTTATTGTCTGATTCTGATATAGTAACTTATACAAAAAGATTTTATGCTGAAGATCCTATTGTAAAAGAATATTATTCAAGAGAATCCAGGCGGAAATCCTTATGGAAGTCAGAATCTGAATCATAGAATTCTTTTTGAACAAAGAGGAGTCACAAATGAAATTCTGGCTGAGCTGGAAGCCAGAATAAGTTCTTTGGAAGATTTGCTTATTGAAAAATTTGATATTCCGTTAATTAATCAAGAAACTTTGAGGTATTTGGAGTCTGAGCTTTCTGATGAAGAAATTCCAGAACAGATTCGCAAGAGTAAGTCTATAGAATTGCAGAAGTCAATTGATTTAGTGGAGCTTCTAAAGAGCTATTCAGAGCAAAACAATGTTTTATTTGAATATGTATTGGTCAGTGCGAAACAATTTGCTACGGGATTCAATAAAGATGAGTTTAAGTCGATAAAAGTTCGTTTTGCAAATAATGATATAAAGGCATTGGAAAGTATTATATATTTGTTTTCTGCTAAAAAGCCGAATGACAATTTTTTCTATCTATTTGCAAAACCTTCTGAGCGCGATAAAATTGATGTTTCAAAGCTGACATTTGAAATAGTCGATTTTATTCTAAAAGAGCATAATAAAAGCAAATAGCATTAGGATCTGTTTGTAAGCCTGTTCACTCTCCATAATGTATGAGAATTCTCCCTCGTGAAATCTCTGTAGTCGTCCAAGGCGCGGTAAATAAGTGCGAAACCGCGCGTTGCTTGAAGAGCCTTCGAATATATCTGCCAGAGGCACAGGTTATTCTTTCCACTTGGAAAGGCAGTGATACGCAGGGGCTTGACTATGATGAATGTGTCCTTTCCGAAGACCCCGGCAGCATAGGTTTCCATTATTATAAGGACAAGGTCGTCCCGTATAATTTCAACAGGCAGCTTGTCTCTACCGTCGCAGGGCTTGCCGCGGCGGAACGCAAATATGCGCTGAAAATGCGGACGGATTTTTATCTGAAAGGCAATAAATTCCTTTGCTATTTTGATTTTTATCCTGCCCGAAACGCAGAATTCAACTATTTCCGGCACCGCGTAATTGTTCCGAGCGTTTTTTCAAGGCGGTTTTCTGATGGAACAGGCTTCCCCCTTCCATTTCATCCCTCCGATTTTTTCTTTTTTGGTCTGAAAGAAGATGTACGTGACTATTTTTCTCACTGCGAATTCCTTAGTAAAGCCGAGGGATGCGAATGGCAGTATAAATTTTCACACAGAAAGCCGTATCTTTCGGAAACCGGACGTTATACGCCTGAGCAGCATCTCTGCCTTGCATGGTTGGAATGGCATGGAATGAAGCCGGATTATGAGGATTTTTCTGACTGGTCAGAGGATGTCCTGTGCCTGTCAGATAAAATCCTGTTCAATAACTTTATCTTTTTGAACCCTGCTGCAATCGGGGTATCCAGCGGGAAGCATCACAATGCGCTTTTAAGGGCTGATTTGTGCCCTTGGTACGGGCTGATTACGCAGGATGTTTTTGAGCAGGAATATAAGAGGTACTTTGACGTAGCGTTTAAGCTTGCACGGCGAAACGATAGCAAGCTTCTTTACTATGCGAAAAAATTATACTGCAAATTAAGGATGCACTGACTGTTGCTCCTGCATAAAAAAAGGCGTTGGAAATAAATCCAACGCCTTTTTTATTCCCCAAAAGAAATTTTCACCGCAATTTGGTGCGCAGCTGCAGCAAATGTTCAGCCTCTTGCAGGCGGAGTCAGCAAATCCTTTGTTGCGGAGCGGGAGTGCTTTTTGAGCTTCTCTTCGTAGAGGAGCTTGTCTGCCTCGGCGAGCAGCTTTTCAAGGTCGGTGTGCTCTTCGTCAAAGGGGACGGCGCCGAAGCTGATGTTTATTCTGAAGTCTGGCTTTGTGGTGGCATACCACTGGTCTGCGGCAACATCGATGCGCTCGCGTATGCGCGGCAGGAAGGCGTTATCTATGCCCGTGGCGATGATGACGAATTCATCCCCGCCCATCCTGCCGATGACGTCCTGATTGCGGAATGTCTTGCGCAGGATTTTGCCCATCGTGGTGATGGCGAGGTCTCCCGCATCGTGCCCGAAGGTGTCGTTTACCTTTTTGAGCCCGTCCATATCCGCATAGAAGACATGCCCGCGGTTCCCCATTTCCACCGCAAGGTCTATGGTCTGCTGGCCGAAGTTCAGGACGCCGCGCCTGTTGTAGAGCTTTGTCAGCTCGTCCGTGAGCGAAATGCCGCTGAGCCTTGAGTTTGATTTTTGCAGCTGGCGGAGCATGGTGCTCTGGTGGCGCTCAACAGCGAGACGTTCCGTGCACATGACGGCGGAATTAATCATGTTCGCAACCATTGAGAATGTCGTGTCGTAGAGGGGCTTGGGCAGGTCTCCCGGTTCAAAGGCAAGGTAGCCGTAGATAAAGTTGTCGTAGTAGAGCGAGTGCACGATGAGCGTCCGCTCCCTGTCAGCGAAGGTGCCCTGCGGGAAAAGCCCCTGCTGCGGGTTGAAGATGGAAAACTCCTTTGCCGTGGGGCGTGCGTGTTCCTCGTAGCAGAAAAGCAGCTCCGCACGGGATGGCAGCTCAAAGTCCTTGTCGCTTGTGATGAATATCCGCCGCTCAAAGAGCGCCGCAGCGCATGCCCTGATGTGGAGCGTGGGGAACCAGGATTTCAGCTCCGGCACGACGGTCTGCACGGTGAGCGAGGCGGTCAGGTTGTCAAAGAAACGCTGCATGAGGAAGATGTCATGCGCAAGCGTATAGATTTCTGCCTTTTCGTACCTGTCTTCCATGGCAGGGAAAGGAACCTTCTGCCCCTCTGCGTTTATGTAGTCCGTCTCGTGGTCGTGGATGTCAAGGCAGCCACAGGACTTGCGGTATTTGACGGTGGCGGAAAGCTTTGTCTGCGGCGGAATGCCCTTGCCTTCCATAATCTGCTCTGCCAGCGTGACTGCCGCCCTGCCGTGCTCCTCTGTGTGTATGCTGAGCGTGCTCATCGTCACATAGCTGAAGCTTGCGCGGCTCGTGTCGTTGAAGCCGATAATCCTGAAATGCTCCGGCACCTTGAACCCGAGCGTCTTGGCGTAGTCTTCAAGCCCCACCGCTATGTCATCGTTGAGGCAGATGATGCAGTCTGCGGGAAAGAGCCCGTTCGCAATGAAGTAGTCAAGGGCGTCATAGCCTCCCTCTTCGGTATACGAGCCTTCAAAGATTCTTGTGACGTCCACCTTGATGCCGTGCCTTGCGAGCGTGTCCAGACAGACGGAAAGGCGGGAGGTGGTATCTATGTGCCGCTTTGGTCCCGTGATGATGTTGAACTTGCGGCAGCCGTGTTTTTCAATCATGTGGCTGATGAGCGCGGCGTAGGGGGCGTCCGTGTCGCACCTGATGAAGGGCATGAGCTCCGCCGTCTCGGTAAGGCAGAGCCTGGGCACGGGGGCAAGCTTCTGTTCTTCTGGGGATTTTACTGCTTTTTCAATGGCATTGAAGCGCTCTGAGCTGACGATGAGGCAGTCTATATTGTTCCTGTTGATGTGCTTGTAGATGAATTGCTGCTGCTTTTCGGAGGGATTGTCGTTTTCTATTCCCCCTTCAAAGAGGATGAGGTCGTAGTGTTTCTTTCTGCATGCGTTTTCTACCGCTGTAAACACATCGATGTTGTAATCGCTCACAAGCGAGCTGAGCTGTATCCCAAGCCTTTTCCGTGCCATAAACTATACTATATCATGCGCAGGGAGAATCGGCAAGTAGCGATTTTCGCTTGCAATCCCCGCAGTGCAGAAGGATAGTTGCGGATTCTGCGGGGATTCTGAAGATTGCAAGTTTATGAACCACTAGAAATATGAATGCCTGTTAAGTCTGAACTGCTATATGTCATTGTTCCAACATTACACTCGCAATGTACAGATCCACTAAAAGTAGTATCCCCTGCGACGGCATACAGCTCTGATGCTTTGATGGTCAGCGAGGATGCTGTGCTGGTCTTGGTTAAATTGTTTCCTGAGCTGCTACTGTGAATTGTCCATGTAAACGGAAAGCCTGAAACCGGACTGTCAAAAAGGGAGATGACGACATCTGTATCATCAGGTATTGCAAGAAATTCATTATTGGAGCTTGTGTTTCCCCCGACAGTGACCTTTAGTGAAGGTTGTGACATGGTAAAGGAGATTTCGTTCACACCGTTCGTGACGGTGTGGTTTGACAGAGCTCCAATATACTGGTCACTTCCTGCAAAAGTATATGCCGCCACGTTTATGACAGCGCCGACGGGCACATCTGTTATTGTCAGAGCTGCGGTTTCCCCTGCCGCATCGAAAGTGGCTGTTTTAACACAGGAATAATCCCCGCTCACCGCTACATACAGTAGAGCCAGTTTCAAAAGTCGCTACAAGGGATAAACCCATTGGAAAACAGACGAA
>CAKZZK010000155.1 GCA_937885235.1 uncultured Treponema sp.
CCTCGCGTGTCGTCTCGCTGCAATCGCGCAGAGAATTTAAATCGTGCACGAGCGCAATATAGCGGAGCTTTTTCTTTTTTTTAGCCTTCGCCAGCACAGAGAAAAACGTGGGAATGTGTATATACTCCGGCGGATATTGAAATAAGACAAGCGAATCATTTTCAGTACTCTTTAAGCATGCTGAAAACTCAAGGTACTGGAAAAAGGGCTCCACAAAACGCCTTCCGCGCTTTATGAGCGCTATACGCCGCTGAAAAATCTCTGAAAGCACAGGCAATTCCTCAAAACCATTCGCTATCGCTATAGCGATGGCATCAGTGCGTGCCTTGCTGCCCGCGTGGTTCCCCTTTCCAATCTGCTGAACTGCGATATATTTTTTTCCTGCCATAAGCTTGCGTGCAGTATACAGAATTTGCCCATTTTCGTCACCCGCCCTTTAGACTTTTGCCAGTCCGTCCGAATAATAAAGGAGAGGAAAATGAAATGCGGGCTACAAGGGCTATCATTCATTTAGAGAATTTAAAGAAAAACATTCGGGCAATCAAAGCGCTCACGGGGGAAAAGCCCAAGCTCTGCATTCCCGTTAAGGCAGATGCCTACGGGCACGGAGCCGTTCCCTGCGCAAGAGCCGCTATTGCCGCAGGTGCAGACGTGCTTGCGGTAGCCACTGTGGATGAGGGCAGAGAGCTGCGCCAAAACGGCATAGATGCTCCCCTCCTGCTGTTCAGCCTCTGTACGCAGGAAGAAATGGAAGCGCTCATTTTCTTCCATATAATACCGTTTGTCTTTGACAGCGAATACATCCACCTTGTTGCCGAGGCCGCGCGTGCCCAAGGCGCGAAAGCATATCCCGTACACCTCGCGGTGGACACAGGCATGGGCAGGATTGGCTGCTATCCCGATGAAGCCGCTTCTCTTGCAAAAGAGATAGCGCAGAGCGGAGCGCTCAGCCTTGGCGGCGTATGCACGCATTTTGCCGTAAGCGACAGTACGGCGAAGACCGACCGATTGTTCACCCAAGTGCAGTTCTCCCGCTTTACCGATGCCATAGAAGCGATAAAGGCTGAGGGAATAGATCCGGGCATCTGCCACTGTGCAAACTCAGCGGCGACGCTGATTTCCCCCGAAATGTACCTCGATATGGTTCGCCCCGGCATCATTGTCTACGGCTACAATGCGGGAGATTTAACTGAAGAATACCTTGCATCGCAGGGCATAGAAATCTCCCTTGAGCCGGTGATGACGCTTGAAAGCGAGGTGAGCGCGGTGCGCAGCATCAAGCGGGGCTCAAGCGTAGGCTACGGGCGCACATGGACGGCAGAGCTTGACACGGAAATCGCCGTACTACCGATCGGTTACGGCGACGGCGTGCTGAGGAGCTGGTCTAGCGGTGGCGTAAGCGTCGCCATCAACGGCAAAGCCTACCCCATACGGGGCAGAATCTGCATGGACCAGTGCATGGTGGAGCTGGGCAAAAACAGCGGCGTGCGGCGGGGTGACAAGGCTGTGTTTTTCGGCTATGGCTCAGACGGCGCCCTACAGACTGCGGAAGAGATTGCATCCCGCACGGACACAATCTCCTATGAAATAACGACATGCCTGAGCAAGCGCGTGCCGCGGGTCTATGTGGAGTAACAGGGGTTAGCCTTTCAGGAACTTTTTTACCTCTGCAAGCAGGTAAAATGAGCCGATAACCAAGAGAGGGGAATGAGCCTTGTCTGCGCGGAGGAGCGCATCGCTGATGGCTGCCGTACAGTCGGCAGTGAGCGTAAAGGCGAGGTTCTGGGACTGAAAGGCTCTCTCCACCCGCCCAAGGTCTGTGGCTTTGACATTCCCCGGTCGGGTGACGCTTATGTGGGAAAAGCATCCCACAAAACAGCGAGCCATATCCTCCACGTCCTTGTCCGAGGCACAGGCAAAAAGCAGCTGTGGTCGGACAGACTGATTTATATACAACGTTCGGAAGTTTTCCATGGTAAGGCGGACGCTGTTCGCGGTATGGGCGCCATCCAAAATCATGACAGGCACATCGGGATAGCCGGAAACAGGGGAAAGCTGCTCAAAGCGGCCGGGCAGGCTGACGGAGGAGATTCCCTTTTCTATGCAGTCCTCGTCGATGAGAGGCAGCACCCGCTTTACCGCCAGAGCCGCTACAGCTGCATTCCAAGCCTGAAAGCTGCCGAGCAGCTTGCTCTTTATGTGCAGTTGACGGCGGAAGAGCGGAGAATCCAGCGCCGCAGTCATACCGAACACTCGTTCGCTTCCAGAAGCCCTCTCATAGCTTATATCCCGCACCGTGCAGCAATCTTCGCTGAACAAAAGAGGCGCCTGTCTTTCATCCGCTATCCGAGAGAAAACGCCACGGACTTTCGCAGTCTGGGGAAAGATGACCACCGGCACGAGGGGCTTGATGATGCCGCCCTTCTCTGCCGCAATCTTTTCAACGGTATCTCCGAGGTATTCCGTGTGCTCCAGCTCAATCGGTCCTATGCAGCAGCACAGGGGCTCCACCACGTTCGTGGCATCCAGCCTGCCGCCAAGCCCCACTTCCCATACGACATAATCCATGCCCGCATTGCGAAAGCAGAGCATGGCAAAGAGCGTCACCAGTTCAAACCAGGTGAGGGGGCGCTCTGCGGGAAAATCTGCAAGGGGAATTGCCTGCACGCAGTCCATGAGTTCCTGCGCAGAGCGCAGATAGATGTCTTCCGCCAGAGGACCGTCTGCACTTACCACTCGTTCGGTAAAATCCAAAATATGCGGGGAACAGTAGATGCCGACTTTATAGCCCGCCTTCGCCAGGATGCCCGCTATCATGGCGGAGATAGACCCCTTGCCTTTGGAGCCAGCCACATGGAAGCAGGGGCATGTCCGCTCCGGGTGGCCAAGCTTTTCGCACAAAAAGCGCATGGTTTCAAGCCAGAAGATATTCTTCTTGGGCGCCCGCTCAAAGTTTAAGTAATCATCAAGCCATTTGGTAAAAAAATCAAGCATTATGACTCCTCCGCCAAGCTTAGACGTTCAAAGGTCAGTGTGCTGATGCTGTAGCGGTAATTCAGCTTTTCAAGGAAGGCGCTTTCCTCTGCCGAAGCCGCAGGACCAGCACGGAAAGAGGGAATGACGATGTAATCCAGCTCCCGCTTGTATATGGCAAAATCAACAGCCGCGCCATTAGGCAAATCCCGCCGCACGACAAAATTGACAGGAAGTCCCTCCCGCGGGGCAATATTCTGTATGCTTCCCCGCCGTAAACGGGAGCTTTCCTCGCCGCCCAGGCAGAGCGGCACGAGGAAGGGGTCTGCCCAGAAGGATTCGTCTACCGAGAGGTAGGAGGCTATGCCATCGTCCACCTCGTAGACAGTATCATCAGTCCAGGTGCGGAAAGCGATGCGGTTTGAAAGATTGTCATCCCTTCCAAAGAAGAGCTGCGAGAGAATGCTGTCTTTCTCTCCATAGAAAGTAACTGAAACGGCGTGCTCCTTGTCCACCCCAAAGTTCTGCCAGCTCTTTGCGTTCTCCGCGCTGACTGAAACAGGGGTAATCTTCTGAGCGGCATCCAGAAGCTTTGCGACAGACTGCATATCCGCGGGCCAGCGGTACTGCTTCCGTGACGCAAGCGCCGTCCCCCACCAGTATGCTCCTGCGCGGGAGAGAAACACCGCATCGTCCTGCCGTGCAATCGTGATGGAAACAAGGTCTTGCACGCGATTGGGATTTAAAAGCGCAGTTTCCTGCATTCGGGAACGGTTCTTCTTTGAAAAAGGAAGAAAGGCAAAAATGAGGAAGATGAGCAGGACTGCATCAAAAGCATAAAAAAACAGGATTCCCTGTTTCATCGAGATTTTTTTCATCGATTAATCGATACCTCCTTATAATCCTTGTGAGTTGAAACGCTTTCTCCATACAGTGACAGAGGCAGCGAGCGCGGCAAGCAACAGCAATGGCAGTATGATGCAGACTGCAAGCAGCTTTGCTGACGGCTGCAGAGCCTGCATATTTTGCGCACTGTGTCTTTTAAGAGAAAGCAGCTCTGCATGCCCCAAGAGAGCCATGAGGCCGTCGCTGAGGAATTCCAATGTGCGGACATCAGAAGAAAGGAATGCCGAGTGCAGGGCATACTGGTCTCCCAGTATGATCAGCGACGGCGAATCTTTGCTGACCGGCCTTAAAGCTGCCGCAACAGTAAAGCTCCCCATTTCATCCCCTTCTTCCGCATGAGGAGAAACAGTAAAGGGATTTGTTATAAAGGAATTCCCCCCTCCCCCCCCACGGGAGCAGAGCCATGAGGCGGAATTTGTAGAAAGCAATGGAGAGACGGCAAATCCTTTCTGCGCGGCAAGCTCACTGTCAAGCTCTATAGCACTGGGCCAGAACAACGTTATACCGTTCTGGGCATAACGCTGGCTTTCGAGTTCCGGCCAGAGAGGGTAACTCAGCTCCTGCGTTCCGCCGAGAGAGAGAGTCCGCCCCTGTTCGCTTGCGACAATACCATCCCGATAATATACGCCGTAATCCTGCAGCAGGTAACCGATGTAATCCTTAGAGAAAGCATTTCGTTCTATCACGCTCCAGTCATCCATATTGACAAGATAAGGCGTAGAAGCGAGAAAAAGCTTTCCACCGCGCTCTATAAAATACGAAAGCGCTTCCGCATCCTCGCGAGTAAAATCATATGTTCCCAAGAGCAAAAGTGGAACATCCGCGTGCAGGCTGAACAGCTCTTGCCCTGCAACGCTTTCCTTTTGCGAGGGCAGATAGGACTGTCTTATCTCAAAGCCCTGCGATTCAAGCCACGGCTGTATATAGGCATAGTCATCTTGCAGGGAAAGTCCGCTGCCCACTGCCACCTGAACAAGGCTTTCCGATTTTTGCAAAAGCTGTAACACACATCTCGTCACATCATATTCTAATGTACCGGTTCCTAAGACAAGAGGAACAACCTTTACTCTGCCAAGATAGTTGAGCACCACCGCAGAATACATGGCGCTGTATGACTGTATCTGGCGGCCATAGATGCCATAAGAAGCAAGCTTACTTTCAAGCTGTTCTTTTACAGGGTCAATCGCCCTGCAAGAGACATAGGCGTTTTGAGAAGCATAATCCTGCAAAAACTCTTCAACATCGCGCACCTGCGGATACAGGGATTTCAAAACGGTGCTGCGGTAATAAGTGATAAAAAGCGGCTCTTCTATATGTGCAAGAACCTCTTTGGTATAAGGCTGTATAGAAAAAAACTTTTCCCTTGTCACATCAATCCGCAGATAGAACTTTGAAGAAACAGACAGGAGTAAAATCATTCCTATAAAAACCAAAACGCAGAATTTTCGGAACAAAGGGCTTGCATAACCGCGGCGACACTCCCTCACAGCTACAGCAGCAAAAAAGAACAACAGCGCATACACAAGGTAAAAAACAACATCGCGGGTATCAACTATTCCTTTTCCCGCCGCGTCAAAATGCCAGACAAAAGACAGCGACTTGCAAAGCGCAAGAAAAAAAACGGGAAGCCGCACAGAGGAAGCGATTGCGTGCACATTGCTGGCAAGGGCAAGCAGAGCAGAACTTACGGCAAAGGCAATACCCGCATGCCCGATGACAGTAAAAAGGAAGAGACAGAGGGATACAGCGACAACCAGATAAAGCACTATGCCGCCATAAGCGCAGAACAGATAGGGAAGCTCCACCGCTTTCCGCAGGCAGAGCACAAAGG
This sequence comes from uncultured Treponema sp., assembly GCA_937885235.1. Lineage (GTDB taxonomy): Bacteria > Spirochaetota > Spirochaetia > Treponematales > Treponemataceae > Treponema_D. Next base: position 5,711 of record CAKZZK010000155.1, read on the forward strand.
GCATGACAGCTGTACACAGCAGGGCAAGCAGCATAACACTGAAGACAGCCAGGAACTTAAAAAAAACAATACAGACATCCGTATATGGCAGGGCATAGTCCTGTCGTGAAAAAGGAATGATGGACACAAGGGCGGGAACAATCACTATGCAGACATAGGGCATTGCTGTAAAGAAGCGGTGCAAGCTTCCAAAGGCTGCGAACTGCATCAGGCAGAAACAAACAAAAAAGGCGCACAGGACATAACTTGCCTTGTGGATGGCAAGGCGGAAAAGGTAGTGCTTCACATCATTCCGGTAAAGCATAGAAAGGCTTCCTCCAAATTCTGCTTTCCGGCTTCGGCGAGAAGTTCCTCCACAGAGCCGTGGGCGGCGACGCTTCCTTTGTGCAGGATATATATGCAGCCGCAGAGGGATAAAGCCTCTTCGATGCGGTGCGTGGACAGAATGACTATTTTTTCCTTTGCCTGCTCTTTGATTGCTTCCCTCAGCCTGACAATCTGGGCGGGGTCAAGGCCCGCTGAAAATTCGTCCAAGACGAGCACCTGCGTGTCAGCGGCAAGGGCTTTTGCAAGGGCAACCCGCTGCCTGTAGCCTTTGGAAAGCGTCCGAAGCTTTTTGCCCAATACGGCTTCCAGTTCCAAGACCGCCGCCGCACGGCGCACCTGTTCCAGCGCCATCGCTCTGCGTTCCCACAGTGTTTCTTTTACCGTGAACGACAGGTCAAGCTCTGGAATTTCGGACACGTAGCTGCAAAGCTGACGGATGGCGGCAGAGTCTGTTTCGCCGCAGACGGAAAGCTCCCCCGATGTGGCATACTGCACTCCGCATAGGATTTTGAGCAGCGTGGATTTTCCCGCTCCGTTCAGCCCGAGCAGTCCTGTCACTGTTCCAGAACGGGCAATAAAGTCAACATCGCGGCAGGCAAGCGTTTCGCCATAAGCCTTGCACAGATGCCTGACACAGATTTCGGCAGGAGCCGGAGCTTCCGTTTTTTCAATCTTCATAGGGGATTTCAATATGCATTCTGTCACGGGAAAGCTCCGCCTGAGGGAAGACCTCTCTCGCCTGCTTTAAGAGGACATCGAGCTCGCGGTCTGTGTAGCGGGGGCTGTAGTGGATCATAGCCATGCGCTTGACGGAGGCATCCTTTGCTATCGTAGCAGCCTGCCGAGCGGTCATGTGTTTTTTCTCCCTCGCCTGGTCTGCGCAGTCATCGGCAAACATTCCTTCGCAAATGAGCAGATCGGAACCGCAGACCTCCTTGGCAATCGAGGGCAGATAGAGGGTGTCCGTCACAAAGCTGAACTTTCTGCCGCTGCGGGGGCTTCCGACCACTTGGTCGGGATGAATTTCCACGCCATCCGCATTCAGCACCGTCTCGCCGTGCTGCAGCTTGCCCCAGAGCGGCCCCATGGGAACACGCAGCCGGGCGGCTTTCTCGGGGTTGAATTCACCCGGGCGGTCCAGCTCCTCAAGCGTATATCCCACGCAGGTCTTTGTGTGCTCCAGAGGAAATGCCCGCACGTAAAAATCATCTCCCCCGTAGACAGTGCACGGGGCAGTAATCTCCTGTACAACGATGGGATAGTTGATGTACATATCAAGCACTTTGCGGCTTGTTTCTATATATTCGGCAATTCGCGGCGGTCCATAAATATATAATGGCTCAGAACGCTCAACTTGAGCAGAAAGCATAAGGATTCCAGGCAAACCCGTCACGTGGTCGGCATGGGTGTGGGATACAAAGATGGCATTGATTTTCTTCCATTTCAAATTCAGCCTGCGTAAAGAAACCTGAGTTCCTTCTCCGCCATCAAACAGAAACAGGTCTCCGTCCCGCCGCAACAGTACAGACGTAAGGTGCCTGTACGGCAAGGGCATCATCCCGCCACAGCCCAGAATAAAAGCTTCCATATTCATAGCATCACTCTACAATAAAATGCAAATTCATTCAACACAGAACGCGGCGGCACAGGCTCGGCTTACTTGCATAGAAGATTGAATTACGCTATAATGCTTGCTATGAAAGGTATCATTCTCGCTGGCGGTTCCGGCACACGGCTCTATCCCATCACAAAGGCCGTTTCCAAGCAGATTCTCCCGCTTTATGACAAACCGATGGTATATTATCCCTTGAGCGTGCTCATGCTTGCAGGAATCAGAGAGGTGCTCATCATTTCCACACCCCGTGACATTTCACTTTTCAAAGAGCTCTTTGGCGACGGGTCATGGCTGGGGATGAGTTTCTCCTACGCAGTGCAGGACAAGCCCCGCGGACTTGCCGATGCGTTCATCGTCGGCGAGCAGTTCATCGGCTCTGACTCCGTGGCTCTCGTCCTCGGCGACAATATCTTCTATGGACAGGCATTTACCAGCAGCCTGAAAGAGGCTTCACAAAAAATCAAAGACGAGGGCGGTGCCGTCATCTTCGGCTATTATGTCAAGGATCCAACAGCCTACGGCGTTGTTGAGTTCGACAAAGACGGCAAGGTGCTCGGCATAGAGGAAAAGCCCTGCCATCCAAAATCAAATTATGCCGTTCCCGGGCTTTACTTCTATGACAACAGCGTAGTGCAGATAGCAAAAAGCATCAAGCCTTCTGCCCGCGGGGAAATCGAAATCACCACGGTGAACAACAGCTACCTCGCAAAGTCTGCCCTCAATGTCAAGCTGCTCGGACGCGGTATGGCATGGCTTGACACCGGCACCTATGACGGGCTTCTTGAGGCATCAAACTTCATCGCGACAATCCAGAAACGGCAGGGCATGTATGTCAGCTGCATAGAGGAAATCGCTTTTGCAAACAAGTGGATCAGCAGGCAGGATATGCTTTCCCTTGCGCAGGGCTATAAGACAGCCTACGGCGACTACCTTCGCTATCTTGCCGAGCGTGCTCCCGCGGAGCGTACATAGATGGCATTCGAGTTCATTCCAAGCCCCATTGCGGGCTTGTACGAGGTGAGACCTACTGTCTATGGGGACAGCAGGGGCTACTTCTTTGAAAACTATAATCAGAAGGACTTCCACAAGGCAGGGCTCTGCATGCAGTTCGTGCAGGATAACCAGTCTTCAAGCAGGAAAGGCGTGCTTCGCGGACTGCATTTCCAGAAGCGGCACCCACAGGGGAAGCTCGTGCAGGTTATTTCAGGCCGTGTCTACGATGTTGCCGTGGATCTGCGCAAGGGTTCTCCCACTTTCGGGCACTATTACGGCATTGTGCTCGATGACGAGACACACAACGAGTTCTACATTCCCGAAGGCTTTGCACACGGCTTTTCTGTTCTGAGCGATAACGCGGTGTTTTCCTACAAGTGCACGGATTTCTATCACCCCGAGGACGAAGCTGGCATTATGTGGAACGATCCGACTATTCACATCGACTGGACGCAGTACCTTTTCCAGTCCGCGCCTGTGCTTTCAGAAAAAGACAAGGCGCATTCTTTATTTGACGCTGACGCTGCCTATTTTGACATACATGGAACATGGATTGGGAGGTAAAAAAATATGATTTGGCTCATTGGTGCTCACGGAATGCTGGGAAAAGAGATAGCCGAACAGCTCAAACAGAGCAATAGCGACTGGATTGGCACCGGCAGGGATGTCGATGTCACAAATCCTGTGGCTCTGGATAATTTTGCGGCATCGCATGACAGTTCTGCGGGTCAGACCGGCAACGCAGCGAGCGAAGGTAAGGTGCCGACAAAGATAAGCTGGATCATCAACTGCTCGGGCTACACGAACGTGGACAAGGCGGAGCAAGAGCCAGAGCTTGCGAAAAAGATAAACGAGGATGGCGTGCGCAACATTGCCCGCACTGCCCGCCACATCGGGGCGCGGCTCATACATATTTCCACAGACTATGTATTTGACGGCACGGGAACCACCCCCTACAGCGAGGATGACAAGAAAAATCCCATCGGCGTATACGGCAGCACTAAATCTGCCGGAGAGGATGCCGTGCAGAAAGAGATGACGCAGTATTACATCCTGCGCACGTCCTGGCTTTACGGTTTTGAAGGGCACAACTTTGTCTACACGATGACCAAGGTGATGAATTCTCTGGAAAGCATAAAGGTGGTAAACGACCAGCGGGGAACGCCGACCAATGCCAGCGACCTTGCCGCCGCCATACTCAAGATAATAAACAGCTCTGCGACTTCCCATCACCTTTTTGGCAGCAACTTTGCCATTCCCTATGGCATCTACAACTATTCGGGCAACGGGGAAACCACCTGGTTTGACTTTGCCCAGAAGATCTATGCGCTCGGCAAGAAATACGGGCGCATCCTGCAGGAATGCAAGATAACCCCCTGCACCACGGATGCCTACCCCACTCCGGCAAAGCGTCCGGCATACTCTGTGCTCAGCAAGGCGAAGATTCAGGAGACCCTGCACGTCAAAATTCCAAACTGGGAAGACAGCTTGGAGAAATTCATCAAATCTAACAGGTTTTCTTCATAATTTATATTCCAAGGAGAACATTCTATGGGAAAAAGAAAGCTCAGCAATATACTGGTGACTGGTGGCTGTGGCTTCATCGGCTCTAATTTTATCAACTACCTCTTTAAGCAGACGGCGACAGGGCTGCCTGCCTTTGAAGACGCGAATTTTACGGGCAGGCTCATCAATGTTGACAGCCTGACTTATGCGGGAAACCTTGAAAACCTTGCCGCCGTGCAGAAGAAGTTCGGCGGGACGCGCTATTTTTTTGAAAAAGTCGATATCTGCAACAGGGCAGAGATAGAGAGAATCTTCAAACAGTACGATATAGACACGGTCATCCACTTTGCGGCTGAAAGCCACGTTGACCGCTCAATTCTGGGACCAGAGGCTTTCGTAAAGACGAACATACTAGGCACCTACACGCTTCTGGACGTAGCGCGGCATTACTGGCAGACGGGACTTGACAAGCGCCGCGAAGATGTACTTTTTCATCATATTTCAACGGATGAGGTCTACGGATCCCTCGGTGCAACGGGATACTTCCGCGAGGACACTCCTTATGACCCGCGCTCTCCTTACTCCGCGAGCAAGGCGTCAAGCGATCACCTCGTTATGTCCTACTACCACACGTTCGGTCTGCCTATCACGCTTTCAAACTGCACGAACAATTACGGTCCCTATCAGTTCCCCGAAAAGCTCATTCCGCTCATGGTGCTTAACATCAAGCAGGGCAAAGACTTGCCCGTCTACGGCGAGGGCAAAAACATCCGCGACTGGATCTATGTGGAAGACCACAACCGCGCGGTGTGGCAGATTGTACACGATGGCAAGACGGGGGAAAAATACAACATCGGCGGCGAGAACGAGTGGCAGAATATCCAGCTTTTGCAGAAGCTCATCGAGCTTACGGCGGACGAATGCAAGCTGGACAAAAACAGCGTGGAAAAGACTATCGTCCATGTAAAAGACCGTCCCGGCCATGACGCCCGCTACGCCATTGACTGCTCAAAGATAAAGAAAGAGCTCGGCTGGGAGCGCAAGATGAGCTTTGAGCAGGGGCTTGCGCAGACGGTAAAGTGGTATCTCTCGCACACGGAATGGGTGGAACACATCCAGAGCGGAGAATACATGAAATGGATTGAGAAAAACTATCAGGAGCGCTAAAGCTTTTCCTGCAGATAGCGAAGGATAGACGCTACATCATCGGCGGCAAAAGACACCGCGTGTGGAATGTCGCGCATAAAAGTATACTGCTTTTTGGCATAACGATGGCTGTCAGCCTTTATCCTTTGCTTTATGGCGGGCAGGCTGAGTCCGGGCAGGAAAAACTCGCTGTAGCCGATTGCTTTCATACCGGGAGACGTTTCGCTGTAACCGGCAGCTTTCAGTCTTTTAACCTCTTCCGCAAGTCCCTGGGAAAACATCTGCTCTACGCGGGCGTCTATGCGCTGATACAAATCCTCCCTGCCGCGCGTCAATATAATAGGAAGAAAATCGAAATCTTTTCTGAGCTCAGAAGGAAGTTTATACGAGCTGAGCGGTTTACCGGAACTGTAATAAACCTCCAGCGCACGGATTATCCGGTATTCATCATGGGGATTTATCTTTTCTGCGGCAGGCGCATCCACTGACTGCAACTCGCGATAGAGGACTGCACTCCCCTCCTGAGCCATTCTCTCTTTGAGCAATTCACGGCGCACGGGGTCACTCGCGGGCGTGACAGGAAGACCGAGCAGGAAATTCCTGATATAAAAGCCCGTCCCGCCAAGCACAATCGGGTATTTGCCGCGGGAAAGGATATCCCTGCAAGCCTTATCCGCCAGCAGGAGGAAATCTCCCACGCCAAACTGCTTATCAGGCGTCACGATATCAAGCAGGTGGTGGGGAATGTCCGCACGCTCTTCGGCATCTGGTTTAGCGGTACCGACATCCATGCCGATGTAGACCGCCTGGCTGTCGGCACTTACCACTTCCCCCCTGTCTTTAAAACAGCAAAGACTGCCTTTGCCAAACAAGTTTCTGGCTAAGGCAGTCTTTCCACAGGCAGTGGGCGCAAAGATGACAATGACTTTATCACGCCTATTCAATGCGGTACCGTACCTCTTTCGTAAAGAGCTGGCGGGCGCCGAGACTTACCACCTTGTCATTGCTTTGCTTGAGTAACTCTGAATATTCACCTTCGATATGCAAATCGTGCTCACCCTTTACCAACTTTGCAATCTGCACGGCACGGTGCGTCGCCGCGCAAGTGATTTCATATATGCTATCCTTGTACTTCACAAGCTCTTCAAGTGGGAATATCATCATTCTACCTCTTTATAGGATATAGATTTTAGCATAAAGATGAGGAGATGTCAACAGATATGGAAATTGACTTCAGTGCAACAGCCTTCATACATAAATGCTATACTGTCATCATGAAATTCCTCCAGACAAGCGATTGGCACCTTGGCAAGACTTTTTTCGGGCAGAGCCTCTACGATGATCAGGCTTACTTTCTCCAGCAAGTGATGGCGGAACTTGCAAAGGCGGAAAGCCTTGGCAGCCCGTACGATGCGCTCATCATTCCCGGCGACATCTACGACCGCGCAGTGCCGCCTGCAGAATCAGTCAGCCAGCTGGGGGGCTTTCTTTCGGACACGCACAGACGTTTTCCTTCGCTGCACATCTTTATGCTTTCAGGCAATCACGATTCAAGCGAGCGGCTCTCCTTCGTGCAGGACATACTGGCACAGGAAAACATCCACCTCTGCACCGACGCAAAGCACATGACAGAAGCTGTCATCATAGCGGGAGTTGCCGTGTACCAGCTGCCCTTCCTCAATCCCGGCAGCATAGCGGCGGATGAGTCTGCGCAGGAGCTTCCGCTGAGGAGCCAGCAGGATCTTGTGTCTGTCGCCTGCGAGCGCATAGCAGCCGCACACAGGCAGCAGTACCCAAAGCTTCCCGCGCTCCTCTGCGCCCACCTCTTTGCCGCAGGGAGCAAGGCTAAGCCGGAATCAGAGCGCAGCTACGTAGGCACCGCGGACCAAGTGGGGACGGATGCCTTTGCCCCCTTCGCCTACACCGCGCTCGGCCATATCCACAGCTTTCAGCAGGCAGGTCCCCACGCCTATTATTCAGGCGCCCCTCTCTGCTACTCCTTTGAGGAGGCAAAAAGCGAAAAATACCTGCTCTCCGTGGCACTCGACAAAGACGGCTCCTATTCAGCAGAAAAGATTTTCGTCAAAGCCCTCCACCGCTGTACGGTCATCAAGGACAGCATGCAGTCCCTGCTCTGCAGCGATGCCTACGACGTTTATAAAGACGACTACATACAGGCAATCTGCACGGATACGGACAGGATTGAAAACCCGCTGCTCAAACTGCGCTCCCGCTTTCCCCGCATCCTCGCATTCGGCTATGCGGAGCAAATCGACGGTATGCAGGAAAATGCCTCCCTTGCCGAGCGCCGCGCCGTCCTTTCCACGCAGGGAAAAGATTCCCTGCAGCAGATATTCAGCTCCTTTCTCAAAGACCTCTACGGGGCAGACTATCTCAAAGAAAATGAGGAACTTGTCAAGGACGAGATTTCCCTCTATATGGAATATGCAAAAAGCTGCGAGGACTAAAAGAGATGAAACCACTTTCACTGACACTGCACAACATAGGTCCCTTCCGCGATGAGACAATAAACTTTAGCGCTCTGGGCGACATGTTCCTGATTACGGGAAAGACAGGCAGCGGCAAGACCACCATCTTTGATGCCATGACATACGCGCTCTACGGCGACCTCTCCGGCTCCGACAGCATCAAGACAGGGAAAATCCACCTACACAGCGATTATGCGGAAGAGGAAGACGAAGGATTTGTAGATTTCAGTTTTGTGCTCAATGAACGCCGCTATCGGGTGCACCGCACGGTCGCTGTTCTCCACAAGACAAGGACAGGCGTGCTGAAATCAACCACGCCAAAGATGGAGCTGTCAGCATACAACGAAAAGACAGAGAACTGGGAGCTGTTCCCCGGCACGGCAAAGGAGCTGACGGACAAGCTTGCTAAGCTCATCGGGCTCGGTAAAGATGATTTTTCCAAGGTGGTGGTGCTGCCTCAGGGGGAATTTGCCGAATTTCTGAAACAGACACCAGAAAACAGACGGCAGACGCTTTCAAAGCTTTTCCCCATCAAGTTCTATACAGCGTTGCGCAATATAATAGAAGAAAATTACAAAGCGGCAAAGCAGGAGATAGACCTTGCGGAAAAAAACCTTGCAAATGAGCAGAGGGATTATGACAAGGACGCCGCCGACAGACGGCTTTCAGAACTTGCCGCCACATTGCAGGAAGCGCAGGAACGGCTCGCGGGTTACACAAAAGAGCTGGAACGCCTTGCGGCAGAATACACAAAGACAGAGGCTCAGCTCGCTTCCGCAAAAGAAGCAAAACGCCTCCACGAACAGAAAGAGCTGCTTGAACAGAGGAAGCCCCAGATTGAACAGGACGAGCAGCGGATTGTACTTGCCCAGGAAGCTCTGCCCCTTGCAGAGCGCATACAGGCACGGAACGCTGCCCGGCAAAGGCTGCAAAGCACCGAAGCTGACTGCGCCCTGACAGAACAAAAAGCTCAAAGCTTGCAGGAAAGGCTCACCGACCTTGAAAAGCAGCGACAGGAATTCGATGAGAAATCCGCCACTCTGGAAAAAGAGCGCATCCGCTGCCATGATTTGCAGACGCAGATTGCGAAAGCCTCCCAAGTGCAGGAAGCAAAAAGACAGCTGGAAGAAGCACAAGCCCGCATCGCAAGCCTGTATCACTCGCTCGTACCGGAGAGCGCAAAAACACAAGCAGCGCTAGAAGTCTGCACACAGCATATCGCTGAAAAAGAAGCCCTCGCCGCAGAAGCGGAAAAAGCAATGGAGGACATCAAAGCCGCGGAGCAAGAAGAAAAAGACAAGAATGCCGCCGCAGCTCTTGCCCGCAAGCTACAGGAAGGCAGCCCCTGCCCAGTCTGCGGTTCAGTCCACCACCCCGCCCCCGCGCTTTTTGCAAGGAGCGGCACCGACTACGGCAAGCTCCTGAAGGTTCAACAAAAAGCGAAAGAGGCCTTTGAGAGGGAAATACACAGCCTGAATGAAGAGAAAGAAACTCTTGCCAGACTACAGTCGGCACTGGAGCAGTTCATCAGTCAGCTCGAAGACGCGGGAAAGAAAGAAGGCTTAGACCTCGCCGCACAGCCTGCATCGGACAAAACGACAAGCGTTCCCGAAGGCTTTTTCACCACAGCAGGCAGCATACAGCGCACACAGCAAGCGGTGCAGAACGCCATAAGCTTACTTGATAGCCGCAGGGCTGCATATACAACGCTCAGCGGTGATATTTCCAGAGACATCGCAACGCTCAGTAAGGAGCGGGATGAATTGCTTGCCCAGAATGAAAGGCTCAGCGTGGAAATTGCAGGCTACGAAAAATCGCTCAGGGCAGCGGAGCAGGATCATTCCGCAATCCGTGCACGGCTTGAAACGCTGCGGGCGACTATCGCTTCCCTGCAAGATGACTGCGAAAAGATGCAGGGGGCCCTTGTGGAAGCGCTTTCGGTCTCGCACTTTGCCGATGAAGAAGCAGTTCTGGCGGCGGCAATGGACAGGGCATCCCTCAGCAAACTGCAGCAGGACTGCGGGGCATACCGCGATGCATATAAAACGGTGACGGCAAAGCTTGAAAGCTGCACGGCGCGCGCGGAGGACA